>JANPJE010000128.1:0-59319 GCA_031425355.1 Spirosoma sp. | reverse complement strand
AGTGAGCAGGCTGTCGCTGAGCGAAAAGCTGTCTTACTTAAGATGCCAAAGGAAGTGGTATGCGACTAATTGTAACTGACAGCTATTAAAATTTACACACGGGATCCTAAACTGAATCGGACGTTTTTCTGAACGTTTTTTTCAACGCTTGACCTTAAATAACCCATTCATTAATAGTAGATTACATCTCCAATCAATACCATTAGCTACCCGCACCGATTTCTATGGGTTAAGCAAGGGCTGGCGCATAATTTTTGTCATATTTTTCGCCCCGACGAACCACTGCGCAAACCCGGTGAATCAGTTTGTTGCGAGCCGCATTGATAACGAGCATCTTGGGCTTGCCTTCTTTAATCTTGCGGGCGTAGTAATCCTGTAAGTCTCCTGCCACCTGGATGGCCGACATGGTGCCTAAGTGCACCAAAGCCTTCAGGCGTTTGCGGGCCTGATGACTCACTTTGGTTTTACCGCGTATACTGGTGCCGGAGCGATACTCAAACGGGGCAACCCCAGCGTGGCAGGCTAACTTTTTAGGGTCGTTAATAGACTGCATTTCATTGGTGGCCACCAATAGTTCGGTTGCGATTACCGGCCCGATACCTGGCACCGAGACCATCAACTCGAACAATTCTTTCAATCGAGCGTCGGCTTGAATGAGTTCTTTAATTTGTTGGTCAACGGCTTTTCGCTCTTCTTTGAGGGCGATGAGTGACTTTTTAACATTGCCTTTGAGGGTCTTTTGTAGAGATTTCCTGATGAAGGTGTCCTGCTCAGCGACGGGTACGGCTAACAGATTATAGGCTTGATTGAGCCGCTGACGAGTGGTACTCAGAAAGGCCAGTTTCTGAATAACTTCGCGTGGTGGCTCCCACAGGCGTATTTGATCGCGGAAGCGATACGCGTATTGGGCAATGCGTTGGGAATCGACTTTATCCGTTTTACCCCGTTGCATCCCACCTGCCTGCTTGATCTGCAAAGAGGATTCCAACCAGAGGGCGAGTTTTAATTCGTAGAGTTGTTGCAGTAAATGGGCGTTATAGATACCAGTGTGCTCCATGCAGAACACGGCCTGTTTAGGATTCCAGCCGGGCAGTGCCTTGAGCTCGGCTAAAGCGATCTTGATGCCCTCCAGTGTGTTGGGAGTATGGGTGCTGAGTTGTACACCCTGTTGGGTGTATACCGCCCAGTCCAGCGTGTCTTTAGCAATGTCGATACCGATAAAGTAGCAAAAGTCCATACGGCTGTTTAGTTTTGGTGAGTAGTCAACAACTTGCTTTTGCTCAAACCCTTTCGTGGGCCTTCAACCCGATTTTCTATCCGAGCCGGAGTAAGTTGAACAGAGTGGGGACTGACCGCGACGGCGGACCGTTCGGTGCATAGGTCTTTGACTCCTTGGCGGCCCGTTAGTGTACCCCACTCTGGTTGACTACTGGCAAAAGATCAATTCTTGAAATATTACCAGCCCACAAACCTAAAGGGCGGACCGGCGTAAGTAACACTCCGGCGTCAGCTACTTACCGACTTACCCCTTACTACTCAATGTCGCGTGGATCGGGGGCGATGCGGGTATTGTCGTAGAAGGTGTTCATCAGGGCCATATCGTCGTCGGACAGCGTGAAATCCAGTACGTCAAAATTCTCCTGTATGCGTTCGCGCTTCACCGATTTCGGAATAGTAACGACGCCGTGCTGCAACGACCAGCGCACCAGAATCTGGTACGTCGATTTGCCATATTTCTCAGCGAGGGCTACTAATTTCGGGTCATTTTGCTTCTCGCCCCGCACTAAGGGCGCATAGCCCTGGGGCTGAATACCTATCTGGCGGCAATAGTCCAGTACGTCGGGCAGGTAGCAATAGGGGCTGAACTCAAACTGGTTAATGGCGGGCGTAATGTGCGCTTCGGTTAGCAACTCATCCAAATGCGCAGGGTAGTAATTCGAGACGCCGATAGCGCGGGCGCGTCCGTCGCCGTAGATTTTTTCAAGTGCCCGCCAGGTTTCGACCCGGTGTTCTCTAACGGGCCAGTGAATCAGGTATAAATCCACAACATCGAGGCTCAGGCGCTCGAGACTACGATTAAAGGCCCGGAGAGTGCGCGTATATCCCTGGTCGTCGTTCCAGACTTTGGTAGTAATAAAAATATCGCTTCGGGGAATACCGCTGTTTCTGATTGCATCGGCTACCTCGCGTTCATTGCCATAGGCGGCTGCCGTATCAATAAGTCTGCAGCCCGCTTCGAGCGCCCATTCAATGGCCTGCTGCACTTCATTATTATGCTTGGGTGCATAAACGCCGAGGCCCAGTAAAGGCATTTCAACACCATTGTTAAGCGTGGTAAACGGTACATTCATGTGGCAAAGGCATTGTTTCATATATTAATAAAAAAACTTAATAAGATGTTTTAAAATACGTAGAATCAAATGAGCGAACTCAACTCGCTATTGTACCGTATGTTTGTGTACGTATACTGTTGTTCACCCATTTATGCGGCTACGCTACCTGATTGCGCTTCTTCTGATGATTAACTCGCCACTGGTCCGGTCGCAATCGGTTCCGTCGGCTGGGTCGGTTCGATATTCTGCAGAAGTGGGCGGACTGGCAACATCGGCGTCGCAAAATCCATTCTGGCTCCGCGCTAATCAATTCAACACAAATCCGGTACGTGGCTCGTTCGGGACCGTTCGGTTTGGTCTGCTTCGCGATTACAAACCCCGTCCCGATTCGGTGGCAAAACGCAAATCCCGCTTCGACTGGGGCATTGGTTTATATGCCGTTGCCAATGCCGGTCCGCGCCCAACATCCGATAATCCAGCCATACTCCTGCCCGACGCTTACGTTAAAATGCGGTTTGGTGTTCTTGAACTGTACGGCGGCAACCGGCGCGAAGTCATCGGTTTGGGCGATACGTTGTTAACATCGGGGTTTGTGGCCTGGTCCGGAAATGCTATGCCTTTTCCTAAGATTCAGCTCCACACACCGGATTTTGTGCCCATCGGCTTCACCAAAAAACTGCTGGCTTTCCGGGCGGGATACGCGCATGGCTGGCTCATAAATTCGTATATTCGGGGGAGTTATCTCCATCACAAATACCTCTACGGACGTATTGGGAAACCGAACTGGCGTTTTCGGATTTATGGCGGACTGAACCACCAGGTGCAGTGGGGCGGGAGTGCCGATTACCTGATTGGCACTCCGCTGGCCGTAAATGGCAGCCTGTCAAAATCGTTCCAGGATTATATTTCACTCGTAACGGGCCGCTACCCGGACGCGCTGGAGAACGACCGGTTTACGGGTTTCGATGGCACGAACCGCTTAGGCAATCACGTTGGCAGCTACGACCTGGCTTTGGAGTGGAAAGGACGACGGCACAATTGGCTGCTCTATCATCAGCATATGTACGATGATGCGTCGGGACTGGCCTTGCAGAATGTGCCCGATGGCCTGACGGGACTGCGTTTGCTGAATCAATCACGCACAAATGTCCGCTTTCGGTTTCGGCGGGTAGTGCTCGAATGGCTAACCACAACCAACCAGAGCGGCCCCGAATTCGACCCGTCAGCGCGGTATCAGGGGGCCGATAATTACTTCAATCACAGTCAGTACCGGGAGGGCTGGTCGTATCGGGGACGTACGCTCGGTACGCCGTTTATTATGCCGCGCCCTGAACTGGACCCGGCTGTCGGCAATGCGTATGGGGGGAATGGCTTTTACCCCAATAACCGGGTTGTGGCATGGTATCTGGGAGCTATCGGGGCTTTTCGGCGTGGGCCAACGCTGACAGGACGGGTGTCGTATAGTCGTAATTTCGGGTCATACAAACAACCTTACCCACAGGTGTTTCATCAGTTATCCACAGGGCTGTCGGCTCAGTGGTCAATTCATAAATGGCCCCGTACGATCCTGACAACCTCGCTGGCCCTCGACCGGGGAGAGTTGATTCCCAACAGTTTTGGGAGTTATGTAAGTCTGAAGAAAAGCTGGTAAGTTGCTCAGCAGGCAGATGAAGGTTAGTTGGCATTAAGAAAAGTACAGTCGATACGTTACGTAAGTTTAGTAAAAGAACCTATTGATCGACTTTGGCCTGTCAATGAGTATTGATTATTATTTTTTGATTTCTTTCAAACCCGTTAAATCCGTTAGGGACGTATAATCGTATAGTGAAATGCAGAAGACTAAAAAGCATTCTGATTTACTCCCAACAACTTTTCTATGACCATGTTCTACAAAAAACAAATCCGCATCGTCGCTGGTGTGCTGGCGATTGGCTCCCTGCTCACACTGAACGCCTGTCAGGATCACAGGCTGGCTCCCGACCCAAATACCCTGCCGGACGCTATGGTTTACGCATTAAACGATGCCAACCAACTGCTCCGGTTGAATATCAGAAGTTCAAATGCGCCGTTGGCGACGGTGGCCATCAGCGGCACTGCCATTCAGAGTGGTGAGCGGATGCTGTCGATTGATTTCCGACCCGCTACCGGTCAACTCTATGCGGTGAGCAATCAGAGTCGTCTGTTTGTCATCGACCCGGCAACCGGAAATGCCCGCGCATTAACCACCACTGCTTTTACACCAGCAATCGCCGGTTCTATCGTTGGTCTGGACTTCAACCCCACCGTTGACCGCATCCGGCTGGTTACGAATACAGGGCAGGATTTGCGGCTGAATCCCGAAACCGGTACAGTTGCTGCCGTAGACGGCGCCATCAACGGTGCGTCGGGGGCTATGATTTCTGAGGTGGCCTACACCAATAACCGCGCGGGTCTAACTACCACAACACTGTATGATATTGACCCTGCTACGGATCGGCTATACATTCAGAATCCGCCAAACAACGGTACGTTGGCCGATGTAGGCCCATTGGGATTAGACATCACCGGCGCGGCAGGCTTCGATATTTCGCCCACAGATAACACGCAGGGGCTGGTTGCCGTTACGTTCAACGGCGCTTCGGAGTTGCAACAAATTAACCTCTCATCGGGTCGTTTGCAGAAATTAGGCAATCTGCCCGGCACCATTATCGGACTGGCTATTCCGACTCAGCCCGTTGCTTACGCCATTGATGGTGGAAACAGTCTGCTCATTTTCAATCCAATGAATCCGTCGCCCATCGCCAAAGCAATTACGGGACTTCAGGCGGGCGAAATGATTTATGGCATTGATTTCCGCCCTGTGAATGGTCAGTTGTACGCTATTGGCAGCACCAGCCGATTGTATACCATCAATACGTCGAACGGTGCGGCTGCATTGGTAGGAACGGGTCCGCTGAGTACATTGCTATCGGGCAACGACATTGGCTTTGACTTCAATCCCACCGTTGACCGCATTCGGGTTATCACAAACACAGGGCAGAACCTGCGTCTGAATCCGAATGATGGTGCGGTTGCTGCGGTAGATGGTCCCCTGAATCCGGGAACGCCAAACGTAACGGCCTCGGCTTATACCAACAACTTCGCCGGTGCAACCACCACGACGTTGTATAACATTGACACCAGAACAACAACGGCCATGCTTTTTCAGCAGACTCCGCCAAATAATGGTACGCTCGTGGCGGTAGGTTCGCTGGGCCTGGCGGCAGAAGGTGCCAACGGATTCGATATTGGCGGAACATCTGGTATTGCCTATGCGTTGCTGCGCTCAGACGGCTCGACCCGGATTTATACCGTCAACCTGACGAATGGCTCTACTACGTCGGGTGCGCTGCTACCGGGTAATCCAACTATTCGTGGTTTCGCCCTGGGATTAGGTTTCTAATTTAACCGCTCAAGAATTACAACAGCCCGATTCGTCAATGACGAATCGGGCTGTTGTGTTTTAGGAAGTTCATAAATAAATAATTATGGAAGTAACGCTAAATAAAACGCGAAAAAATAATGGTCTATAGATTATCTATTGATGAAATCATTTTAATACATTTAGATCATTATCATACAGTTAGTTGCTGATAATGAAGGCGTTCGGATCTAATAGAATTGCCTGTTCTGTTTTGCTTGGTCAAGGAAAGCCTGTTTTCGTCCGTTGAATAAGTGATTTTCTGGAATGGAATCTTATTTGACCACTTTTGAGACGCATCGGTATGGTCCCGGCATAATTATGGTACTTATTCCTCTTTCTAATCTTCCCTGAAACTATGAAAAACGTTTCCGTTGCTCAGCGAATGAACCTGCCCTGGGTTGAATCCCCGTTTTTTGATGATTTGTTGACCAAAAAAGATCTTACGCCTGAACAGCGCGAAATGGTTACTCATTATAATCGCGAAGGCTTTCTGGTATTGCGCCAGCGGGTCGATCACGAATTGATCGACCGTACGTTGCAGGAAATTGGGGCATCTTATCCGGCCAATGTTGGTGAGGAGCCGACCCGGCATCAGGATTTGTGGAAGACGTATAGTACCGTGCGGGAGATAGCCAGCCAACCCTCCATTTTCGATGTGCTACGGATGCTTTACGACCGGGAGCCGATTCCGTTTCAGACGCTTAACTTCAAATTCGGCACTCAGCAACGCGCGCACTCCGACACGATTCACTTCAGTTGCTCTCCCGCCCGGTTCATGTGTGGCGTATGGACGGCTCTGGAAGAAACCACAGCCAGCAACGGCCCCCTGTTTTACTACCCGCGTTCGCACCGCCAGGAAGAGTTCAATTACTTTGATCTGGGCATCGAAGCCAAAGGAAACTACGCCGAATATCCTCATTATGAAGATTTTATGGAGGAGTTCATGGAAGCAAAAGGCTACAAGCGACAGGAAATTCACATGCAGAAAGGCGACGTACTGATCTGGTCATCGAACTTAGTACACGGGGGTATGCCGATCAAAGGCGGGAACGTAACCCGCTGGTCGCAGGTGACGCATTACTACTTTGACGGCTGTATGTACTACTCGCCCCGCTTTTCGGATATGTTCGCTAACAACCTCAATTTGAGGCACGTAGTCAACATTGCGACCGGAAAAGTGGTTCAGCACAGCGAGAATGGAAAGCCAATTGAAACGATCAATACCGGAAATTTCCGCTATGCCGTCAGCCACAATTTCACGCTGCCAGTGCTCGTAAAAGAGGTTTTCAAAAAACTCATTGGCAAGAAACCGTTTTGAAAAACAGAACAGCCCTCCATTTGAAGGGCTGTTCTGTTGTGGATTAGTCAGTTTCTACCGGCTCAGATACGAATTTCCCTCGGGATAGACGTTTCGGAAAAGGTCGTCGATGAAGTAAATGCCTTCACCGGGCGATTTCATTTTTGGGCCAAGCTCCTCTCATTTATAGGAATTAGTTAGGCTACGTATCGGTCAAAGAATGTCTTTGGATTGATGATTTCCGTGTTGCCGATTTTTTCCAGATCTAATAAGTCCCGATCCCCGGTAATTATAAAATCAGCCTTGATAAATAGGGCGACCTGCAAGACGTTATTGTCGTCTGAATCGCGGGAATCGGTTGGAAGGTCGTTGGTGGGTAGAGTGACACTATGTCTTTCTCGAATAGTGTCAATGATTCGGTTCCGGCGTTCAGGTAAATAGCCGAATTTGTACTCCATTTTTTCGTCAAATTCGTTCAGTATCCACTCAGACGTGTAAAGCTCAAAGTGTAGGGCGCAGTGGTCATAAATTTTCGCTGCAAATCCTGGAAAAACGAACGTTGATATAAGGACGTTTGTGTCGAAGACAATCGATGTAGAAGCAGACAGGCTGGCCATAATTTCGTTGGGAGTGCTTACTGATATTGCACAGAACGGGCCGGTAGTCCTTGCGAGAAGCAAGCAAATATATTTCTTTTATTTCGAATGGCTTACGAAATTTCGCGATAGATATCCTCTTCTGAGAAAAAGCCAGCAGCTTCAGCAGTTCCTTTCAGTTCTCTCCGAATTTTATTCATCTTCTCAACATGCAGATAGTTCTTTACAATTCGACTAATCATCTGGTCAGATGGTAGGTTAGCCGTACCGGATACTTCTTCCAAATCCCGAAATATTTTGTCCTCCAATTCAACTGCAACAACAGTCATAGCTTTACTATTTATAATGTATACTGTAAATATCCGCCTTTTGAATACAAATAGCAATAAAACGACAGACCGCCGAACGGTTGTGCTTCAAGCTGTTGGGCCGTGTCACAACCGTTCGACGGTCTGTCGTTTTGTTAGTCGATTTACCGGCTCAGATACAGATTTCGCTCGGAATAGATGTTCTGAAAATAGTCGTCGGTGAGGTCGTCGATGAAGTAGATGCCCTCTCCGGTTGATTTCATTTCGGGACCGAGTTCCTTGTTTACGTTCGGGAATTTGCTGAACGAGAATACCGGAATCTTGATCGCATAGCCTTTTTTAACCGGTTTGAAATCGAAATCCTTCACCTTCTTGTCGCCCAGCATCACCTTGGTAGCGTAGTTGACATACGGCTCCTGATACGCTTTGCAAATGAACGGCACCGTGCGACTGGCGCGGGGATTGGCCTCGATGATGTACACGACCTCATTCTTGATCGCGAACTGAATATTAATCAGGCCAACGGTACGTAGAGCCAGCGCGATTTTCCGGGTGTGTTCCTCAATCTGACGGATTACGTCGTCGCTCAGGTCGAAGGTGGGCAGCACTGCGTATGAGTCGCCGGAGTGAATACCCGCCGGTTCGATATGTTCCATGATGCCGATAATGTACACGTCTTCTCCGTCGCAGATGGCGTCGGCTTCGGCTTCGATGGCGTTTTCGAGGAAGTGGTCGAGCAGGATGTTGTTGTCGGGAATATCCTCCAGAATCTTCATCACGTGCTGCTCCAGTTCATTCTCGTTGATCACGATTTTCATGTTCTGACCGCCCAGCACGTAACTTGGCCGGACGAGAAGCGGAAAGCCCAGTTCGCGCGAGAGTTCCAGCGCAGCTTCGGACTCGCGCACGGTCCCGAATTTCGGATACGGAATGTTCAGGTCGCGCAGCAAGCCCGAAAACTGGCCCCGATCTTCGGCAAGGTCGAGAGCTTCCCAACTGGTACCGATGATTTTGATGCCATAGCGGGTCAGTTTCTCCGCCATTTTCAGCGCCGTTTGGCCGCCCAACTGCACAATTACGCCCTCGGGCTGTTCGTGCATGATGATGGCGTGAACGTGCTCCCAGAAAACCGGCTCGAAATAAAGCTTATCGGCAATGTCGGGGTCAGTCGAAACCGTTTCCGGATTGCAGTTAATCATGATGGTTTCGTAGCCCGCTTCTTTGGCAGCCAGTATACCATGTACGCAGGAGTAGTCGAACTCGATGCCCTGCCCAATGCGGTTTGGACCCGAACCCAGCACGACAATTTTTTTGCGGTTGCTACGTATCGACTCGTTGCCGGGCAGGTCAGAAACGGGTTCGGCATGGTCGGTGGTGATGGGCACCTGATTATTAAACGTCGAATAATAGTACGGCGTTTTGGCTTCAAACTCAGCCGCGCAGGTATCTACGCATTTGTACACCCGACGGATATTATGCGCCTGACGGTATTGGTAAACTTTACTTTCTTTTACCTGCAACAGGTGAGCCAACTGCCGGTCAGCATAGCCTTTCTGCTTAGCTGTGCGCAGCAGTTCGGGCGGAATATCGTCCAGATCGTACTGCTGAATTTCGCGCTCCAGTTCAATCAACTCCTCAATCTGATGCAGGAACCAGGGGTCGATTTTGGTCAGTTGTTGAATCGTGCGGAACGACATCCCCGCCTTAAACGCATCGTAAATATGAAACAGCCGGTTCCAGCTTGGGTTTTGCAGACTGTGGGTCAGGGCGTTTCGGTCCGTTAGTTCGTGACCGTCGGCACCGAGGCCGTTCCGTCGTATTTCGAGTGACTGACAGGCTTTTTGCAGGGCTTCCTGGAAGTTCCGCCCGATGCCCATTGCCTCGCCCACCGATTTCATTTGCAGCCCCAGCGACCGGTCGGCACCCGGAAACTTATCGAAGTTCCAGCGCGGCACTTTCACGATCACGTAGTCGATGGCGGGTTCAAAAAAGGCCGAGGTTGTGCCCGTAATCGGGTTTATCAACTCATCGAGGTTGTACCCAATCGCCATTTTAGCGGCAATCTTGGCAATTGGATAACCTGTTGCTTTCGACGCCAGCGCCGACGACCGGCTTACGCGTGGGTTCACTTCAATAACGATGATATCGTCGGTCTGCGGATTAACTGAAAACTGAATGTTGCAACCACCCGCAAACTGGCCAATGCCACTCATCACCCTAATGGACAAGTCGCGCATTTTCTGGTAGAGCGTGTCGGGCAGGGTCATGGCCGGAGCAACGGTGATGCTGTCGCCGGTATGAATGCCCATCGGGTCAAAATTTTCGATGGAGCAAATGATGATGAAGTTGCCATTATTATCGCGGAGCAACTCCAGTTCATATTCTTTCCATCCTTTCACGCTTTGCTCCACCAGCACTTCATGAACCGGCGATGCGTGCAGCCCGTGCGTGAGTGCCTTGTCGAACTCCTCCGGTGTGTTCACGAAGCCCCCGCCCGTGCCGCCAAGCGTAAAAGACGGTCTGATAACGAGCGGAAAGCCAATTTCCTGAGCGATCTCTTTACCTTCCAGAAACGACCGGGCGGTACGTCCTTTGCAAACGCCCGCGCCAAGTTGAAGCATCAGCAGCCGGAATTTCTCCCGGTCTTCGGTTGTCTCGATAGCCTTAATATCAACCCCAACGATTTTAACGTCGTATTTTTTCCAGATACCCGCTTTTTCGCAGTCGATGGCCAGGTTAAGAGCCGTCTGACCGCCCATCGTTGGCAGCACGGCGTCGATGGGGCGACCCATTTCCTGATGTTTCTTCAGGATTTCGACGATGGATTTCTTCTCAAGCGGCAGCAGGTAGACATGATCGGCGTTGATTGGGTCGGTCATGATAGTGGCCGGATTGGAGTTGATCAACGCTACTTCGATGCCTTCTTCGCGGATGGAGCGTGCAGCCTGAGAGCCGGCATAATCGAATTCGCAGGCCTGGCCGATAACAATGGGACCTGAGCCGATAATGAGAATAGAGCGAATGTTGGTGTTTTTTGGCATTTTCAGTGGGCAATGAACCGCAGGGCGGCCCCGAATGAACAATGACTATGTATTCGTGAACAAACCGCACGGACGGTACTGAGAACTGTAGTGATCCGTAGGGCGTTAACGAATGCCCAAAAATCCTGCAAAATTAGTGCATTGACGGGAAAGCAACAGGGTAATGCCACTAAAAATTACGCAACTACCGGTAAATCAAATTTAAAGCAGACTAATTGCATACCTTTCCGTGAATAGACGTTATTGGAAAACGAATTCTTATACTTTAATTTTGGTAAAACTGGTCTTTCACACGTTGCGCTTATGGCTCGCCCTTATCTACTCTTTTTATACGTTTTCGTAAGTTGTTTAGCCGTTACGTGTGTGCGCGATTACCCGTCAACGGCTCCCTACGCACCGCCCGTGGTGACAAATCCGCCCGGCGGTGGCCTGCCGGGTCAGCAGCAGCCGTCTCCCCAAAAACGCCTGTTTCTGGCCAACGACAAGCTTCGGGTGGGTATCGACCTGAACATGGGCGGGGCCATTACGTATCTGGCCGAAGCGGGCAGCAGCGAAAACATGGTGAATAACCCGGACCTGGGCCGTCAGATTCAGACGGCTATTTATGCGGGTCCGTACCCATACACCCAAAACGGTAAGCAGCCCGTTGAGCAGTGGAAATACCTCGGCTGGAACCCGGTGCAGGCGGGCGACTATTTTCTTCACCCGGCCCGAATCGTTAGTTATCAGCAAACGGATAATCTGCTGTACGTCAAAACGATACCGCTTATCTGGCCGCTTTTCGATGAGCCTGCCGAATGCATCTTCGAGCATTGGATCGACATTAAGGATAACACGGTGCATGTGCGTTGCCGGATAACTGTAAGTCGCGCCGATACGACGCAATACGAAGCGCGAACGCAGGAGTTTCCGTGCGTTTATTTGAATGGTCCTTACGACCGGATGTTCGTTTACACAGGCCTGAAGCCGTTTACGAACGATGGAGTGTCGGAATTTTCAGAGCGGGATGTCATCAATCGGTACGCGACCGAGCGATGGGCGGCTTTGCTCAACCAAAATGGTCGGGGTGTGGGGTTGTTCAAGGCTAATGAAGTTCGGTTCAGAACGGCAGGATTTGGCATTCCACACGTGGGCGGAGAGTTCGACGTATCGGCGGGTTATATTAACAGCGAAGAGTTTTTAGTCGTCGATCACAATGGTCAGTATGATTTCGAGTACACACTAATTGTCGGTTCGCTGAACGATATCCGGCAGTTTGTTTACGCCCAGCCCCGCCCGCCAACCGGCCCGGACTATACCTTTGTGAATGACCGGCGGGGATGGTTTTACACCAACACCACAGATAGCGGCTGGCCTATCCGAAACGAATTAAATGTACACTGGGGTGCTGATAAGGTGAGTGACCGGTTTTTTCGTATCAACGCACCATTAACCTTCTGGCAGGCGACGGACGTCCCTAAAATATACATACAGGCCGCTTTTCAAACCAAGAATACCATTGCCCGGCTGGCGTGGCGCAAACCTGAGGATGTGGATTTTATGCAATTTCCAGACCGATACACTGATTTCCCGATTATCGGCGACGGTCAGTTCCGCACCTACGAGATTAACACAAGCCAGCTTGCTGGGTGGAATGGAGTTATCTCTCAAATTTCACTGACAAATCCTCAGGGCCAGACTGAGTTTGAGCCGGGCGCCCGCGTCCGGATTCGGAGCGTAACGATTAACAAACTGTAGTTGAGTTGGTTGAAAATTATGTGCAGACCGAATGCGCGGATAATCTACGTCAAAACGACAATCTTACCGCCTGCCTGATTCGTTTCCATCAGCCGATGGGCATCAGCGATTGTGTCTAAGGTGAATACGCGGCTCACATTCAAGTTAATTTGTCCGGCTTCAACTGTACGGATGAAATCCTGAAAAACCTGACTTGAACTTCTGATTTGACCGCTATCATAAATCGTCAATCGGACTGTTGCCGGAATAAACTCCATCGGTGCAAAATCGGCAATGGACCAGCTTTCGGCAAGCATACCCGTCATGCATCCCGTTCCACCCGGCTTAACGCATCCGAGGGAATCTTTCAGCGTTGCCGTACCAACCAATTCCAGGACTTTATCAACGCCTTGAGGAAAAATGGACCGGACTTTATCCCTCAGATGGCCATCGTCGATTAAGACATACGAGGCTCCGTTTTTACGTAAAAACGTTTCTTTTCGGGCATTCCGGGTAGTAGCAATGACCGTCAGTCCGAAGTTTGCCGCGATTTGAGCAGCAAGTATGCCAATGGAGGAAGTACCTCCCCGTATCAATAAGGTTTCTCCCTCTTGTATGGCTAATGACAGATGCAGCGAGCCATACACCGTCTGATACATTTCAGGAATTGCACCTAACATGTCCCAGGCAAGGGTGCTGTGAAACGGGTGCAGAATAGGTCTGGGTAATACGGCGTATTCGGCATAACTGCCATCGAAGTCTCGGCCCATACCACCCATCAAGCCGGCAATCTGTTGCCCTTTTTTGTACTCTCCAGACGGGTCATCGGCAACTTCACCGACACACTCAATGCCCAAAACACGCGGTAGTTTTACCGAAGGCGATAAACCCTTACGAGTCATCAATTCCGACCGGTTCAGGCCAAACGCTTTAATCTTAATCAAGACCTGACCCTCAGATGGAGTAGGTATGGGCTTCTCAATTAGAGTAAGATTTTCGGCCTCCCCCGGACTAAATAACACAGCGGCTTTCATGATGTACATAATAAGGCGTAAGATACTGTTTTACTCCTGTCTGCTATCCGTCGAGGCAGACGTTTTAGCCGGCTCATTCCGAATCAACGGCAGCTAAATAAACCCTGGCGACACCTGAACGTAGCATCCGCAAGCTGTTAGACTTTAACCATCATTGTTTCGGTAAAGCGCTGCGCATTTACAAAACAATCACTCGCACGCATAGTTATAGAAGGAGTTTACAACTTATTGAAACACGACGGTTATGATCACGAATAAAGAAATAGTTGACGATCTCAACGACTTAGTCAAAATTAATAACGACCGCATTCAAGGATTTAAGAAAGCGATTGAAGACAACGAAGACGCTCAGTTAGACGAGCTGTTCCATCACTACGTTGTTCAAAGCCAGAATTTCCGCAGCCAACTGGCTGATCATATTGTGCGGATCGACGGATCGGCTGTATCCGATGCAACCTCTACGGATGTGTCGAGCAAAATTCACCGCGCCTGGATCGACATCAAAGCCGCGTTGACGGGTAAAGACCGGGATGCCGTCCTGAGTTCAGTTGAATTTGGTGAGGGTGCCGCTGTCGAAGCGTATCAGGATGCTATTGATAAAGATCATATTCCGGCTTACATCAAAGAGGACCTGATTAAGCAACTGTCTGAAATACAGGCCGCTCACGAAAAAGTGAAGGGTCTCCAAAAGGTTTCGTAGGTAAGCAGTTTGTCCGGTATTTGTCAGGAGGTGGTTAGGGATTGTCAGAAAGTAGTCAGTTGACTGGCTGTTCTGACCATCCCTAACCACCTCCTGACTGTTTATAACCGCTTTTTAAGGAGCACCTGAAACGGGAATCCAACCTGTTTTTCCATCGGTATCCCGCACCAACTGAAACGAGTTTGCCGTTGCCAGTACATTGACCGCCGTTCCGGTTGGCAACGTACGAATAGGAGCCGCACCGCCATCGGCAGCGTCTAAAAGTGGCAGAGCAGTAGGCAGAACCCAACGCCGGAGTGGCTTGACCGCTTCGGTGGTGCTACTGGCAACGTATCCGGTCAGGCCGTCGGGCAACTCAACGCGGGGCCATGTTTCGGTGCCACCGATGATGGTTATTGCCGATGTTCTGGGCAGCGTTCGCAACACGGGCGCGTCGCTGTTTGGCGACAGTCGAACAACCGTTCGGGCGGCAGATACCCGAACCGAATCGCCCAGCCGATCCGCCGAAAGCAGCGATTGCCGGGCCGGACCGCGTCCCAGCCGAATGAACGGGAGCGGGTCGGTGGCTCCATCGCTGAATCCATAAATGCCAAAATGCAGGTGCGGCCCGGTGGTGCGGGCATTACCTGTATTGCCCACAAATCCCACTGTGTCGCCAATAGACACGCGCTGTCCATTGCTTACGTTCCAGCGGTCGAGGTGAGCGTAATAAAGCCGAATGTTGCGGTCATTATCCGTCAGAAAAGCGACATTCCCTCCCAGCGGGCTGGTGCCGACGCCCGAAATAACGCCATCGACAGATGCCAGCGCGGGTGTGCCTTTGGGTGCAAAAATATCTACGCCCTCGTGCCGCCGACGACCTGCATCACGGACGGCTCCGAAGAAACTGCTTATCTGACGGCTGTCGCGCCCCTGAACCGGGAAACTCAGGGCTGGTTCGCGGGTAACGGTAATGGTGTAGCGGCCTGTTCGGAGCAGTTCGGGCTGGATGCGGATGAGGTAGGTTTGCGTTTTCCGGGGTTCCCAGGCCAGTACGTTGGTGTCGGCTTTCGAGGCTGCAATCAGGGTTGTTCGGTTGCGTTTTTCGAGCGCGAATACATCAATGAAAACCTGCGTTTCTTTCTGACCCTGCGTTTCAACCCGCACCAGAAACCGGTCGCCCCGCTGGGCATCGAGTCGATAGCCAACGGCAAATGTTTTGCTGGCCGAGAAGTAACCGCTCTCGCGATAGGGAACCGTAATTTTCAGGGAGTCGCGCAGGGCACGTTCGCCAGCCGCCAGCCAGTCGGTGCCGAGGGCCGAGCGGTCGAGCCGGGCTTCTTTGAGCGACTGTCCGTACTGTTCGTGGGGCGACGATGACCGGAATAAACTGGTAGCGGGTCCGACACCCGTGCACGCACTGATTCCAGCCGCCAGCAACCCAATCCAGAATAAGCGATATGATACGTTGAATAGCATAGTTTTACTACCGATTTAAACGACTTTGCCGCGATGATATTTTAGCCGACCCAAATAAACAACAATGACCAGCCCAAGCAGCAGGCTCACATATGGTGTCAGAAAGGATAATCCGGCTGATGCGGTATAGACGGCCGTACTGATGATAAAACTGGTCTGGATTGACTGAACCCGAACATCGGCAGCCGGGCGTTTGAGTAACCGGAAGTTATCGGTTGCGTGATTCCACATGATCAGCAGTGCGCCGGAAATGCTGGCGAAGAGCAGCAAGTAGAGCGCAGCGGCAAGCGGGTAGGCGGGGGTATTGATGTAATCGCCCAGGAGCGAGGTGGTGAACGGCACAATAGTGACCAACAGCAGCAGCAGTCCATTGTAGAACATAAACCGGGCATCGCTGCGCCGAATGACGTTATACATCCGGTGGTGATTCAGCCAGATAATGAAGATGGTGGCGAAACTAATCAGGTACGCGATATAGTCGGGCCATTGCTGAAGCAGGGCTATTGCCAGATTATAGGTGGAGTTTGCGGCCTTCAGGCTTGGCGCTTTGAGTTGAAACGTCAGCAGCGTAATGTCGATAGCAAAAACGCCATCGCTGAACGTTTCCATACGGACAGTTTCGTTCTCCTGAAAATCGGCCATTCGTTAAGGGATTATCTGTCTGACAAACGGTTAGGTCGTCAAATAGTTATGGTTTTTCAGTTGACAATCCGATGACAGGCTCCTTCGGGCGAAACTTGCTGCCCTGAAATCTCCGAATCAAGACATGCTTATTATGTTTTTTGTAGAAAACAGGTACAATCATAACGACTTGGAAACAGTAACGTAACACTTACGTAACGTCTGCTCATTTCCTTTGCAAATAATTTAATTAGCTAACCAGATACGTTCAGCGTCTTTTTGTTAATAAGCTGAACACCAAACTGTTATTCATTGAATAGCGTGTATCTGGATGGCTGTGCTCAACCGTGTATGAAGGTATTACTGTACGTTGTCCTGTGTTTTGCCGGATTATTTTCTGCACCCTGGCATGAGGTTACTCTTGTGCCGGGCGCATTGCTGACAGTCGATTCGCTGGGGGCGTGCCAGGGTGTGAGTTATCTGAACGGCAAAGCGTACTTGTACGGCGACCGGGAAGTGGGAATGATTCGTACCTACACCGTTGGCAAAGATGCATTGACGTACACCGGGCAGGAAATTAAACTCACCGAGGGCGGCAAAGATGTCATCAATCACCCCACCGGTATTGCCCATAATCCAATCGCGCAACCAGGCGCGGGTCCAACGTTCATCGGCAACAGCATTCGTCCGGGCGACGCTTCGCTCAATCCCGAAGGCACCAAATGGCGGGCCGTACTCTACGCCGTAAACTGGGCGGGCCTGCTCCGCACCGGAACTCTCGACGGCAATCTGCTCAATACCATCGAAGACGACGCCTGCATTCAGGGAACCCGGCCCGAATCCATCCAATACGATAGTAAGTGGTACGTAGCAACGGCGGATTATGGTAACAAAGCCAACGAAGTCCGGCTGTATGACCCGGAGCGTCTGGCAAGAGCCAAAAAAACCAGCGAGCCGGGCGTAGTCGTGAAGCGATTTACCTGCTCACCCTGGGTGCAGAATCTGCACTGGATTCCGTCGAAAGGAGTACTGGTGCTGATACAGAATCAGATGGAAGGACGACGGTGGCGGTTTACGTTCGTGGATTTAAAAAAGTCCATCGAAGCGGGTAAAGAGCAGGTTATCAAGACAATAGACATCGACAAGGCCGACGAACTGGAAGGCTTTACGCTCCTGAATGATCTGACGACGGGCATTGCTGTTACGTCGTCGCGCAGCAACAACGCGCAGTTTATGAACCTCAACTGGTAGGGCTTACAAAGCGATGTCGCTTTAAGAATCGGCACCGCTTTAAATTTTTTACATCTAATCCAACAATTTACAACTTGATATGAACGGCTACCTATTTAACTGGGGCAGGCATCTGATTTGCCTGTTCCTGCTGGTCAACACACTGACCTATCGAACAACCTACGCCACAGATTCTCCCGCTATGTATGCTGCCCGCCTGACAGGTGTGGTCACAGACGCACAGAATCAGCCGATCCCGGGCGTGAACATCGTCGAAAAACTGACGCGCAAAGGAACGGTGACCGATGCCGCCGGTGCGTTTACCATCGATGTAGAGTCGGGCGCAACGCTCGTTTTCTCATCAGTCGGTTTCAAATCGAAAGAGGTTGTGATCGGGTCGCAGCAGACGCTTAACGTAACGTTGCAGGAAGATGTCAACCAGTTGAGCGAAGTGGTAGCCGTTGGTTATCAGACGCTTCGTAAAAGCGATGTGACGGGGGCCATCTCCAACGTAAAAGCCCGCGAACTGAACATTGCAGCGCCAACGCTGGGTCAGGCATTGGTCGGTAAATTAGCCGGGGTGCAGGTGGCGCAGACAAGCGGTGCGCCGTACGTTGGCACCAAAATTCGGGTGCGGGGCATCGGTTCGATCAACGCCAGCTCGGACCCGCTCTATGTCATCGACGGTTTTCCGGCGGGCAACGACGTATTCATCAACCCCAACGATATTGAAAGTATCGACATTTTGAAAGATGCAGCTTCGGCAGCCATTTACGGCTCGCGGGCATCGGGCGGGGTGGTGCTTATAACGACCAAACGCGGAAAAGACGGCAAGGGAAAGTTAGAGTACGAGTATCAGTATGGCATCAACCAGTTGGCGAAAAAGGTAAAATTGCTGAACTCGGAACAGTTTGTGGACTTGCTGATCGACGCCCGCAATAATACGTACCGCGATCTGATGCAAAACGCCGGAAAGCCTTTTACTAATGCAAACTTTTCTGACCCAAACGCCACGCGCATCGCCAACGTTAGCAACGCCGGGTCGGTGAGCATTCCCACACAATTCTACGACCTTGCCACTCAGAAGGCCATCAAACCGCAATATGATACCGACTGGCAGAACGAATTGTATCGCAATGCACCCCTGAATCGGCATAACCTGACATTTTCGGGTGGTAGCAATGGCGTTCGTTACCTGCTCAGTGCGGGTTATCAGGGCCAGCAGGGAATTATTGTAGCGACCAAACAGGATCGGCTCAACCTCCGCGCCAACGTAGATGCCGACATCAGCAAGAAATTTAAAGTCGGCGCCAGCTTTTTTGTGACATCGACCAACAACCGCGAAGTGCAGGAAGGCCGGTTCAACCAGGGACCAATTCTGGGTGCGCTGATTTATCCGCCGATCTTCCGGGCTTACGACGATAAAGGGGTACTCATCAAGAACGAGTCGGCCTCGCAACAGCCGACCTTTGGTTATCAGACCGTTGAGAATCCGGTGGCCTTGGCGATGGAAACCAAAATCACCCGGAAAGGGCTGCGCGGTACGTATAACGGAACGGCCAGTTACGAGATTATTCCGGGACTGATTGCCAAAGCCAATCTTGGTTTGCAGACGTATAACGAAAAATACGAATATTACCTGCCCACCAGCCTGAGCAGCGGCAACAACCCGCCCGGTTCGCCTGCGTCCATTGCCGCAGCGCGGGCCAATGCGCAAACGACGTCGGTTCAGAACGCACTCGGCGAGTTTACGCTGACTTACAACCGGCAGTTTGGTCTCCACAGCCTGAATCTGCTGGGCGGCTACACGGCCCAACGTATTGATGGTGATCGGATTAGTGTATCGGCGCAGGGATTCCAGAATGATTTTGTGCAGGAGATTACGGGCAAAGGAGCCGACCCTACCAATTTTTTCCTGAACACGGGGGGCGGTGAATTCGCCACCGGTAAATACACCGAAACGCTGCTGTCGTATCTGGCGCGGGCAACGTACAGTTTTGATGAACGCTATTTTCTGACAGCCGCTTTCCGCACCGATGGTTCGTCACGGTTTGGGCCGTTGAATCGGTGGGGCGCGTTTCCGTCGGTGTCGGCGGGCTGGACCGTATCGAACGAACCGTTTTACCGCGATTGGCTCGGCGATGCATCGACGCTCAAACTGCGGGCAAGCTGGGGGCAGACGGGTAATTATAACATCGGCAATTACAACTACCTGCAAACGATGCAGAACCTCAACGGGGCTGTGTTTGGCAACGGAACCATCCAGACAGCGTTGGGGGCCGGGCCAATCAAAGACCAGCGATTGGGCTGGGAATCCACGTCGCAGTACAATCTTGGCGTCGATTTGGGGCTGTTCAACAACCGGGTGCTGCTGATTGCCAACGGGTATGTGAGTTATTCGTATAACCTGCTGTTCAACCAGCCGGTGTCGGCCATATCGGGCACATCGACCATCCTGACCAACCTGCGCGATTCCAAAATCAGGAACCGGGGCGTTGAGTTTCAGATTGATGGACGCGCCGTTTCGACTACCGATTTCAAGCTGAATCTGAGCGGTAATATTTCCTTCAACAACAATTTGGTGCTGAACATGGGTGGAGCCAATACCATTTTCGGGGTTGGGGCCGAGCGGCAATACATCACGCACGTCACGCAGGAAGGTCAGCCGGTAGGCATGTTCTACGGATTTAAGGTGATTGGCATGGTGCGCGAGAAAGACGTAGAAGCGCTTGCTCAGGATAATGCCAACTACAACGCGGCTACGCAAACGTTCAAAGCCGGTTATACGCGCCAAGGTCCGGCCCGGTCGGTGGCGTCGAGCAACCCACTGCGTCCCGGCGATCTGCTGTTTGAAGACGTTGACGGAAACGGTGTGGTCAACGATGCCGACAAGCGCGTAATCGGTACGCCCTACCCGAAATTTACGTATGGGTTTTCGGTCACGGCAAACTATAAAGCACTGGATTTCAATGCATCATTCAATGGGTCGCAGGGAAATCAGGTGCTCGATGGGCAGGATTACTACGTGTACAACATGGAAGCGTCGGGCAATCAATATGCCGATGTAGTGGATCGGTATCGCTCGGAGGCCCAACCCGGCAACGGCAGCGTTTATCGGGCGGCACGGGGTGGCACACAAAGCAACAGCACCCGCCTATCGTCATTTTATCTGCAAAACGGCTCGTTCCTGCGCTGCACCAACATCACGGTGGGCTATAACCTGCCCGTATCGCTGCTGACCAAAGTTCGGGTAAGTGGATTGCGCGTGTATGCCAACGTCAACAACGTCTTCACCGCCACCAAATACAAAGGCTACAATCCTGAAGTCGATTACAATGCCGGTGCCAATCTAACGCCCGGTGTTGACTACGGTCTGTATCCACTGGCGCGGGGTTACAACGTTGGCGCACGGATCAGTTTTTAAGGTATTGATTGTTGTTCTCCGTCGGATTGAAATCCGCCGAATAATTGAAATAAACTCATGAATTATACATCACTTCTTCGCTTCCTGCCTGCACTTATACTGGTCTTGTTGACAGCCTGTAGCCAGGATTTTCTTATTCAGACCGACCCAAATGCGGTGGCGGCTACGGATTTCTACCGAACCGAAAACGACGTATCGCTGGCGTTGAACGGCGTCTATCAGGGGTTGCGGAACAACAACGGTATCGCCGAAGGCAGCGGGCTTTTCGCCGAACAACGTTCGGATAATACGGGCACGAACGATAATCAGTCGAATGCCGGTGAGCCGTTTCAGTTCAACGATTTCTCGCTGTTGCCCAGCAATACGTACCTGAAAACGCACTGGCTGGCTCTGTATCAGATCATTACCCGCGCTAATCAGGTGCTGGCCGGTATGGAAAACGTGACCTTTGCCAAGCCCGAAACCAAAGCGCAATACCAAGCCGAAGCTAAGTTTATCCGGGCGTTGACATATTTTCACTTAGTGCGTAAGTGGGGCGATGTGCCGCTCGTGCTGACTCCGCTCAGCTCCGAGGAATTGCAGGCCAGTACGTTTCGCGAGAAAAAAGAGAAGGTTTATGGGCAAATCGTGGCCGATCTGACCGACGTTGCCAACAGTGCGCTGCCCGATAGCCGGTCGGTTGCCGACAAAGGCCGTGTCTCAAAAGTAGCCGGTAATGCGTTGTTGGGGCAAGTCTATCTGACAATGGCGACAACACTCGACCCGGCCAATCGCACAGCCAATCTGACTCAGGCAAAAACGTTTCTGACATACGCCTACAGCAAGCGGTCATTCGGAACGCTGAAAGACATTCCGTATGCCGATGTATTTGATGTGAGCAAGAAAACGACCAATGCGGAAACGATTTTCCAGATCGTTTATAAGCAGGGCGACCCGGTTTATGCGTCGAGTATTGCCGCGAACAATCAGGCACAGGGCGAAATCATTAACTCACTGAGAACCACCACCGGCACGGGGGGCAACGTAACACCCGATCTGGTAAAAGACTACGAAGAGGGTGATGTACGGAAAGATTTCTCGATAAAATTTGCCAATGCGGCCAACGTAAAAGATTACTTCATTACCAAATACCGCGATGCCAGTGCAGCCGCTACCACGATTGGTTTCGGGGGTAACGACTGGATTTTGATTCGCTACGCCGACGTAATTCTGATGCTGGCAGAAGTCAATCTGTACCTCGGCGACGAAGCCACTGCCATCAGTTTCCTGGATCAGGTTCGCGAGCGGGCCAAACTGCCGCTCTACAGTGTAGCGAAAGTTAACCCCGCATACAGCAGCAAATACCCGACACTCAAGTTGGCAATTCTGCACGAACGGCGTGTAGAACTGGCCTTCGAGAATCACCGCTGGTTCGATTTGCAGCGATTCTTCACGAAAGATGAATTACAGGCATATTTCCGCGCTAAAAATCAAGCCGATTTCGGAGCTGCCAAACTCACAAACTTCGGCCCCAAAGATTACTTCTATCCGATTCCATTCGATGAGGTGAAGCTGAACCCCGCCGGAATGTATCAAAACGAAGGCTATTGATTTCACAACAGGAGGGATGCAAAGCGTGTCCCTCTTTTTTATGTATGTACAAAAACCTACTGATTGCTGGTGGTTTATTACTGGCGTTTTATGCGTTCAATGCGAAGCCGCCAACTGGATTTCGACCGGCGTATCGTTTACTGAATTCGGGTGACCGGGTTGCCGATAAGAATTTTTATCTGCTCACGGCCATTCAGCACGTACCGGCAGTGCATCAACTGCTTAAAGAAGAAGCCGCACTGCAAAAGATTCGGGAGCAACGAGCTGATTTGATTAAAGCCCACGCTCAGGATAGCTGCCGGACGCCGGTTTCACTGATGTCGGGTTTTCGCTGGTCGCCCGCCGATTCGCTCCAGCTTATAACGACCATGCAAACGCTGTATGCCCGAAACAGCAGTACGTTCGATAAACTCATAGACGGCCATCTCCGCCCGTCGGGTTGTTATCAACGCTTCTCGAACCTCACAAACAGTGAATTTCTGGCGCGGGCCTGGAGTCAATACGTATTGGGTATCAATTATACTATCGACCAGTTTGGACTGGGCAAAAAGATGCGGTATCCACGTATCGACTCGGCCAACTACCCCGTCGACGGTCGTTATTACAGAACCGTTTTGAAAGATATGTTTGCTTATTTAACGGAACGGGCCGACACAATGACGCTATTTTATCAGCCTTCGCTCGCCGTAGCGATGCAGTTGATGGATGCCAACGACCGCGATGAACCCGCCCGGCACGAACCGATGGAACAGCGTGACAATCAGAAAGCCTACGCTGTTGTTAAGCCAACATCCTGGCAGAAATATAAATACGCGGCCATTGTAGTGCCGGGTAATGGCCCCGAACTGGCAACCACGCCCCTCAGTCCGCTCAATAAAATGCGGTTAGACATGGTTGCCGAACGATTCCGAAAGGGTTGGGCACCGTTCATCGTGTTGAGTGGCGGTTATTGCTATCCGTTTCGCGGACCGTATGCCGAAGCCGTTGAGATGAAAAAATACCTGATGCGAAAATTCGCTATTCCCGAAAAGTCTCTTATTATCGACCCTCACGCCCGGCATACGACTACAAATTTTCGGAATGCTAACCGATTGATGATTCGGTACGGTTTCCCAATCGACAAACGCTGCGTGTTCGTAACGACCCAAAGCCAGACCGATTACGTCGTCAACGCAGCCTTCGACGAACGAAGTCGCCGGGAATTAGGCTATTTGCCGTATCGGGAAAAGAAGCGCTTTTCGCCCCACGACATTGAATTTTACCCCACGCTGGAGAGTCTGCATATGGACCCTTTTGACCCACTGGACCCGTAGAATGACCTGGAAAATCGGTCTATTTTTTGCGCTTCGTCAGGAAATAAACGGGTATGCCCAGGCCGGCAATGAGCAGACCCATGCCCGTATTGAAGGTTTTGGTATAGAGCAGAATCGCGCAGATGGTCAATCCGGCAACGATATAGAGGGCTGGAACGACCGGATAACCAAACGCCCGATAAGGTCGCTCGGTATTGGGTTCGGTGCGTCGGAGCCGAAACAGTCCGGTAATCGTGACGACATAAAACAGCAGCGACGCAAAGGTGCAGTAATCAAGTAGATCACCGTATCTACCTGATAAACAGAGTAGTGAGGCCCAGATGCACTGGAGCCACAACGCCCGGCCCGGCACCGAGTTTTTGTTGAGGTGTGACGCCTGCTCGATAAACAGCCCGTCTTTAGCCATGGCGTAATACAGCCGCGCACCAGCCAGAATCAAGCCGTTGTTACAGCCAAACGTCGATACCATAATCAATACGGCCATGAACGCAACGGCCACATTGCCAAAAACAGTTTCGACGGCGGCTGTGGCTACCCGGTCGGCGGTGGCAAACTGGATGCCCCGGCCCACAATATCGGTGGCTGTTGGCAATCCTTTCAGCGGCAGTAATGATAAATACGAAACGTTCGCCAGAAAGTAAATCGTTGTAACGATCAGCGTGCCAAAGAACAGGGCCAGGGGAATATTCCGGCGCGGATTTTTGATTTCCCCCGCAATGAACGTAACATTATTCCAGGCATCGGCGGAGAACAGAGAGCCAATCATCGACGTACCGAAAGCCAGCACCAGGGCAAACCCCGCCAGCGGCAAAATCTCGCCCGTGGCCGAGGTGGTACTCGCATCCCAAGCACTATCGAAGTTGGCCGACAATAAACCACTGCTCAGCCCGATGGTGATACCAACGACAATTAGACCAAGTAGGGCAATTAATTTAGCCGAAGTAAATACGTTCTGAATCAGTTTCCCGCTCTGAACCCCGCGACTGTTGAGCCACGTGAGCAGTACCAAACTCGAAATCGCATACAATGACCCCAACGTAATTTTGACCGGTCCGAGGGCCAGCAATATGTTTTCGGGGCCGAGAGCCGGTATAAATACGGCTGAATATTTGGTGAAGGCAACGGCTACGGCGGCAATTGTGCCGGTCTGGATAACAGTGAAAACGGTCCAGCCGTACACAAAGCCGGTCAGGTGGCCGTAGGCACGTTGGATGTAAATGTATTGGCCGCCCGCTTTGGGCATCATACCTGCCAGTTCGCCGTAGCTGAGGGCTGCCGCCACGGTCAGTACGCCCGTTAACACCCACAACATCAGCAGCCAGCCCGACGAACCGAGATTTCGGGCCATGTCAGCGGTAACGATGAACACGCCGGAGCCGATCATGGAACCGGACACGATGAGCGTGGAGTCGAGCAGACTCAGTGAACGTTTGAATTCGGTCGGTTCCGTTGTCAAATCGACTGAGGAATCGGAGTTCGGTAGGTTTTCTGCCATGAAGAAGAAGGAGATATAGGGACAAGAAGCGGCCTATCCGTCAAAAAAGCAAACGGTACGGGTAATTTCTACCGCACCTCAATCTCATCTACGGCCAGTTGCGCGGTTTTGCCGGGGAAGCGCATTCCCGCCGGAACCTGCCTAATGTTCCGGGCAACGATGCGGACGTAGCGGGCCGTTGTCGGGGCGAAGTCGAACGGGAGCCGGACAATAGCGCGTTTGCCGTTCTCTGCCGCATTGGTTTTGCTCGTCAGCACCGGCCTGAAGGTTCGCCCATCGTCGGAAACTGAAATCTCGACCTGTTTGGGCAGACACATATGTTTGGCGGTGTATTTCAGGAAACCGACCCGAACGCTCTGTACCGATTGCGATTGGCCGAGGTCGAGCACGGCGTTAATGTCGCTGGTGAACGAAACAACACCGGCCACTTCATAGCCGCCCATGCCACCGATAGTTCCATCGGTCAGGCTATAATTTCGGTCAGGTCTGCCGCTGGTTGGTGCGTTGAGCAGGGTGTAGGATTTTCCGGTTGCTTTCGAGACGATGTACTCATTCTCAACTTTTGCCAGTTGGCTTAGCGGCTTGCCATTGCGGAACGTAGCGATTCGGACGGTCGCTGATTTATCAAGTACAACCGGCTTTTCGTAGCGGGCCGACTCACCCGATGGGATACTACCGTCCAGCGTGTATCGAATTTCCGACAAGTCTCTTCCGGTCGAAACGGTTACGTTAAGCCGGCCGTCGGTGGTGGGTTTGGCTGATGTTTTTGCGTCGTAAACGGTCCGGGCGAAATTGACGTCAAGATTCGTAAGTCGCTCGAAATGAGTCGATAATCGTCGGGAAAAATCGACATAATTCTTCTGGGCAAGCGGTGTCCAGGCCACTTCGGACAGAGCAGCCGCACGGGGCCAGATCATATAATCGGCCTGATCGGGGGTGTCAATGTATTCAGTCCAGATATTGCCCTGCGTTCCCAGAATGTGCGCTGCCTGAGCGGGTGTGAGTTCGGCAGGCGTGGGGTCATACGAATACACTTTTTCGATTGGCAAGGCTCCGCCAAAAGCAGTCGGTTCCTGCGCCGGATCGCCCTGATAATGATCGAGATAGCAGAATTGGCCGGGTGTCATAATAACATCGTGGCCTTGCCGGGCTGCGTCGATACCGCCTTTTATACCGCGCCAGCTCATTATCGTCGCGTTGGGCGACAACCGTGTTTTTGGTCCGCCCGCACCTTCCAGAATTTCATCCCAGCCAATAATCCGGCGACCGTTGGCCGTTACAAATTTGTCAATTCGGGCAATGAAATAGCGTTGCAGTTCATATTCATTTTTCAGCCGCTCACGTTTGATAAGCTGCTGGCAAAAGTCGCTGTTGCGCCACACAATTTTCGGACATTCGTCTCCGCCAATGTGAATGTATTTACCCGGAAACAAGCCCATCACTTCCGTCAGTACGTCCTGCAAAAACGAAAACGTCTTTTCTGTCGGGCAAAATACATCGTCGAACACGCCCCATTTGGTCGCTACCGGATACGTTTTGGCCGGGTTACAGCTTAGTTCGGGGTACGCGGCCAAAGCTGCCAATGCGTGGCCGGGCATCTCAACTTCGGGTACTACGTCGATGAATTTAGTAGCGGCATACCGCACTACGTCCCGGATTTCGGCCTGTGTATAAAAACCGCCATATGGCTTTCCATCGAACACCTGCGGGTCGGCATCATCATAGTGCCCAATAATGGTTTCGCGCCGTTGAGCACCCACCTGCGTCAGCTTTGGGTATTTTTTGATTTCAATGCGCCATCCCTGATCGTCGGTCAGGTGCCAGTGGAACGTATTGAACTTGTGCAGAGCCATTAGGTCGATGTAACGCTTGATATACGCTACTGAGAAGAAATGCCGTACAACGTCCAGATTCATACCCCGATACCGGTAGCGAGGCCGGTCCTGAATTCGGCAGGCGGGAATTGTCCAGGTAATTAAGGTTGAACTCGGCACCGGATGTTTGGTGGTAAAAACAGCCGATGGTAGCAGTTGGTAAAGCGTTTGAACGGCGTAGAAAAAACCTTTCGGCGTGGTGGCTTCAATCGTGATAAGTTTGTCGGTTGCGTCGATGCGGTAGCCTTCAGGTCCCAGCATTGTGTCGCGGGAGGGTAGGAACTGAATCAGATTTCCGGGCAGGGCCATCCGGTTGACGTTTCGCACGGAGAGACTTAAGCCACTGCTGCGGTTGATTCGGAGCGCGAACGTATCTGCAATCGCTTTGAGGTCAGTTTGTGCAAGCGGGACCATAATCGTAGTCGTGTTACTGACCACAAATTCGCCGGCACGGGGTTCGAGTCGGGCTGGTTTCGGGATGATTGCGTAGCGGTCAATGGTTTGGCAAAATGCAACAGTGAACTGGGTAGCAAATGCCACAATCAGGGCAAAACGGAATAGCATAAATAAAACGGAATGGCGAAAATGACGAATCATTTTAATGAATAAAGCGATGAAAACCACAGCGAAGCCTTGCTGGATTCTGGCAAAGGAATTTTCCTCGTGTCTCGGGTAGCCCCTTGTCAATACCGTTCCCTGTCAACGGTCGATATTCGGTCCAATCAGGGTTTTTTGTCGCGGGCAGAGTGGAGAGGGAACCAGTACGAGATCAACGTTAACCAATATAAGTATTCCTGTAAACTGTTGAAAATCAGTAAAATGACTTTCCCGGTTCATTGCTTTATTTCAGAGAATCTGTTGGACGTAACAAGGTTTATGTTGACTAATTTGGCGATTATTTCACGATGAACCAGACAGTCTTTGGTACGTATCAGGCCCTCAGTTCGGACCGGAAGGATGACTACATCGACAAAAACGGACGGCTTGTGAAGGTCATTAAACACAGTTCGATCAAGAACTTTGTGATTCGGCTGTTCGATTAATTGGACAACACGCGTGGCCCCTGCCGATTGATTTCGGATACGTAGGCTTCACTGGTGATACCCACCGATAGGAACGCCTGCTGCATGGCGGCACCTACTTTTTCGGCGGTTTGCGCATCGCGGCTGAGCGCGAACATGGATGGTCCCGACCCCGAAATGCTGCAACCCAACGCGCCATTGTCCAGCGCGGCCTGTTTTGCTTCGTTGAATTCGGGAATGAGAATCGCCCGCACCGGCTCAATAATTACATCGACAAGTGAGCGGCTAATCAGGTTGTAGTCGGGCGTCATCAGTCCGGCAATCAGGCCCGCTACGTTGCCCATCTGGATAATGGTGTTCTTGAGCGATACTTCATTTTTCAGAATAAAACGCGCGTCTTTGGTATTAACCTCAATATCAGGATGAACCAGTGTGCAAAACAGGATGGCGGGCGTTTCGATTTTAATAACGTCGAGCGGACTGTAGCTCCGAACAACCACAAACCCGCCCAGCAACGACGGTCCAACGTTATCGGCATGGGCCGAGCCGCAGGCAATGCGCTCGCCTTCCATAGCAAAGGGTAACAATTTAATAATGGGCAGGGGACGTCCGAGGAGTTCATTTACGGCAAAAACACCCGCTACGGCACTTGCCGCGCTGGAGCCTAACCCACTACCAAGCGGCATCTGTTTGTAGAGCACCATATCCAGCCCAACATCAGTGCGGTCAATGTGCTTGAGGTACGTCTGGATGGCAATACCGGCTGTGTTGCGGGCTGCTTCGCGGGGCAACCGGCCTTCATCGCCGATGATGTCGGTAATGCGAACACCCGGCTCATCGCTGGTTGTCAGGATAATCTCGTCGCCAGGGTTGTCAACAGCGAATCCAAAAATATCAAATCCACAAGCTACGTTCGCAACGGTGGCGGGGGCAAATACACGAATAGAATCCACGATAGAAGAAGGGGGCAACGAAACACAAATCTACGACTTTAGGGCCGGAAAGCAATTCAGGTGAGTCCAGCAACCGCCTGAAATGCCTCTACAATTCACTGAGTAAGTCACAACCCAAAAGCCCGGCCTCCATTAACAGAAGCCGGGCTTTCAATGGACTTTGGCAATAAACTATTCGCCAAATAAGCTGTTCCATACGCTTTTCGCTTTTTCTTTGGCGATCTCGATCTGGAGAGCGGCTTCGGCTTTTAATTCGTCTAATTTCACCTGAGCGGCTTCGAGTTGAATAGCAGCTTCGGCTTTCATTTCATCAAATTTATCTTCCGCTACGTCCGACAGTTCATCGGCTTTGGCCGAGGCTGCTGCCAATACCGTTTCGGCCTGGGCCTGCAGGTTGGCAATGTTTTCGGCAGTAGAGAGTTTGGCCGCTTCAAAATGCTCCGTTGCCTTCGCCTTTAAACCGTCGATATCAATATCTTTTCCTAATTCCTGCGCCTGAGCAACCAGTTTATCCTTCAACTCATCAAGTTGCGTAGTAGCGGCATCTAAATGCTGACTGGCTTCGGTCTTGAATGTTTCCAGTTTTTCGGCGGCTGTTGCTTTGGTAGCCTGTGCCTGTTCGGCAGCAGTGGCTTTCGTATTTTCTTCCATGGTCGTACTTGTGGGATGTTATATTGGTAGCGAAAGTAAGCAAAATGTATAAAAGGTGCCCATCTGTTTTTTGCCAAGTGGTGGTAAACAGGGGAGGAGGGTACAAAATGAGGAGGAACGAGTAGGCAATACGTTACCCTAATCGCCGGACAAGCAGGCTATTGACCAGTTCAAAAAGATTAGCGGGGAGGAGGGTCCGCCAGTTGGCAATGTCGAGCGTGCCGCCGAAATTGATGTAATAATCGAGGTGGTATTTTTTCCATTCGCGCTCGATAAATTCCGGCGAATGAATGGCCGCAATCCAGCCGTCTTCTACATCCTCGAACCATTCCTCATAGTATGAATCATCGGACCCGTGAAAGTTGAGAATGTTCTCGCCAATCAGGATAAAATATTTGATGCCTTCGTGAACAAGCGGGTCAATAACCTGCCGTTTTAAGTACATAATGTCGTTGTGGAGCGTATCATTCCACTCGCCAAAGAGTTCGATAACGGCGAACTGCCGATCATAGTTGGCGAATAAAATCTTGCAATAGAGCGTCTCAGAGCCGATTTCGTCCCAAAGCGGATGGATGTAATAACCGTAGATATTGTTTTCATATTGCTCTACATTATACTCGCGCTCATAAAACGGCGATTGTTCGTCTTCTGACGCCGTGTAGTATTTCTCCCAGCCATAGAAAGGCTCAATATTTTGCATAATCAGGTAATGATTTCAAAGAAGCCAATGGCAAATATAACGTACAGTTCCGGCGGTTTGTTAGGTGGGCAACCCCGGATTTTTGCGTAGTTTACACGCTCGAAATCATATGGAGAATGTAGTCCGTATGGTATTGCATCAGATGATGAAACCCGTCAGCAAAAACATTCTGATTACCGGCGTCTCAACGGGCATTGGCTACGGGGCAGCCAAACACTTTGTCCAGCGGGGCTACACCGTTTTTGGCAGCGTCAGAACGCAAACCGACGCCGACCGCCTGCAAACGCAATTCGGCGATACGTTCGTGCCGTTGCTATTCGACGTGACCGATGCGGAGGCTGTAACCAAAGCCGCCCAATTTCTGACCGAAAAACTGGCGGGCAGCGGTCTTGGCGGGTTGATTAACAACGCAGGAATTGCCATTGGCGGGCCGTTGCAGGAGCAGCCAATGGACACCTTTCAGCAGCATTTTGCCGTGAACGTCATTGGCTTGATGCAGGTCACGCAGGCGTTTTTGCCCCTGCTCGGTGCGCGGACCGATCACCCGGTTCAGCCGGGCCGGATTCAGAATATAAGCTCGGTAAATGGTCAGGTTGCCGTCCCGTTTATGGGGGCTTACGTCGGCTCAAAACATGCCGTTGAAGGATTGTCGCACAGCCTGCGCCGTGAGTTGGCTCTGTTCGGTATAACCGTCATTATTGTCGGGCCGGGAGCTGTGAAAACGCCGATCTGGGGCAAAGGGACGGACATCAGCGGATATGCCGATACGCCGTATTATCCGGCTATGAAGCGATTTCTGAAGCAGGTCGAAGCCGCCGAAGCGCGTGGTTTCTCCGTCGACTACCTCGGCGAACGTATCGTTGATATTCATGAAACATCCCGCCCAGCTATCCGCTACGCGCTCGTACCCGGCAAATTTATGGGCTGGATTTTACCCCGAATCTTACCCGCCCGGACACTCGACTGGGTGCTGGGCCGGATTAGTGGACTGACTAAATCAAAATGATTAGGTAGTTATGATAGGGTGGTGTCGGGTTTGAGAAACCGACACTATGACTACTGCACTAAGAAAGTAAAATAATTCTATCCCATGCTCAAACCTGCTTTTCAAAAAGATAATGCCCTTCTCGATGATATAGAACAGGCTCGTAATCAGGCTGATATGTTGCATGTCTGGTGGCTGGGTCAGAGCGGCTTTCTGATACAATACAATGGGAAACACCTGCTGTTCGATCCGTACCTGTCCGATTCGCTGAGTCGGAAATACGCCGATACGGATAAGCCGCATGTTCGCCTGTCAGAACGTGTCATCGACCCCGCCCGACTGAATCGAATCGACGCTGTTACGTCCAGTCACAATCATACCGATCACCTCGACGCCGAAACACTTCTGCCCATTATCAACGCGAATCCGGCAATCCAATTCGTCATTCCCGAAGCCAACCGCACGTTCATTGCCGACCGGTTAAAGACACAACCTGATTGGCCGGTGGGCCTGAACGACGGGCAAACAGCAACGGTTGACGGCTTCGTCTTTCATGGCGTTCCGGCAGCGCATAACGACATTGAACGCGATACCGAAGACCGGTGTAAATTCATGGGATTTGTGGTCGAGGTTGGCCCATTCACTATTTATCACTCCGGCGATACGCTCTGGTACGACGGCATGGTAGACGTTCTACGACCGTTCAATGTGGACGTAGCGTTTCTGCCCATCAACGGTAACAAACCCGAACGGCGCGTAGCGGGTAATCTCAACCCCGCCGAAGCCGCCCGGCTTGGCCGCGACATTGGTGCCAAACTTACTATCCCGCATCATTACGACCTGTTTGTCTTCAACACCGCTGACCCCGCCGATTTTGTGCGGGCCTGCGAACAGCACGGTACGCCTTACCGCGTTATGCAATTGGGCGAACGGATCAGCATAAGTCGGTAGAACAGGTTGTTGCGTGGCTTTTCAGGATGGTATTTTCCCTGTCACCGGGTTGAAACGGCTGCGGCCGTTCGTCCGGCGTAAGTCATCAATCATCGAATAAATAACTTGCACCGGGCTTTAGTCCGGTGTAATATCATATCACCGCTATGAAAAACGTCCTGATTATTTGCCTGTTACTGACTTCGCCCCTGTTGGCGCAGACCGATACAACTCAGCAAAAGGCCTTGAATTTTAGGATTCAGGTGGTTGATAATCAGATTGATATCGGCTACGGGCTGGCAATTGGCGACGTGGACGGCGACCGTCGGCCCGATATTCTGCTGGCCGATCAGAAAGAGTTTGTCTGGTATCAGAATCCCGGTAATAAAACCAGTTTGTGGAAGCGATACGTCATGGCCGACAACCTCACTCCGCAGGATAATGTGTGCATTGCCGCCCGCGATCTCGACGGCGACGGGCGTGTCGAAGTGGCTGTTGGCGCGGGCTGGAACCCCGCCGAGACGAGCGACAGCACAAAATCCGGAGCTGTTTTCTACCTCATTCGCCCGCAGGACCCCACCCAAAAATGGGAATCGGTACGTCTTCATCACGAGGTAACCACGCACCGAATGCGCTGGGCAAAAGTGGGAAGGTCTGATTACCAGTTGATTGTGGTGCCGCTACATGGATTAGGCAATAAGGCTGGCGAAGGTCGGGGCGTGCGAATATGGGGGTATGAATTTCCGAAAAATCCACGCGGTACGTGGAAACGGCACCTTGTCGATTCGACCATGCATTTGACACACAACTTTGAGATTTGGGAAGATGAGGCCGCTACGGGACTGGTTATTGCCGGTAAAGAAGGCGGTCAGCTTGTGGAATGGCGCAAAAATAAATGGCTGTCCGTCGATGACGAATCGGTCAGTAACGCGCTGCCGTTGTTGAACAAAGGTGTTGAGGGAATGGGTGAAATCAGGCGGCTTGATAAGGGCCGAAGCATTGCCACCATCCAGCCCATGCACGGGAATTTGTTGCAGGTTGAGAGCGGTTCGTATGCGGTCAAGAAGCCGCAAAAGGTAGCGGCTGACAAACAGATATCGGTGCTTAGCGATGTATTGAGTCAGGGACACGCACTGGTTTGCGGTGATTTTCTGGGTATCGGCAGCGATCAGATTGTAGCGGGATGGCGCAACCCAAACGCCGATAAAAAAGTGGGAATCCGCTTATTTAAACCCCAGGAAGCAGGTGCTGTTGAAGGGCACATTGTGAACGACAGCGTCAGGATGGCGTGCGAAGACCTGACAGCCGCCGACCTCGATGGCGACGGCGATTTGGACCTGATCGCGTCAGGACGAGCCACACTGAACGTACTGATTTACTGGAACGGGCGAAAGTAAAACGCTGGTGTTACCGAAACGAAGAATCTGAATCCCAAAAAATCCCGTTGATATGTTGACGTACCACTCTTAACTCAACATACAATGAAAACGATCACAGTTCTTTTCGAAAAGTTCGACCGGTTAGATACCGCCATGAATCGCTGGCTGGTTGCAAACAGTATCGCTTTATTACGTATTGGTTTGGGCCTTGTTTTTCTGGGATTCGGTATTCTGAAATTTTTTCCCGGCATTAGTCCGATTGAATCGCTGGCGACGCGCACCACAATGGTGCTTACCTTCGGGCTGTTGTCAGGTCACAGTGCAATGGATTTTGTTGCCGGGCTTGAGTGCATCATCGGAATTTGTTTTATCACGGGCCGATTCCTGCGCGTGGGCGTCTGGCTCATGGCCGCTCAGATGATTGGGGCTATGTCGCCCTTAGTGATTTTTCCGGGAGAGCTGTTTCCCGGTCCGGTTCATGCCCCCACGCTGGCCGCTCAATACATCATAAAGGACATTATTCTGGTTGCTGCGGGTATGGTCATTGCGTCGACCTGGACCGGCGCGCGTATTGTGGCCGAGCCAACGAGTATGCGAAACAGTCTGCGTATGCGGCTTCCAGGCGTATATGGCGTCAAGCGTGTCGGTAAGCAAATACCAGCAGCCGTATAAGTTGACAGCCTGAAAAACTAACCACTCAAAGTGATTTTCGGACGATAAGCTGGAATGGGTTTTCAACGTGCTCTACGCCGTTGTTCAGCACTAACTCAGCCGCCGTGCGGCCCATCTGCGCGAAATCCGTTGACATAACGGTGATGCCCTCAAGCAGAAATTCTTTCAGGGGCGTTTCATTGTACGACAACACGCCCACCTCCTGCCCGACGATGTAATCTGTCATCTTGATTTTCTTGATCAATTCGACCAGATCCTCTTCCATCAAATTGATGTACGCGTGTTGTGCGTGAATGACTTCCTGCTGAATATCCTGAATGACTCTGGCTGTGAAATTATACTCGAAACAGAATTTATAAAATCCGTTCAGAATGGCTTTCGGGTGATACGTGTACGACGGAAAAAGGATATTGAGCGTGGTGTATTTTTTCAGGAGTGGCAGCGCGTCGGTCAGTGCCTGATACATGTCTTTTTCAAAGTTCTGAAACACAGCCGCATAATCGCCCGATACGCCCTCCAGCAATTTATCTAAGATGACTAATTTGTGCTTGGGCAAACTGTTGATGAGTTCGTGGGCTTTCTCGCCACCTTCAAAAAAATGGCCGATAATTACATAGTGCGTGTGGTTGCTGGCCTGCCGCTGGATCAGATCCCGAAAAAGCCGGAAATCATTGTTGTAAATGAAAAAATCAATTGCCACGCCCGGCCCCAACACTTCGACGAACGAATCGTAGATGATTTTTTTATGGGCACTTAACTTGTTGAATAACAGGAATACTTTTAAGTTTTTGCCCGTTCGGTTGTAGTTGATATAGAAGCCTTTTCCCCGCACAGCTCCCACAATTTCTTTTTCTTTCAGGAGTTCATACGCCCGCTCTACCGTCCCCTTCGCTACGTCGAATTCAGCGCACACCTCGTGAATAGACGGCAGTTTGGCGCCGGGCAAAATATCCCGGTTTTCGATACCCTCCACAATAGAATTATATATCTGCTGATACTTGGGCGTGTTGGAGTAATCGTTGATTTTGATGTTGTAAAGCATACTGCGTTGGTTGCAAATAAGGGTACTGCCTTGAAACAGTACGTTGACGGGTCTGGAATAAGGAGTGTGGCAGGCCCGACGTCTCAATTCTACTTACATAAAGCACGTAATCAATAATACTAATCATGCCGTCCGGTAATTGGTTAGCCCGGTTGATACCAGAGTTGTTTAACACAAAAGAAGTTTTTCGTAAAATGTAACTGTGAGTTACTATTTAGTAAATGATAACGATAGTTAATATTACTTTTCAAAAAGTATAAATAAACTATTAAAATAATTAATAAAGTAGGTAAGTATAGGAAAGTGGTGGAGTGTGTTATGGTAATATTTGGCTAAGAAATAGTCTGTTTTGATGTCATTTGAGCTTCCTAAACCCAAAAGCAACATCAGTTATGAAGAAGCTATATCTACTACTTACATTTTTGATAGTAACAGGTTATGCTGCCAACTTTGCCTATGCACAGGGAACCAGCATACGAAGAGTGAACGTAGTGTCCAGCCCGAATTCGCTGTTAACGCTGAATAAGCCTACGCAGCCTGTGTTAGGTGCAGATGCCAAATCTGCCGACGTACCCGTGTCGGGGAAGGTAACGGATGAAAAAGGAACCGGGCTTCCGGGCGTGAGCGTAGTGGTAAAGGGATCAACGCAGGGCACAACCACCGACAGCGACGGGGCTTATCGCATTTCGGCCCCCAGCGTGAACTCAATCTTGGTTTATAGCTTTGTCGGTTATCAGCGAAAGGAAGTTGTTATTGGCAATCAGACAGCCATTACCGTTGAATTAGCTCCTGATAATCAGACGCTTAATGAAGTAGTTATTGTCGGGTATGGCACCCAGCGCAAGCAGGATATCACCTCGGCCATATCCGTTATCGGGATAGATCGAATCGGCGAAGTACCGGCGTCTAACGTAACTCGTTTGCTCCAGGGTCAGGCACCGGGCGTGGTCACCAAACAGCGAAGCGGTACGCCCGGTCAGCAGTTCGACATACGCATTCGGGGCATCAGTTCGCTCGGTGCGGGTAGCGACCCGCTGTATGTTATCGATGGTTTTCCGGTGGGTACATCCGTCGGGCAGAACCTGAATCCTAACGATATCGAAACGGTTTCGATCCTGAAAGATGCTGCCGCTACCGCTATTTACGGAGCCAGAGGGTCGAACGGGGTGGTTCTGATTACGACTAAAAGTGCCAAAGACGGCAAGGTTGGGTTAAACTTCTCCGTCGATTATGGCGTGAACACGCTGCCTGATAGCCGGAAAGTGAAAGTTCTGAATGGCGTGGAGTTTGCCCAGTTCAAAAAAGAAGTCCTTGAAGATAACATCCGTTATTTCCAAAAGCGGGAACCCACCCCCGACGATATTCCCATTGGGTTTCGATTTCCTGAGCAGACTAAAAACTCGACCAACTGGTACGATTTAATTCTGAACGACCGGGCCAAATTCATGGACATGAACCTCACGCTTTCGTCGGGAGCGGGACCGATCAAATCGGTTATATCGGCTGGCTATTATAAGGAAGATGGTGTGCTTCAATTCACGGACTATGACCGGGCTTCGCTTCGGGTAAATCTGGCCGGCGATGTCAATAAATTTATTACGGTGGGCGTGAATATGGCCGGCAGCTATTCGCGGTCGAGTCTGGCCAACACCGACGGACGTAGTAACACGGTTGGGGGCGCGTTGATTATGGACCCCCGCTTTCCGGCCTACGATGCTACCGGCGAACTTATACCCTATTACAATGGAACAGACGGCGTTTTCGGTTTTCCAAACCCGCTCTTTGTCCTGAAAAATCTGAAACGGAATCGAAATATTGCCGACGTACTGGCCAGTGCCTACGCCGAAGTGAAGATCTGGAAAGGTCTTAAATTCCGGTCTTCGCTGAACGCCCGCATCAATTACAATACGTATAAAGAGTTTGTTCCCTCCACCATCGGCCTGCCCGTTCAGAACGGCACCAACGGCGCACCACCCCGGATTGCCACCCAGCGCGACGATTCTGAAGAGTTGAGAAATTACGCGGCAGACCAGCTTTTGACGTACACAACGACCATCAATGAAAATCACCGGTTCGACGCGCTGGCTGGTTTTACTGCACAGCAGGAAACCGTAAAAGGAATCTATGGGTCGGGCAATACGTATCCCGACGATCTGGTTCCGTTCCTGGGTGCAGCCACGATCCGGTCGTCCAATTCGATGGAACGCACCTGGACCATGCTCGCCTATCTGGCCCGGTTAAACTACTCATACAGAGATAAATACCTGCTCTCAGCATCGTGGCGCCGGGAGGGGAGCTCGCGCTTCAGCGCCGAAAATAAGTTCGGTAATTTTCCGGCTTTCTCGGCAGGATGGCGCATTTCGGAAGAATCGTTTTTCCCTAAATCGAACACCATATCAGACCTGAAATTGCGCGGAAGCTGGGGCATGACTGGTAACAATACCTACGCCGTAACGGCCAATAATAACTTCGGTATCGGGCAGAACAACACCAGCGATGGCAACTACGCCAGTCAGGCTTTTCTGGGTATCAATAACTATATTCTGGGTGGACAGTTGGTGCCCGGCAAAGTCGTTACGTCGTTTGCCAATACGGAACTGGGCTGGGAAAAATCGAATCAGTTAGACTTGGGTATGGATCTGGCCATGTTCAATAACAAGCTGACGTTCACCTTCGAGTACTACAAAAAGATTACGACCGATATGCTGCTGAACGTACCGATACCCGCCGTATCGGGGTTCATCAATTCGCTGGCCAATATCGGAAAAGTAGAAAACAAAGGGATTGAATTAGCCGCCGACTACCGCATCAAGCTGGGCCAGGTAAATTTTCGGACAAACGCGAACATTACGTTTAACCGAAGTAAGGTACTGGAAATCAAGGGGGCCAATGATTTTATTTTGCAGGGGAATTTCTACGGAGGGTATAATATTCAGCAGGTTGGTCAGCCAATCGGTATGATTTTAGGCTACGAAAAACTCGGCATTTTTAATACGCAGGCTGAAATTGATGCCTCGCCCAAGCAGGATGGCGTCATACCGGGCGGGATGAAATTTCGGGATGTCGATGGCAACGGCGAAGTGACCTACGACACCCGCGACATGAAAATTATCGGGAATCCGAATCCGGCTTTCACCTGGGGCTGGACCTTTGCGGCCGACTGGAAGCGGTTTGATATCAACATCCTGTTCATGGGTGCTCACGACTTCGACATATACCGGAACATCGAAGCCTCGACCATGAATATGGACGGCGTGTTCAACGTACTCGATAAGGCCAAAGACCGGTGGCGGTCACCGTCGAATCCCGGCTCGAATCCTGGGTCCAAGAATTCGCAGGGCGGCACCAACTACTTCAAATGGTCGCGCGAGAGCAGCGAACGCTACGTATATGACGGAAGCCACACCTGGCTTCGGAACGTCACGATTGGCTACAATCTGCCGAAGGTAAAATCCATCCTGTCGAACGCCCGCATCTTCATCAACGCATCGAACCTGTTCATTTTCACGAAGTATCCGGGCGGCAATCCTGATGCGGGCGTTCGGGGCGGAACGGAGCTTAACAATGACGATGAGTCCTATCCGGTTCCCAGAACGTTTTCCACCGGTATCAAACTAAACTTCTAAGCGACCCACAGCTATGAAACAGATAACTGCCATCGGAATTATTGTTCTTGGGCTGCTGCAATCATCCTGCCGCGAAAGCTTTCTGGACCAGACCGACCCGACACGCATCGGAACCGGGGTATTTTACAAGAACGAGACTCAGTTAAAACAGGCTCTCAACGGCGTGTACGGGCAATTGCAGGGCATCACGAACAACGCGTATATCTTCGGTGAATTTCAAACTGACAACACCACGCTGGATTTCAACCCACTCGATCGGGGCGGGGCCAGCGGCTGGGAAGCGTTCGAGTTCTCGACCGTAAATTCGGGAAATGGCGAGATTGCCAACCTCTGGAATCAATATTATTCTGCGCTGTACAATGCCAATTTTACCCTGCAGCGGCTGCCCGAAGCAACCGTGGCCGACGCGCCCAAAAAAGAAGTTGAGGGACAGCTAAAATTTTTGAGAGCTTATCTATACTTCAATCTGACGCAGTACTTCGGCGACGTAGTGCTCGTGACAACCACCCTCGCTAATCCCGACGAAGCCTTTAATCTGGTTCGGTCGCCACAGGCGGATGTGTACGTTCAGATTGAAAAAGACCTCAAAGAAGCAGTGGCTCTGTTGCCCGCCAAATATACGGCAACGGCAGATATTGGCCGCGCAACGCAGGGGGCCGCGCTGGCGTTGCTGGGCAAGGTGTATCTGACAAAAAAGCAATATGCCGACGCCGTAACGACGCTGAAGCAGGTAACGGGCTTAGGCTACACGCTGAACGCCAATTACGCCGATAATTTCAGCACGACCCGCAAAAATGGCCCCGAATCCATTTTTGAGGTTCAGTATCAGGGCGATAACGATCTCGGCGAGTGGAGCAACTTTACGTATCTGTTCGCACCCCGGCAATCGTCGAACGCCGTGACCGGTTTCGCCACCGTTGTGCCAAGCGGCCGGAACATTCCAACGAACGATTTGATTTCCAGTTACGAACCCGGCGACAAACGCAAGGATGCGTCACTGAAAACGGAATATACGCTGGCTGGTAAAGTGGTTCAGATACCGTACATCGTCAAGTTCAATGGCCCCCATACCATTGCCGGACGTACGAACAACAACTGGCCGGTAGTGCGCTATGCCGATGTGCTGCTGATGCTGGCCGAGGCTATCAATGAAGCGTCGGGGCCGACTGCCGAAGCTTTGGACTACGTTAATCAGATACGTACCCGCGCTGGTCTGGCGGTGCTGAGCGGCCTTACCAAAGACACGTTCAGAACGGCGGTACTGAAAGAGAGACGGATTGAGTTGGCATTTGAAAATCAACGCTGGTTCGATCTGAAGCGCACAAAAACACCGGCTGAATTAGCTGCGTTTATGAATGCGTATGGAATTAAAGAAAAAGCGAGTCCAACGGTGGGCCGGGGTGGTATTGCGTTCAACGCACTGGATTATGTGTACAGCGATTTTGAATATTTTTTGCCGGTTCCTGCTCCTCAAATCCTGATAAACAGTAAATTAACACAGAATACGGGTTATTAGGTAGTAACTATATTTTGGACAGGATTACAGGATTATTTATTCCAGTAACTATCTTTTTTAATCCTGTAATCCTGTCCAGAAAATTTGTCTCTTAACATTATCTCAACGGAATGACCGTTTTAACCGAATCATTTTGGCTCTGGCAATTTCTGGGCCGTTTGCACCCGCTGATTGTTCATTTCCCGGTGGGTTTATTGTGCATTGCGCTACTGCTCGAAGCGGTTGGCTGGTTCCGTAAATCGACTGAATTTCGGGCGGGCATCACGGCCATGGTCTGGATTGGAACGATCAGTTCCGTTGTGGCAGCCGTACTGGGTTTGGTGCTGTCCCGGCAGGACGACTACGGCGGCACAACCGTTGTTATCCACCAATGGATGGGGCTGGCAACCATGACGTTAGCCATTGGGACGGTGTTCGCACTTCGGGCCAAACGCATGAATTTGTACCGAAGTCTGTTGACCGTAACGGTTCTTGGCGTTAGTCTGGCTGGTCATTACGGGTCCATGCTCACCCACGGCGACGATTATCTGACCAGCGTACTGCCGTTCGGCAAGGGCGGGAGTGCGCCGTTGACGGCTGGCCCAAAATTCACCTTTGCCAGTGCCGGAAAATCGCTCGATGAGAAGCAGATCGGCGACCTCAATGTGGAAGTTCGATCTATTCTGGCGCATAATTGCTACAGTTGCCACGGCGCGGCCAAAGTCAAAGGCGGGCTGCGATTAGACAAAAAGGAATTTATTTTCAAGGGGGGCGAAGATGGTGAGGTGCTGGTGGCGGGTCACCCCGAAGACAGCGACATGATTCGGCGCGTCAAACTCCCCGCCGGTCACGATGACGCCATGCCCACCAAAGGCAAACGCCTGACCGAACACGATATTGAAGTCCTTGAATACTGGATTAAACAGGGCGCACCCTGGCCCAGCGGTGCCGAAAAAAGCATCTACCGGGTAGCCGCTCTCGAACCCCGCATGCCCACTCTGCCCGACTCGGCAAATGGCCTGACCAACCCCATCGACCGGTTTGTGAATGTGTATTTTCAGCAGCACAAACTCGGCTGGAAACCCGTCGTGGACGACCGGACGTACCTGCGTCGGGTGTATTTAGACGTAGTGGGTTTGCTGCCTTCGCCCGAGAAAATCAACTCGTTCACGGCCGATGCGCGCCCTAACAAACGCGAAATTCTGGTGAAGGAACTGCTGAACCGCAACGCCGATTACGCCCAGCACTGGCTCACGTTCTGGAACGACGCCTTACGGAATGACTACACGGGAACCGGCTATATTACCGGTGGGCGGTTCGATATTACCAACTGGCTTTACACATCGCTGAAAACGAACAAGCCTTATAATCAGTTTGTTAGAGAACTCGTAAGCCCAACCAAAGGGTCGTCGGGGTTTATTAAAGGCATCAAATGGCGTGGCACGATTAATTCGAGTCAGCGGGTAGAAATGCAGGCGGCACAGAACGTATCGCAGGTGTTGCTGGGGCTGAATCTCAAATGTGCGTCGTGTCACGATAGTTTTATCAGCGACTGGAAACTGGCCGATTCGTATGCGTTCGCCAACGTGTTTGCCGATACGTTGCTGGAAATTAATCGCTGCGACAAGCCGACGGGAAAGATGGCCGGACGTAAAATTATTTTCGAGCAGTTGGGGACAATCAACGGGAAAGCTACCACCGACGAACGGCTCCTCGAACTGGCGAATTTTATGGTGCAGCCTAAAAACGGTCGGTTATACCGCACGGTCGTGAACCGGATTTGGGCGCAGGTGATGGGCCGGGGCATTATCGAACCCGTCGATATGATGGATAATGATCCCTGGAGTCAGGATTTGCTCGATTGGTTAGCGTCAGATTTTGTTGCGAACGGCTACGATGTCAAGAAGCTGATGTTCACGATATTAACGTCGAAGACGTATCAGTTGCCATCCGTCGGTCTGAAAGAAGCGGAGTTAATTACGGCACCTAACTTCGTGTTTAAAGGCATGGTACGTCGGCGGCTGACGGCGGAGCAGTTCACGGATGCCGTTAGCCTAGCCTTCAGCCCAATCTATATTGATACATCGATTGTAGAGAAGTTATTTCCGAAACGAATCAAAAAGGAGATGACATTTGCGCGGGCATCAGTCGTCAAAAACGATCCATTTTTAACGGCACTGGGTCGGCCAAACCGCGAAACGGTCAGCACCAGCCGGTCGTCGCAGGCGAATTTATTGCAGGCTCTGGAACTGACCAACGGTGAGCAATTTAACGACGCCCTCAAACGGGGTGCACAGCAGTGGAAAGCCACGTATCCATCGTCGGATGTGCTGGTAAAAAATCTGTACTGGAAAGCATTGGGCCGGGAGCCGAAACCCAACGAACTGGCTGTTGCTCAGAAGATTGTCGGCACAACGCCCACCACAGAAGGCATTCAGGATCTGGTGTGGGCCATTAGTTTACACCCTGAATTTCAACTGATTTACTGATTTTACCCCACCCCCGGCCCCTCCCCTGAAAACAGGAGAGGGGAGACGTACCGGTACATAGTTGTGAATTAAGCTTGCCTTTAGAAGAATAGTTTCCTATCACGTCTCCCCTCTCCTGTTTTCAGGGGAGGGGCCGGGGGCGGGGTAGTTCCAAACAAAAACATCATGAAAAGCAACTGGAATAGACGGGAGTTTTTGCAAAACGCAAGTGCGGCTACGCTGGCAGCTATGGCAGCAGGTGCGCCCGTGTCGAGTCTGCTGTCGGGTTGCGCCGGACCCGCCAAACCGGTACTCAGCAACACTGCCGACACGGTGATTCTGCTTTGGATGGCCGGGGGCATGGCTCATACCGAAACGTTCGACCCGAAACGCCACACGCCGTTCGAGAAAGGAATGGAAGGCAATCGGGTGTTGAGTACGTTCAAACCGATGCCTACGGTGCTGGATGGCATCAATTTTTCGGAAGGATTGCAATCCATTGGCAAAGTCATGGACAAGGGCACGCTTATCCGGTCGTACGTAGCGGCCGACATGGGACACATCCTGCACTCACGTCACCAGTACCACTGGCATACCTGCTACGAACCGCCCCAGACCGTAGCGGCTCCGCACATCGGCTCCTGGATTGCAAAGGAGTTGGGGCCGAAAAACCCGGTCATTCCCGCCTTTGTCGATATAGGTCAGCGGTTTACGGTGGGCGAGGCCGAAGAATTGAAAGCGTTTCATACGGCTGGTTTTCTGGGAAATGAGTTCGGCCCGTTCTTCATTCCCGATCCCAGTCAGGGACTGGAAAGCGTCCGTCCGCCGGTGGGCATGGACGCCAAACGCTTTGAGCGACGGAATCAATTATATAACGAACTGATCGGTAAAGGTCCGGTTGGTGAGTTCGGCAGCGATTACCAGAAAGAGTCGCTCCGGCGGTCGATGGAGCAGGCGTACCGGCTACTGAATTCGCCCGAAGCGAAGGCGTTTGATTTGAGCAAGGAGCCAAAGGACAGTTACGACATCTATAACACGGGCAAGTTCGGCCTGGGCTGCTTGCTGGCCCGCCGACTCACCGAACAGGGTGCCCGGTTTATCAGCGTAACTACTGAATATGAGCCGTTTAAAGGCTGGGATACGCACGAAAATGGTCATACGCGTTTGGAGGATATGAAAAAGCAGATCGACGCGCCCATCGCCCAACTTATCAAGGACCTGCATAAAACCGGGCATCTGGACCGTACCATCGTGGTGCTGGCGAGCGAGTTCAGCCGGGATATGATGGTGGAAGGTCGGCCCGGTGCTAAAGTGCTGGAGCAAGTCAAACAGCCGGATATCCTGTCCGATCTGAAGTTTTACGGGATGCATCGTCACTTTACCGACGGCTGCTCGATTCTGATGTTTGGCGGAGGGATAAAAAAAGGCTTCGTTTATGGCAAAACCGCCGACGAACGCCCGTGCAAAACCATCGAAAATCCGGTGCATATCGAAGGCATTCACCAGACGATTTACCACGCGCTGGGCATTAAGCCGGATACGCATTACGAAGTGGAGAAACGACCGTTTTATTCAACACCAGACGGAACCGGCAAGCCCGTTATGGCCTTGCTGGCGTAATTATAAGCATTAATACAAGCTGCATGATATAAGACTGACCTCGTCTGTACAACGGACGGGGCCGACTCGACTTTGTATCTCGCAACTTGAATTAGGTATTAGGGTATAATTCATAAAAAAGGGTGCTTTTGTCATTCCGACGAAGGAGGAATCTCGACCTAACATACTTTAGATTCCTCCTTCGTCGGAATGACAAAACGAGTATTCAGGGCTGCTTATATAAGGCCTCTTGAACAACTTCGAGTTAAACAAATCCGCAGTATGCGTAAGGCTTTCTATTACTTGGTTGTCTTTGCTGGTTTCGGATGCTATCTGCAAGCCTGCACGACCGGTACGTCGAATAAACTGGCCGGGGCAGAGTCGGAACACATGCCCGATCAGGTCAGCTATAATTTTGATATTCGGCCTATTTTGTCAGATAAATGCCTGGCCTGCCACGGCCCGGATGCCAACAAACGCGAAGCCGGATTGCGGCTCGACATGGCCGAGAGCGCTTATAAAGCTTTGAAAGAGCATCCTACAGCCCACGCACTGGTGCCTGGAAAACCCGAACTATCGGAAGTGTTTTTGCGGATTACCTCGCGCGATACGTCGGTGATGATGCCCCCGCCGACGTCTAATCTGAAACTGTCGGCTCGTGAAATAAAACTCATCGAGAAGTGGATCAAGCAGGGGGCGACCTACGAAAAACACTGGGCATTCGTGCCTCCGAAAAAACCGGCACTTCCAGAGGTGAAAAAAACGGACTGGCCGAAGAATGAAATCGACTACTTCATCCTGCAAAAACAGGAGCAGAAAGGCGTGACGCCGAACGAAGAAGCTGACAAGGAACGGTTGCTAAAACGCCTGAGTCTCGACCTGACCGGATTGCCGCCCAGCCTGCAACTTATGGATAGTTTTCTGGCCGATAAAAGCACCAACGCTTATGAAAAAGCCATCGACCAGTTGTTACGTAGTCCGGCCTACGGCGAAAAAATGGCCCTTCACTGGCTCGATTTGGCCCGTTTTGCTGATTCGCACGGGTATCAGGACGACAGTTATCGGACGCAGTGGCCCTGGCGCGATTGGGTAATTCATGCGTTCAACAAAAACATGCATTACAACGATTTTGTGACCTGGCAGTTGGCCGGCGATTTAATGCCAGAATCAACCAAGGAACAACTGCTGGCGACAGGATTCAACCGAAATCACAAAATTACCGAGGAGGGGGGCACCATTCAGGAAGAGTACCGCACTATGTACGTAACCGACCGGAACGATCTGTTCGGTAAGGGATTACTGGGCGTAACCATCGAATGCGCTCATTGTCACGATCATAAGTACGACCCATTTTCTCACAAGGAATATTATCAGCTTTTTGCCTTTTTCAACAACGTGAAGGAAGTGGGCATGGAGTCCAGCGTTGGCGGACCCAACACCTACGCCAAAAAACCCCTGATGGAAATTAGCGACGCGGATGTAAAGGGGATTCTTTCATTTGTGAACAAGCGCGATACGAACCGGCTGATTGTGTCGGTGATGGGTGATCTGGACACGACCCGGAAAACGTTCATCCTGAAACGGGGTGCATACGACGCTCCCGGTGAAGAAGTACAACCCGGCACGCCGAAAGCCATTTTACCCTTCAATGAGAGTTATCCAAAAAATCGGCTCGGGCTGGCGAAGTGGCTGTTTGACAGGAAGAATCCGCTTACGGCGCGGGTGTATGTCAATCTGCTGTGGCAGGAGTTTTTCGGGAAAGGCATCGTAAAAACGTCAGGCGATTTCGGAATGCAGGGCGATCTGCCGTCGCATCCCGAACTGCTCGACTGGTTAGCCGTTGATTTTATGGAGCACGGCTGGGATATCAAACGGCTCGTTAAACAGATGGTTACCTCTGCTACGTATCGACAGTCGGCGGTGATTAATCGGGAGAAATTAGCGTCGGACCCGGACAATATTTTGCTGGCAAGAGGGCCGCGATACCGCATCCATGCCGAATTTATCAAAGATTTAGTCCTGAGCAGCAGTGGTTTGTTGAACCCAACCATTGGCGGTCCGAGTGTGAAGCCTTACCAGCCAGCGGGTTTGTGGGAGGGTGCTACGTCGGGCAGGGGCATACTGTCCGTTTACAATCAGGACCACGGCTCAAATCTGTATCGGCGGGGCATGTACACGCTCATCAAACGCACCGTTCCCCCGCCATCGATGGGTATTTTCGATGCCAGCAACCGCGACTTGTGCGAGACGAAACGTCTGAAAACCAATACGCCGTTACAGGCATTGGTGATGCTCAACGATCCGACCGTACTGGAAGCGTCGCGCGTTTTGGCGGCCCGGCTGTTGCAGGAACGTACTGGGGTGAATGAGAAGATCAGTAAGGCTTTCCGGCTGATTGTGAGCCGGAAACCAAACGAAAAAGAAACAACGCTGCTGACTGCGTATTATGAGAAAGAGTTGAAAAAACTCACCAAAACCAGCGTTGATAAAACATTGACGGTTGGCGAATACCCCATTACAGAGCGGATTGACCGGACCAAATTAGCCGCGTTGATGCGGGTTGTCACAACGATTTACAATCTGGAAGAAGCTATCACAAAGTCCTGAAATAAAGGTTGGAACGCGGATGCCTTCGGCAGCGCGAATAAAACGGATTTCTTTAAATCATTGAAAATCCGTGTTGCCGAAGGCGTCCGCGTTCCAATTTCGAAAAGTATCAGACTATCATGGAAAAAGAGATTCTCGAACACGGCCTAAATTTTAACCGGCGTCGCTTCCTGTCCCGGCTCAGTCTGGGTTTGGGCAGTGCCGCGTTAGGCTCGTTGCTGATTCCCGATCTGTTCAGCGGAAACGGAGCCGACGAAGACGGATTGACGCCCGGCATTCCGCACTTCGCACCGAAGGCCAAACGGGTCATTTACCTGTTTCAAAACGGGGCACCCTCGCAGCAGGAACTGTTTGATTATAAGCCCAAACTGCGCGAAATGATGGGCCAGGAATTGCCGCCATCCGTGCGGGGAACACAACGGCTAACCGGCATGACAGCCGGTCAGAAAGAGTTTCCTATAGTGGGTTCGTTCGTCGATTTCAAGCAATACGGTCAGTCGCGGGCGTGGGTGAGCGATTTGTTTCCGTACACGGCCAAAATTGTGGATGACCTCTGCATCGTGAAATCCATGTTTACCGAAGCTATTAACCACGACCCGGCGCTCACATTTTTGCAGACGGGTTCGCAGCAGGGCAACCGACCCAGCATGGGTTCGTGGCTGAGTTATGGACTGGGAAACGAAAACAAAAACCTGCCTAATTTCACTGTCCTGCTGTCGCGAGGGATTGGCAACGGGCAGGGCGTTTATTCAAAACTATGGTCGAACGGTTTTCTGGATTCCATCCATCAGGGCGTTCAGTTCAGTAAGGGCGAAGACCCCGTGCTGTACCTGCGCGACCCCGACGGCATGGACCGGCAGGACCGTCGGGATATGCTCGATAATCTGGCGCAGCTTAACGACCTTTCGTATCAGGAATTTGGCGACCCGGAAATTGCCGCCAAAGTAAAACAGTACGAAATGGCGTATCGGATGCAAACCGCCGTGCCCGAAGTTATGGACCTGTCGAAAGAGCCGGACGACATTATAAAACTCTATGGACCAGACTGTTTGGTGCCCGGTACGTTTGCTGCCAACTGTCTGCTGGCCCGCAAGTTATCTGAAAATGGCGTGCGGTTTGTGCAGTTGTACCACCAGGGTTGGGATCAGCATGGTAACCTCCCGTTCGAGATAGCGAAGCAGGCAAAAGATGTTGATCAGGCGTCGGCAGCGTTGGTTACGGACCTCAAACAGCGCGGATTGCTGGACGAAACGCTCGTGATCTGGGGCGGTGAATTCGGACGTACCAGCTACACGCAGGGCAAACTGACCAAAGATAATTATGGGCGCGACCATCATCCGCGCTGCTTCACGATCTGGATGGCGGGCGGGGGCATCAAACCCGGCATCGTGTATGGCGAAACGGACGAGATGGGCTACAATATTGTCCAGAATCCCGTACATGTGCATGATTTTCAGGCTACTGTGCTGAATCAGTTGGGCTTGAATCACGAAAAACTGATCTTCAAACACTTAGGCCGCCGGTATCGGTTAACGGACGTATCGGGGAAAGTTGTGCATGATATTATCGCCTGATTTAACAGTTTGTAGTTGGCTGACGCGTAAGCGTTAACTGACCGCACCGGCGGACCGGCGTCAGCCAACTACGAACCACGAACTACAAATCACAAACTACCTGTTCATGACGAAAAAGCTGATCGGTTGGGCGGAGCAGGGGCTTTTTGCCTCGGCGGTTTTCATTCTGTTTTTACTGCTTTTTGCGGATAAAATCGCCGTGCCCGTCTGGTTGCAACCGCTTGGACGAATGCATCCGTTATTGCTCCATTTCCCGATTGTAATTCTGCTACTGGCAATGGTTATGGAGGCTTTCCGCTTTCGGTCTGCCAACGCGACGAATCAATTTTACCGCGTTTTTCTTGATAATTTATTGCTCGTTGGGGCTTTGTTGGCTGGTATTACGGTCATTATGGGACTGTTTTTGTCTAAAGAAGAGGGCTACAACGGTCAGGTATTGCAGTGGCACAAATGGTCAGGAGTGGGCATTTTCTTTGTGTCGTCGCTGGTCTATTGGGGCAGAAACAAAGCCTGGTACAACGCCCGCATCGCTCAAATGGGCGCATTAGCAACGGTTATTTGCCTGATTGCTGCAGGCCATTACGGTGCTACGTTGACGCACGGCGATAATTTTTTGTTTGAGCCGATCAGCAAGCAACTCAAACCGGCTCCCGTTCCGCTCGATAAAGCGCTGGTTTTCGCGGATGTTATTCAGCCTATTTTTGAGCAGAAATGCATCAGTTGCCACAACCCCGAAAAGTTGAAAGGTGAGCTGAACTTGACCACGTTTGAGTCGATTCGGACGGGGGGCAAAACCGGGAAATTATTCGTTGCCGGAAAACCTGAAATCAGCCTGTTGTTGAAGCGGATTCATTTGCCGCAAAACGAGAAGAAACACATGCCGCCCGCCAATAAAAGCCAGCTCACCCCACAGGAAATTACGCTACTGTCATTATGGGTAAAAGGCCGGGCCGAATCAACGAAAAAGGTAATCGACCTGCCGGTTAAGGATTCGTTGCGGTTCATTGCATCGTCACTGTTCAACCCGGCTGTGACAACCGAGGAATTTGATTTCGATGCGGCTGATGATGAGACAATTAAAAAACTAAACAATGATTATCGGACGGTGGCGCCGGTAGCCAGGGAGTCGCCTGCGTTGGCCGTCAATCTGTATAACAGAGCAACTTATACCGCTGAAAAGCTGGATGAGTTAAGTCCTGTCAGGCGACAGATCGTTTCGCTGAATCTGAATAAAATGCCCGTGAAAGATGCTGAGCTGAAGCAGATTAGTCAGTTCGAGAATCTTCAGAAATTAGATCTCAACTTTACGGATATTACGGGTAGTGGGATAGCTGAATTAACGGTGCTGAAACAGTTAAAAACGCTGGCTCTGTCGGGGACAAAGGTGACTTATGAGGCTTTGCAAAAACACATCGGCGCGTTTAAAAGTCTAAAAACTATATCGGTTTGGAACACAACGTTGACGGCTCCGCAAATCGCGCAACTGCAAAAAGCGAACCGGGGAATTCAGTTTATCGCCGGATTCGACGGAACGAGTGGTGAACCGATCAAACTCAATCCTCCGCAGGTAAAGAACAATTCGACCATCTTCAACGAGTCACTCGTTCTGCAACTAAAACACCCGATAAAAGGCGTCCAAATCCGTTACACGACCGACGGAACCGAGCCGGACAGCGTCAACTCACCAGTGTTCACAAATCAAACCGTTATCAATCAGCCGACGCATGTAAACGCCAAAGCCTACAAATCAGGTTGGTTTGGCAGTAACGTAGCGACGTTCGATTTTTACAGAAGCATTTATATCCCGGATAGCGTAAACCTGCTTTTGCCGCTTAGTCCGGTCCATCAGGCCGACGGTGCTCACACGTTTTTCGATGGTAGACTCGGTACGTTCAACGCCAACAGTCCGGCATGGGCCAATAATTGGGCGGGGTTCAAAAAAAATGACATGGCGTTGGTGTCGGAATTTAAAAAGCCCGTTCGGGTAAGTTCGGTCGCGCTCCGCGTGATGGTTGAGGAAGAAACGGGCATTTTTCCGCCGGGCGTGGTTGAGGTTTGGGGTGGAGCCAGCCGAAATAAACTGAAATTACTGGGCACGGTCAAGCCCGACCAGCCCATCAAAAAAAGTACGCCCATTCTGAAAACTGCTACGTGTACGTTTTCTCCGCAAACTGTTTCCTATCTGAAAATTATAGCGAAACCCGTCAGCCAACTCCCCAATTGGCACGCCAATAAAGGTAAACCCGCGCTTTTGCTGGTCGATGAGGTGTTTATCAATTAGTTAGCCTCCGACACATTATCCGCGAAAGGGTAGCGCATGAATTAGTACGTTGCCTCATGGTTGGCGCTTTCCGAGACTCGATTGCATGATTCTTTTGAAAAATTGTGTGAACGGTGGGTATGTATGGGAAAGTTAGCAGGATTGAAGTGGTAATATTTGGGTATTCAATTGGCTTTTTTATGAAAGCAGATTTCCCGAAAATCCTATCTCTTATCTCAATAACCATGAAAAAAATCTATTCATTCGTACTGCTCAGTATGATGGCTGGTTCCTATGCCAGTCTGGCTCAGGAGCCGGTGATGTTATCGTACAAGGACAATAGGCTGGTCAGCGGACAACCATTAACGACGCATGTTGTTGACTCTAAACAAGTTGCTGTTACGCTCTCGGTTGCCGATGTAGCTGTGTCGGGGAAAGTATCCGATGAAAAGGGGGCCGGATTGCCGGGCGTGAGTGTGGTTGTGAAAGGAACAACGCAGGGCACGACGACGGATGGCAACGGCAGTTTCCGAATTAACGTACCAAACGCCGGCTCGACTTTAGTGTTCAGCTTTGTTGGCTACAGTCGGCAGGAGGTAGCTGTTGGTAGTAAAACAGTTGTAAACATTACGCTTAGCCCCGACGATCAGGCCCTAAACGAAGTGGTGGTTGTGGGATACGGCAGCCAGTTGAAAAAGGAAATAACGGGCGCGGTTCAAACCGTAAGTGCGCAGGAAATAAAAGACTTACCTGTTTCGCAGATCGGCCAGAAATTGCAGGGCCGACTGGCGGGAGTACAAATCAACCAGACCACCGGCAAGCCCGGTCAGGGCATATCCATCCGTATTCGGGGGCAAGTGTCGGTGTCGGCGGGTAGCGACCCGCTCTACGTCATCGACGGTTTCCCCATCACGGGCAACATCGGGCAGCTCAACCCCGACGAAATTGACGATATTTCTGTATTGAAAGATGCCGCTTCGACCTCACTCTATGGATCTCGGGCGGCCAACGGCGTTGTGCTCATTACGACCAAAAAAGGCAAACCCGGCCAGACGAACATCAGCTTCAATACGTTCGCGGGTGTGCAGCAGGTGCCCAAAAAAGGTCGGGTCGCCATGCTGAATGCGGTTGAATTTGCCCAGTTCAAGAAAGAATATTACGAAGATAAAGGGGACCCCGTACCGGCTGAGTTTCAGAACCCGGCTCAATACGAGGGTAAAGACAACGACTGGTACGGAGCCATGTTACGAACCGCACCCATCCAGAGTTATAATCTGAGTATATCGTCAAATAAAGAGCGGTCCAATACGTCGTTGGTGGCCGGTTACTTCAACCAGCAGGGCGTTGTGCTCAACAACGCTTACAAACGATATTCGCTTCGGATGAACTCGACCTACAACATATCGGATCGGGTAACGGTTGGTTTCAACGTAGCGCCGTCGTATGTGTTCGATAATACGCCCCGAACGGATGGCGACCGGGGAACGGGAATTTTGTTCAACGCGCTGCACACCTGGCCGGTCATGCCCATTCGGGATGCCAACGGCGAGTTGACCAAGGTCAATACGTTTCCGGGTAATACAGGTAATATCTTCTCCTATCCAAACTGGGTACGGGCCGCCAACGAACTGGTTAACGAAACGAAAAATACGAACCTGCTCAGCAACGCCTATATCCAGTATAGTCCGCTGAAAGGTCTGACACTCCGGTCGAGTATCAACGTCGAGTACCAGAACTCAAAGTTCTTCTTTTTTAACCCGTCAACGGCTACCAATTTTATCAACGTTCCTATTCCAACCACGGCCGCTTCGATCCGGCAAAGTACGGACAACGTATCGTGGCTGAACGAAAACTTAGCCACCTATAACCGGAGTTTCGGCGATCATAATTTTGAATTGCTGGCCGGTTTTACGAATCAGCGGTTCCGTCAGGATTTCAGCCGCATCCAGGCGGATACTTACTCCGACGACCGGCTTCCAACTATTCAGGGCGCCCTGAACTTAAACCGGGGGGGCACATTTAATGGCGTAAACGAATGGGGACTGACGTCTTACCTGTCACGGCTGACGTACAATTACAAAGGCAAATATCTGTTTACGGCTGCTATTCGGAGTGACGGATCGTCGCGCTTTGGGGCCAACAATCGCTTCGGTACGTTCCCATCGGCATCGGTCGGCTGGGTGCTGTCGGACGAGAATTTCCTGAAAGATTTCTCGCAGGTATCGTTCGCCAAAGTCCGGGCCAGTTATGGCGTAATTGGCAATAATAACGTTGGTAACTACACCCAATACGCGCTGGTGAACAACACGGTGAATGCGGCTTTTGGTAACAACGTCGCCACCGGAGCCGTCGTAACGTCGCTGGCTAATCCCAATTTAGGGTGGGAAACGACCCGGCAGTTTGACATAGGCTTAGACCTTGGTTTACTAAACGACCGGATTCAGTTCATCTATGATTTTTATACAAAACGGACAACCAACCTGCTCTACGCGGTGCAGATTCCGCAGGAAGCCGGATTTGGTAATTTCAATGACAACATTGGCGAGATCAAATTCTGGGGGCACGAATTTTCCCTGACTAGCAAAAACACAATGGGCAGACTACGGTGGACGACCAATGCAAACATTTCGTTCAATCGCAATCAGGTTGTCGCACTGGCTCCGGGCATCGACCGGGTATATGGCTCATTCCATATTACTCAGGTAGGCCAGCCTTTTGGGCAGTTCTACGGAATGGTTAAGGAAGGATTTTATCAGAACGCTGAGGAACTCAGAAACTCACCCATTATTCCGGGTCGGTCGGCGGTTGGCACTATCAAATTGAGGGACGTAAACGGCGACGGTGTGATCACATATGGCGGTGACCAGGACGACCGGACGATTATTGGAAATCCCTTTCCGAAGTTCACGTATGGCATCACCAACGATCTGAAATACGGCAACTTCGATTTGTCGATTACAGGTTCCGGTTCCTCGGGCAACCAGCTTTGGGTGCGCCATTTGTACAGCACCGCAAACTTAGACGCGGTATTCAACATGGTAGCGGGTGTAAAAGATCGCTTCCGCACACCCATAAACGGCGCGCCGATTCCCGGTAAAGGTATGTTTGGGACCTCGAATGGGGGCGGCAATTTCACCGGTGTTGAACGGGACTGGAACAGCACGCACTTTTTGTCCGATGCTTCGTATTTCACCATCCGAAACATAACGCTGGGCTATAACATCGGACCGATGAGCCGGTTCTTCAAATCGGCCCGGTTGTATGCATCCGTGCAACAGGTGTATGTTTTCACGAAATACACGGGCGGACCAAATCCGGAAACCAGTGCCAACGGCGCGGGTGATGGCGATGGTGGCAACCTGAGTCAGGGCGTCGACCTGTCGAATTATCCCGTTCCCCGCACCTATACATTGGGCATCAACCTGAATTTCTAAGCAGATAAAGCGGTACGTAGTACGTTGGCAAGTGGTAAATAGTATCAGCTTGACAACCAATTACTTATCACTTAATAACTTACTTCTTATTCCTTGAACGAATGAAAACGAAACTCATATTTACCTGGCTGCTGGGCATTTCCATGACAGCCTGCCAGCCTGATTTTTTAACCGTTGTGCCCGAAACGCTGTTAAGCTCGGCCACGTTCTTCACTAAAGAAGCCGACTTTCAGCAGGCTGTCAATGGCGCGTACGTTCCCTTGCGACCGATCATGAACGACCGGATCTGGATTTTAACCGAGCTGCACTCCGACAATACGTACTACGCCCGCAACACGCTCTTTGGCGCGGTCGATGCTACGGAAAACATCGCGGATTTCGCGCTTCCGGCGGCCAATGGCGTTACGGCCAATGACAACGTACTGCAACAGTACCGACTTGATTATCAGATTATTGCCCGTACGAATCAGGTTTTGGCACTGATTGATAAGGTTGAATTTGGGGCCGAATCGAAGAATAATTTAAAAGGACAGGCCCTGTTTTTAAGAGCCTACGCTTATTTTGAACTGGCCCGTTTATTTGGCAAAGTACCGCTTCACCTGGTGCCGGTTGTTGGTCGGACGGATGCTGCTTTGCCTCTGTCGACGGTTGCGGAAGTCTATGCCCAGATAATAAAAGATGCTACCGAAGCTGCTAAGCTGCTACCGCCAAAAGATAAACAGGAAGCGGGTCGGGCTACATCGGGCGCGGCAAAAACAATGTTGGCCAATGTGTATATCGTACAGAAAAAATGGGCCGAAGCTGAAACGCTGCTCAAGGACGTAGTAACGAACGACGGGTATATGCTGATGCCCGATTATCTGAACGCTTTCTCGACAACGACCGGCAATAAAAACAACCAGGAATCGGTGTTTGAAGTGCAGTTTCTGGAAGGGTCTGCCGGTCTGAACGGGAACTACATCTACCAGGTTTTGCCCACGCCGATCACGGCCGCCGAATTAGCCCCCATCACCGGTACGTCGAACCCGCAGGCTATATCTGGTGAAGGTGAAAATATTCCAACGCCCGACATGATTGCAGCTTATGAAGCTGGCGACAAGCGGAAAGATATTTCTATCGGGTACGTTACGCTGAGCCAGAGTCTGCGCGAAAACAAGGTGTATCCGTACATTAAGAAGTTCGCTAAGCCGCACTCGTTACACAACAACACAGGGAATAACCTCCCCGTTTATCGCTACGCCGAAGTGTTGCTGTTTCTGGCCGAAGCACTCGCCGAGCAGGGCAAAACCGCAGATGCAGCCATCCACCTCAATCAGGTGCGGGCACGGGCCGGTCTGGAACCCACCAAGGCAACGTCGCAGGCAGATATGCGGGCGGCTATCTATCAGGAGCGTCGGGTTGAACTGGCGTTTGAAAACAAACGCTGGTATGATCTGGTCAGAACGGGCCGGGTTAAGGAGGTCATATCGGCGTATGGTGCCCGCGTGAAAGCCAACCCGCTGGACTATTATTTCCCGAAAGGAGCTGTTCCTCCGCCAAACGCATTCACTAATTTGGACGAGTATTATCCGCTTCCAGCCGTCGAAGCAGCACTAACGCCTAACTTCTGATTCGCTGATCAGTCTGGCAACAAGCCATTTAATTCATTACTGGTTTTTTTGTAACAATTAGGTTGGTAATTCTGAGTACAGAGAAGCAGAATCGAATCGGCTCTGCTTCTTTCTCTAAACCAATCGACCAACAACATACCGGTATATTGACCCGTGCCCATGCTTTATACAAGAAACAAAACCAGTTCAACAAGTGCTTATAATTCGCCAGCAAAGGCTTGATACCAACTTACTTACTCAATAGAATTATGTTCTTTACCTACAAACCAGCCCGGTTGCTGCTTATCGCTTCGGCCCTGCTTCTGATTGGAGCCTCCTGGGTCAATATGCGTGGCGTTCCCGCCATAACGACAAAGGCCGACAACCCGAAAACTGACAAACTGAAACTGCTGCCCGGTTTCACAGCAGAGCACCTGTATAGCCCTTCGGATAATAAACAAGGCTCCTGGGTGGCTATGACCTTCGATGACAAAGGCCGGATGATCACCTCCGATCAATATGGATTTCTGTATCGGCTGGAGTTGCCGCCCGTTGGCTCCGGCACACAGCAACCCAAAATAGAAAAACTGAAAGTTGGTAACGTTCAGCCGGGCGACACCACCGTTGGAATGGGCTACGCACAGGGCTTATTATATGCCTTCAACAGCTTATACGTAATGGTGAATCACCGGGTTGATTCAAGAGATAAAAAGTTTGACAAAGGCAGCGGCCTGTATCGGTTGCAGGATATGGACGGTGACGACCAGTACGAAAAAATAACCCTGCTCAAGTCGCTGAAAGGCGAGGGCGAACACGGGCCGCACAGCATTGTGCTCTCACCTGATAAGCAATCGCTGTATGTCATGTGCGGCAACTTTACCGACGTACCGAAAATGGACGCCTATCGACTGCCACCGGTTTGGCAGGAAGATAATCTGTTTCCGGCCATCAAAGACCCGCGTGGTCACGCTACCGACCGGAATGCACCGGGCGGCTGGCTGGCTAAAACGGACCCCGACGGGCAGAAATGGGAATTTGTCGGGGGTGGCTTTCGCAATACGTTCGACTTTGCCTTCAACGATGCCGGGGATATATTCGGGTATGACTCCGATATGGAATGGGATTTTGGCTTGCCCTGGTACAAACCAACCCGCATTTGCCACATCACCAGTGGGGCTGAATTCGGCTGGCGCACGGCTGCCAGTAACTGGTCGCCCGCTTTTGGCGATTGCCTGCCCGCCGTATTGAACATGGGTCAAGGCTCGCCAACGGGCGTTTTTGCCGGACGGAATTCGCGGTTTCCGCAGAAATACCAGAAAGCCATTTATGCCTTCGACTGGAGTTTTGGTATTATTTACTCGGTTCATCTGCAACCACAGGGCGCATCGTACAAAGCCACTGCCGAGGAGTTTATTTCAGGCTCACCGCTGCCGCTGACCGACGGATTGATTGGGCCTGACGGCTCGATGTATTTCCTGACGGGTGGGCGTCGGTTGGAGTCCGACCTGTATCGAATTACGTATACCGGCACCGAATCCATTGCCCCCGCTACTCAAACGCCCGCGCCAACTGCCGAGCACCAGATACGTACTAAGTTAGAGCAGTATCACGGCGAGCCGATGGCGGGCGCCGTTGACGCGGCCTGGCCGTACCTGAACCACCCGGATCGGTTTGTTCGCTATGCGGCCCGCATAGCCGTTGAACATCAGCCCGTTGCCCAATGGCAGGCGAAAGCCTTAGCCGAAACAGACCCGCAACGACTAACGCAGGCAATGTACGCGCTGGCTCACCATGGAGACAAGAGTCAGAAAAGTGCCATGTTGAAGTCGCTGCTGAACATAAAGCTCGACAAACTTGCGGAGCAACCGGAACTGGATGTGTTACGTGCCATCGAACTGGTTTTCACGCGCATGGGAATGCCCGAAGCCGCTGAGAAAACGAACGTGATCGCTTACCTGAATCCGCGCTATCCGGCTAAGTCAGCGGTGCTGAACCGGGCCTACAGCAAAATGCTGATCTCTCTGGATGCGCCGGGCGTTATCGAAAAAACATTGACTTTGCTGGATAAAAAGAACGAAGATGGAACCGGCCCGGTGGGGGGCGAAACAGTTACGGCGTCGAGCGATCTGATATTGCGTAATCCGCAATACGGTCTGGACATCGCCAAAATGCTCGAGAAACTTCCACCTGCTCAGCAAACCTACTACGCTACCATGTTGAGCAGCGCAAAAACCGGCTGGACACCGGCTCTGCGGGATCGCTATTTCAAATGGTTCGCTAATGCATTTAATTATCAGGGTGGCCGGAGCTACATTGGCTTCATCGACAAAGCCCGGAAGCTGGCTTTGGATAAAGTACCGAAAGAACAGTTCGCTCAGTATGACAAACTATCGGGGGGTGATTTGCTGACCAAGTCCGGTAATGATATCGCCAGCGATTTCTCGCCCAAAGGTCCCGGTCGGCGGTGGGAATTAGACAGTGCACTGATCGTCGTGGATGGTGGGCTGGCAGGCCGAAATTTCGATACCGGCAAAAAAATCTACTCGGCCATTCTGTGCAGCCGCTGCCACTCGATGGGCGGACAAGGTGGAGATATTGGTCCCGACCTCACTCAACTCGGAACGCGTTTCTCCAACAAAGACATGCTGGAAGCGATTATTCACCCCGACAAAGCCGTTTCGGATCAGTACGCGTCAACCATTTTCACGTTGAAAAACGGTCAATCGGTGTTGGGGCGGTTGGTGAATGAGGACAAAACCAGTTACTCCATTTCCCAGAATCCGTTCGCGCCCGATCAACTTCGGAAGGTTGCCAAAAAAGATGTTGTGTCGAAGAAAAACTCAACCGTTTCCATTATGCTG
>JANPJE010000127.1:0-3861 GCA_031425355.1 Spirosoma sp. | reverse complement strand
CTCTCGCTTCGTATCCAGATACCCTAAATTATAGCCTTTGAAGGTAGGGCAGTATTTGCCTTCCAGCGTTTTGATATTTGGCTTTTCCATGTCGGCAAACCAGCCGTAACTGCGAAACGATATGCCCGCCCGCACACAATGATCCCAGATGAAGCCGTCGCGCGGATGAGCAATTTCTTTCTGACCTTCGTAATCATACGTACCACCCCGTCCACCGTAGCTTGTAACCCAGTTTTTCTCGACATAATCGTTAGCGTAAGCAGCAGACGACCAGTTGTGTCCATCGGCACTGACTTCGGCATCGACATAAAAATTATCGAGCAGCACAAATTCACTCGCCAGCGCGTGTTGATTTGGGGTTACTTTCTGGGGGAACAGACATAAGGCAGGGTCGCCGTTCCCTTCCTTCATATCGCCCAGAATCTGGTCGTAGGTGCGGTTTTCCTTGATGATATAAAACACATATTTTATGGGCGACCGTGACGATGAGCCGTTACCACCCACGCGCATCGGAATCGGGTTGCCCGCTTCTCCTTCTGCCTGTTGTTCTTTGCTTTTTGTGTAGGGCGTATTGGCGTACACCAGCCGCGAGTAAGCAGCTAAAACGTCCTTGTCCGGTATATCGATGATCGAGAGAGTTCCTTTGAACAGTCCGGCAATGTACTGAACCGGCCCCGGATTCGCCTGCGGATTAGGACCTACTTGTTGGGGTGTTCGTGTTCGTACCGGGTTCGGGCCTTTCGGATTGGCTTTCGAGGAAAATCCCTTTCCGTTGGTAACAAATAATTTGGTCCCAATGACTTTTACCGCCGTTGGATACCAGCCCGTCGGAATAAATCCGCTGGATTGACTGCGGCCTTTGCGCGTCACATCAAATACGGCTAAGCAGTTATTATCGGCATTGGCGATGTAGAGCGTATTTTCATCGTCGCTCAAGGCCAGGCCGTTTGGCGTTGTGCCTACCGGCGCATCGGGGAAAAGCGACGCCGTCAACGTTTCAACAACCTGACGTTTCGCTACGTCAATCAACGCGACGGTATTGTCGTTTCCGTTGGCAACAAACAGATACTTGCCATCACGGGTTAAGAGCAGGTCATTTGGGTTTTTATTGGTGGCAATTTTAGCCACTATTTTTGGCTCGTTCACATCAATAACCAGCACACTGGCACCGCCCCAGAGCGAAACGAAAAGTTCGTTTTTATCCGGCGATAACAGACAGGCGTAAGCAGCCGCTCCGATATTTACTTTACGCAGAACTTGCCGGGTTTTTGTATCTGCAATGTATAAGGAACTGTCCTCTTTGGTAACGATATAGAGCCGGTTTTTGGCATCGTCGACGCACAGGCCCGTCGGGGAGATTTTGGTGGGCCAGGGTTTGCCCAGTACAATTGGCTCGTCGGGAACCAGTTGCTGATTGTCAATTCTATAAACCAGAATTTTGTTATCGTTGCCCCCCGATGCGTACAGACGCGTTTCGTCCGCACTAAAGGCCAGACCCAGATATGATTTTCCAACCTTCGCGGTATCGAGGATTTTCTCCGTGCCGGCATCGATCAGGGTTATGCTCTGCGTGCTCTGCCCATTGTTGGTAACGGCTACATATTTTTTGGATGGTGACACCACCAGATTCAGTGGCAAATCGTCCAGTTCAAGGCTACGTCCGGAGGGCGTGAGTGACCAGCCGTTGGGTAGATTGACACGGGTAGCAGCCATTTTTTTGTATACATCGGCTTCCTCGGTTGTTTGGGCCGAGTTGTTTTTTCGATGACAGCCTGCCAGCAGCGAGAGGAAGAGAAGCGCACTAAATCCGTAAAAAATAATCGGTCGTTTTGCCATACAAGTAATTCGTTTAACGCTGATTTATAGGTAATTGAGATTTCGTTGAAATCTACTGAATCCCATCAATAAGCCTCTTCAGAAGGAAAGCTAATGAAGAAGTATGTGCCAACGTAGCCATGATCGCAGTGGGAAACGTAGCGACTGCGTTTGATTGATTATAGCTCAAAATTACCTGTTCATACTCGCTCTGACTGCCCTGTTGCGGTCATTTTACGTAATCGCAATAGTATGGTAATATTGGCTTCATATAGTGGGTATTACAATGCTGTATCCTTAACATGAAATTCATTTTACAGCGTGCTGTAAAACAACCATGCCCTGATCAATGACGACCAGGGCATGGTTTTTAGGTTAAGAATCTAAACTATCAGGCAGCTACCGCCTGCCGATGAATGATGGCTTCGCGGTCGGGGCTGGTCGAGATAAAACTAATGGGTATCCCAAGTACATCTTCCAGATAGTGAACGTACGTTGCCAGTTCGGCGGGCATGTCATCGAACGACCGGATGTTGGTCAGGTCGGTTTGCCAGCCTTTAAACGATTTGTAAATTGGCGTTACAGCCGTGTCGCACAGGTCGTAGGGCATCTGCTCAGTGAGTGTCCCGTCAGCGAGTTGGTAATGCGTGCAAATCTGAATCTCCTCGAAATTATTCAGTACGTCCACTTTCATCATCACCAACTGGGTCACGCCATTAATCATAATAGCGTATTTCAGGGCCGGTAAATCGAGCCAGCCGCACCGGCGCGGACGACCCGTTGTTGCGCCAAATTCACGACCTTCTTTGCGGATAAGTTCTCCCACTTCGTCGGAGAGTTCAGTAGGGAAGGGGCCGCTGCCCACGCGGGTGCAATAGGCTTTGAAAATACCAAAGACTTCGCCAATCTTGCCGGGAGCCACACCCAAACCGGTGCAGGCACCGGCGGCCATTGTGCTCGACGACGTAACAAACGGATACGAACCGAAGTCAATATCGAGCAGTGAACCCTGGGCACCTTCAGCCAGAACTTTCTTCCCCGACTGGATCGCTTCGTTCACCGCATATTCGCTATCCGTTAGCTGAAATTGCTTCATGAACTCGACTGCGCCGAAAAACTCGGCTTCGGACTGGGGCAGCACCGATGCATAATCGAAATTATTCTGCTCCAGAATGACTTTATGAATAGCTACCAGTTTGCTGTATTTTTCGGCGAAATTAGGCGACAAAATATCCCCCACCCGCAAACCCTGACGCGCTACTTTGTCCTGATACGTTGGGCCGATACCCCGCAGCGTTGAACCAATTTTCGATGCTCCTTTGGCCTGCTCATAAGCCGCATCGAGGAGCCGGTGGGTTGGAATAATAATCGACGCTTTGCGGGAAATCTGTAAATTTTGCGTTAGCGCAAGGTTGTATTTAGCCAGTCCGTCAATTTCCTTTTTGAACACAATGGGATCAAGCACAACGCCATTGCCAATGATATTGAGAATATCATCCCGGAAAATCCCGGACGGAATCTGGTGCAGCACGTGCTTGAACCCGTTGAATTCGAGCGTGTGACCAGCGTTGGGACCACCCTGAAAACGGGCAACAACCTGATACTGTGGCGCCAGTACGTCCACAATCTTCCCTTTTCCTTCGTCGCCCCATTGGCTACCGATGATGACGAGATTGGCCATTGTTCCCTGCCGACGCTCCTTCTCTCCCTGCTCAAACTCGAAAAAAAAGCCCTGACCTCGTACTGTCAGAGCCGGACGGGCATCATGGTAGGATCCGCCTCACGGTTTGTCAAGCAAGGTTTTGCCTCACCCGTTCTCTCTCCTCCAGGGCGGGATGCCATGTGGCCTTCACTATGCGCATCGAGCGGGCACATGCTGATCGTGGGCGCTCTTCGAGCAGAAAGGACGTGCGGGGTTCCGCCTTCTCCACACCCTTTCTTGACGGATAAAATCCGGCCATGCTAGATTGCAGAGTTACGTCTGTAGCAATTTTCAATTTCCCCGTGCCTGTGCACATGTGAATGCAAGCTTGCGTGGGGCTGTGG
>JANPJE010000126.1:0-6278 GCA_031425355.1 Spirosoma sp. | reverse complement strand
CCTCTGTGGTTAAATCTAACTTCCTTTTCGGTTGCGCACAATACGGGACAGTAACCCCGGCAGAAAACGCTTGAGATAGATTCCGTAAACCTCACTACCGCCAATATTTACTTCCTCTTTTTCCTGAGAAACGGCTCGCAGCAACCGCCGGGCAAAGTCGTCGGGAGTCATGCCTTTGGCCTGATTTTCGTCCATTACACCGTACTTATTTCCATCGGCACTCAGGGCGTTGAGCGAAATAGCCGTTTGGATGTAGCCGGAACAAACCAGCGTTACCCGCAAACCGGCGTCATACGTCTCTGCCCGGAGCGCATCGAAAAAACCATGCAGGGCGTGCTTGCTGGCGCAGTAACCGGATCGCTGCTTCGTAGCTAACTTCCCAGCAACGCTGCTCGTTACCACAAAATGACCGCTGCCCTGAGCAAGCATTAATGACAATACCGCTTTTGTGAGCGCGACGACACCAAAAAAATTTACGTCCATAATGCGTTTATAGACAGATAGTTCGGTGTCGATAACGGTGCTACGCTGGGTAATGCCCGCATTTTGAAATACGTAGTCGATACGGCCAAACCGCTGACGTACCGTTTCGACATGGGCGGGTAAGCTGTCCAGATCGCTCATGTCCATTGGCAACACCAATACGTCGGATTCCGGTAGACCTGTTTTCGTCGCTACCCGCTGTAATTCATCTGTGCGTCGGGCCGAGAGCACCAGTTTCACGTTTCCGGTTTTGCTGAGTTCAAGAGCAATCGCTTCGCCAATTCCTGATGACGCGCCGGTAATCCAGATGACAGACGTAGCGAAGGACATGTGAGGTTGTAGGTAAAGAGTAAAATTGCAGCACCGGACTAAAGCGGCAGCGGCCGTTCCGCGTAAGTCATCATTCACTGCATAAATCACTTGCGCTGGTCGGACGGCCGCTGCCGCTTCAGTCCGGTGTTGCTTGTATTCCTAAAAGTTAACTCGTGCGGTTTTTTTCTGCACCACCAACTCAACCGTTTTGCCGATGGGTAGAGTCAGGTTAAACTCAACGTGCCCCGCCGGAAAATTGAACACAATAGGATAAGTATACTCCGAAATGGCATCGGCAATAATTCCGAATGCGTCTTTGCTAAAGGGCAGCGAAACATTGTCGCGCATGTCCGTAAACTGCCCAACAACTAAGCCAGCCAGCTTTTCCAGCCGACCGGCCCGCCGAAGTTGCGTCATCATCCGGTCGAGCGAGAAAAGCGTTTCGCCAACATCTTCAATAAACAGGATTTTCCCCTCGAAATCAATGTCTGAAGGCGTTCCTATTGAGTTAACGAGTAGCGTCAGGTTTCCGCCAACAAGCGGCCCGGCGGCTTGCCCGTTCCGGTTGAGCAAGTGGCCCGGCACGGCGTAATGATCGGGAAACTCACCGAAGAGCCACTGTCGAAGCGACTCCAACGATGCAGCCCTGTCGGGATCGCCAAATTGCCGGGGCATTAGCCCGTGCAGGCTGACAATATCGTGTTTGTGGAACAAGTTCAGGAGTACCGTTACGTCGCTGAAGCCTACCAGCCATTTCGGACTGGCTCGCATACCCGATAAATCCAGGTCGTCGGCAATGCGGTAGCAGCCGTAACCCCCGCGAGCCGCAAACACCGCCCGCACGGTTGGATTGTCGAACAGCCGTTGAAGATCGGTTCGGCGGAGATCGTCAGAACCGGCAAACGGACCATCGACGGCGTGCAGACTATCGCCCTCAATAACAGTGAGTTGCCAGTCTTCGCGCAGAATACGCATCCCCTCGGCCAGTTCAGCATACGGAAACCAACTGGCCGGAGCGACCACGCCAACCGTATCGCCGGGGCGCAAAAAAGGAGGTAAAATCACGATAAGGGTGAACGGTTTATGGTTTAAGTCGTTGGTGGTTTGTTATTAGCTGACGCGTCAACTAACAACAAACCACCAACGACAAACTGAGCATCAATACGGGTTTCAATTCAACGAAACTTCGTCCGTTTCGTCAAGTTTATCTAAGTCCAGTTTCACGACTGCCTGTTGGCTTCCATCAAACATTGGTCGGAATTTATGGCCCCAGCGAACTTCATCGAAACGGTAGGAGAATCGCGTATGGACCATCTGAACGAACGTATCGTCTAAGGCTTGTAAAGAAACCAAAAACTCCGTATCCGATTTTTCGAGGTCATCAGGTGTGCAGCCATACAATGGGCTTTCGTCCGTTATGGGGTGAACCAGTGTCCAGTTTGTCGGAAAGAACGCTACTTTGTTCCGCTCCAGATTGAGGCCGTAATATTTCCGGAACAGCGTACCATCGGCTTTGGGTTCTAAGCGCGACATGGTTACGGTTACGTCTAAATTAATCAGTTGATTTGCGCGGGTATTGATGATCCGAAACATCCAGGCATTGACATCCAGGTAAGGTGCGAATACCGATGATTTCGAGAATCGAATGTGGGCAACCGGACGCGAAAATCGTCCGTAAAGTAGCCCCGTTGCCAGCGCGAAGGCAAGCAGGCCCATCATCGACTCGAAAGCGGCAATGGAACTGGTCAGGAAACTATCCGGCGAAATATGGCCGTAGCCAACCGTAGTCAGCGTTTGCGAACTAAAAAAAAAGCATTTCCAGAAGGGGCCATACAACGTTTTCGTACTCGTCAGGGTATCCGCCCCGGCGAGCATATAAATACAGGCAAATACGGTGTTCGCGGTTAGGTAAAACACCAGCAGCCAACTTAAAAACTGCACCCAGCCCATCGTAATGAGCCGGTTATAGATGTTCAGCCGATCCCACAACGTACCGTTGATGCGGGTAATATTAAACGTACCGTCCTGATTGACAAGCCGCGACTGGGAATCGGTTAATTTAGTCCCAAAACCGATGTCGTTGCGCCCTACCTCCTGTTCAACTAATTTACTCTCTTTCGGGGAGCGATTGAAAAGACGGCGATTGGTCGTGTTCATGGTGGATAAGTTTGTGGATAAGTGGGTAACAACCGGGTTGGCTAACAAAGTTATTGCTAATTTGTCTGCACTTCTTCGGTAACCCGAATCAACCCTCTTTCTGTTCACTCAATGCATCCAATTGAAATTGTGACGGGTTTGCTTGGCCTGACAACACTGCTGGCCGTTGTGGCCCGTCGGATTCGGATGTCGTATCCGATTCTGCTGGTTATTGTTGGTTTGCTGATCGGCTGGATACCCGGCTTGCCACCAGTCAGTTTATCGCCCGATGCCGTTTTCCTGATCTTTCTGCCCCCGCTGCTCTACGCTGCCGCCTGGCAAATCGACAACGTCGAACTGAAACTGTACAGCCGGTCGGTGTCGTTGCTGGCCGTCGGGCTGGTGCTGTTCACGTCCACGGTTGTCGCGCTTATTGCTCACCTGATTATTCCCGGTTTTTCGCTGGCACAAGGCTATCTGCTCGGTGCTATCATTGCCCCACCCGATGCTGTGGCTGCTTCGTCGGTTATGCAGGGCCTGAACGTGCCAAAACGCATTTCTACGGTGCTGGAGGGCGAAAGTCTGATAAATGACGCGACCAGCCTGATTATTTATCGCTATGGTTTAATCGCCATTCTGACGAATCAGTTTGTGTTGTGGGAGGCCGGGCTTCAGTTTGTTGGTATTGCATTAGCCAGCGTAGCCCTTGGATTGGTGATTGGCTGGATTATGATTCGGGTACACAAAGCCATCGCGAAAGATACCGTTACCAATACCGCCCTGACGCTGCTGACACCGTATAGCGCCTACCTGATTGCTGAAGAACTGCATCTGTCGGGCGTTCTGGCGGTAGTAACGACCGGCTTGCTACTGTCGGCCCGCAGCGCGGAGATGTTTACCTACCAAAGTCGGCTGCAGACCAATTCGGTTTGGGAGATCGTGATCTTTTTGCTCAACGGGCTGGTATTTATTCTGATCGGATTGCAACTGCCCATGATTGTTGCCAACCTGAATGGGTACACGCTGCCCCAGGCCGTTACGTATGCGCTGCTGTTTAGTGCCGTGGCGATTGTGTGCCGTATAATCTGGGTTTTTCCGGGAGCTTACCTGCCCCGCTGGCTGAGTCGGCGTATTCGGAAACGGGAAACAAAACCCGCCTGGCAACAGGTCGCGGTGGTGAGTTGGGCCGGTATGCGGGGCGTGGTATCGCTGGCGGGTGCGCTGGCCCTGCCCCTCACGCTCACTAATGGGCAGCCTTTTCCGGCCCGCGACCTGATTCTGTTCATTACGTTCGGCGTGATACTCTGCACATTAGTGTTGCAGGGATTGACCCTGCCCGTGCTGATTGACGAGTTGAAGGTGCGCGAGTCGATTGACGAAAAACAGGAAGAACGTCGGTTACGACAAAAAATGGCGCAACAGGTAATTACTCATCTCGAAGCCAATCATTCGGTGGGGTCGGTGCATGACGATGTGCTGAATTACGTCAAAAATATGTACGAACTGCGCATCAACGAACTCAATGGAATGCTTCGGGATACGAGTGCGTCTGAGCGTCCCGACAAACTTTATCAGCAGCTTGTCGGGCTTCAGTTGGAGTTGCTTTCGGTTGAGCGAACGGTGCTTACCGAACAACGCCAAAGCAGTTTGCTGGATGGGGACATCCTCCGAAAAATGGAACAGGAACTGGACCTCGAAGCTGCCCGTCTCTCCTTAGTGCAACCGGCCGACTGAGATGAGGGTCCAGGATAAGATCAGTCGTGACTCTGTTTGAGTATTGTCTGATTTGATTGGGCAAAGCCCCACCGTAAAACTCGTTTAGAAATTGCTTCAAGTTTCATTATGTGTGGTTGATTCCATCGATAATCGTAAACTTGTTTCGTAGTTTAAGAGTGTAAATCTGCTAATCGGTAGAGTTTTAGGGGTATCAGCGTATCGTTACGCCCCTTCACAGTTAACTTTTAATTTTGCTTAGGAAATAAGTAGGTAATTATACTTAATTTAGCCGCAGATTTTTTTAATAGGCTGTCTGTAACGGCCCTTAGTATACTAACCCATGAGATCCTTTCCCGGTATGATTAGTTTGGTCGTACCCGCCTTTAACGAAGAAGAGAATTTATCCGTACTGGTTCATCGGCTGATGACCGTTATGGCCCGGTACGACTCCTATGAAATTCTCATTGTTGATGATGGTAGCTCCGACCAAACGCGCCACGTGCTGCGGCAGTTGAGTCAGGCGTATCCCGTTGTGCGGTTCTTATCGTTTTCGCGAAATTTTGGCCACCAGATGGCTCTCCGTGCCGGTTATGACAACGCCCGGGGCGATGCAGTTATCTGTCTCGATGCCGACCTTCAGCACCCGCCCGAATTGATTCCGACACTGATTGATAAATGGCGCGAAGGCTACGAAGTCGTTTACACGGTTCGGGCCGCCGACCCGACCCTGTCGTGGTTTAAGCGCACTACGTCTAAGTACTTCTATAAGATGCTTCGGAGTGTTTCCAATTTGGAGATTGAAGATGGCGCGGCCGATTTCCGGTTACTCGACCGGAAGGTAGTCAACACGCTGAAGCAGTTTAAAGAAAATGATCTGTTTCTGCGCGGGGCCATTTCGTGGGTGGGGTTCCGCCAGTGTCGAATTCTCTACGAACCAGCCGCCCGCTATGCCGGTCGGTCTAAGTATTCGTTCAATAAGATGCTCCAACTGGCCGCAATGGGCATTACGTCGTTCTCAACCAAACCCCTGTATCTGTCGGTGTTGCTTGGTTTCGGGATGTCTCTGTTCGCCTTGCTGTTTGGTGCCGAAGCCACGTATGAGTATTTTTTCACGAATGCAACGGTTTCCGGCTGGACAACACTGGTGGTACTTCTGGTGCTGATTGGCGGTGTGCAGTTCATCATGATCGGTATTATCGGCGTATATTTGGGCAAAACGTTCGTTGAAGTCAAAGGCCGACCCGCTTACATTGTCGGCGATACGAGCGAGATTGAGGAGAGTGAAATAATATGGCGAGCCCCCGGCGAGAAGGAAAATATATTCTATTTACCGTTGACGTAGAAGAGTTTGATACCGCTGTTGAGTTCGGCCACCCGATTCCGATGAGTGAGCAAATTGCCGTTTCGACGCGGGGATTAACGGCCCTTGCCGCACGATTCGATGCGGTTGGCGCCCAAACAACGCTGTTTACAACGGCTAACTACGCGCTTCACGAACCCGATCTGATTCGTAGTTTAGCGCAAAAACACGAAATTGCTTCGCACGGGTATTTTCATACTACGTTTGAACCCGCCGATTTGCTTAAATCCCGGCTGGCCTTAGAAAACCTCCTCCAGCAGCCCGTAACGGG
>JANPJE010000125.1:0-25311 GCA_031425355.1 Spirosoma sp. | reverse complement strand
AGATACGTAAAACTGCCTTTTCGGTCGTTCAGAAAAACCTCCCCATAATTGGCATCGATATTTCCCGTTCGCACCCGCCCGTGCGTTTGGTTTCCGGCCAATACTACGTCCTTAAATCCGTCACCATTCAGATCTTGTGTTACGATGGCGTACACGGGTGCGAACTGTGCCTGAATGGGCAATTCTCTACGCTCGAAATGGCCTTTGTCGTTTACCAAATAAAGCGTTGACAATTCAGTAATGGTCGATTTTTCAGATGATTTTGCGGCCAGTTCATTCAGCACATCGTCGGTGGTCGCGTCCGAATAAATGGCGTAGGAAGTATATTTTTTTCGGAGCGGGGCCAGTTGATCGAGCAGTTCGTCGCGGCTGTAGGCCGGGTAGTTTTTCCCCTGAATATAGTAGCAAATAATCGGGTCGATTGTACCGTTGCGGTCGAAATCGTCGGTCAGCATCGTAAGCGGCTGGGTAGGCGAGGCTTTGAAATGACAGTTCAATCCGTAGTTTCCAACAATCAGATCAATGTCGCCGTCGCCGTCAAAATCATCGCCCATAACGCTTTGCCAGAAACCGGTTGTCTGGTCGAGTTCGTCATGAACGCGCTTGAAAACACCGTTCTCATTTTGCAACCGGATAACGGGTGTCCACTCGCCAACGGCCACGATATCATCGAATCCATCGTTGTTAAAATCGACTACGCAGGCATCGGTCAGCAGCCCTAACCCATTGAACACCGGGCTGTTTATGGGCGTGAATTTACCCTTGTCGTTTCGATACAGGCGGCTCGACTGATAACGCGGGTACTGCCCCGGCGTAACGGACCCGCAGACAAATAAATCCAGGTCACCATCGTTGTCGAAGTCAATTTTTTCAACGGCATTACCGGCATAATCATTGATATCCAGCCGATTAACATCTTTCGTAAAATTTCCTTTGCCGTTGTTTAGATACAGCCGATTCTGGAGCAACAGGTCATTCGGCAAATACTCATATCCCCCACTCGTTACGTATAAATCCAGGTCACCATCGCTGTCGGCATCTAAAAAAGTAGCATCGGTATCGGTGCAGAGCGCGTCCTGCTTAAAGGCTGCCTGTTCTTTTTTCAGGAACCGCCCGCCTTTCATTTGAATAAACAACTCACCCGCCTGTCCTTTCCCACCCCCAATATACAGATCGTCCAGACCATCTTTATTGACATCTCCTTTTGTCAGGCGTGGCCCTGCATATGAGTACATGTGGGGCAACAAAAGCTGGCGGCTGAAATCATTAAGCGGGAGTTGTTTATGGACAAAATCGAGCGTATTTGTCGCGGTAAACAACGGAATCGTAGGTTTGAGAGCGGGCACATTAACCGACGACGCAGTGTAATTGATCGTGAGTTTTTGATTAACCGCTACGTTCCGGAGTTTCTGCACCCTACCATTTTGCCAGATAACGACCAAACTATCAATCACTTGGTTCTTGCCCAATCCGAAATGCATTGGAATCATCATGCTACTCTGGAAACCGTGCGTCGGCGTATATTGCTGGTATTGCTTCAACGTGCCACTGTACGCATATACTTTTGTACCCGTTGCCGACAGGCCCGCCGGCTTGGGATTCAGCGCAATGTTGATGTACGTATTTCCCGATTTTTCGGCAGTTTGATTTTGATAGACATGGGCTTTGTCATTAATATTATTGGTCACAATTTCCAGATCACCGTCGTTGTCTAAATCGGCATAAACGGCCCCGTTCGAGATGACCGGCGTATCGAATCCCCAGTCCGTTTGTTTGTTGGAAAACGTCAGATTCTGCTCATTTCGGAAGATATAGTTCAGTGTTTTTGTCGATGGCATCTGGCTGATGACTTCCATAACGCTCTGCTTTTTTTGCTGGCCCTGATCGGCGTAATATTTCACGAAGTCGTTGTTCGTATAGTCGCGCAGGTAGCCATTAGTTACGAACAGGTCGTTGAATCCGTCGTTGTCGTAATCGGCCAACAGCGCCGACCAGCTCCAGTCGGTACTCGATATACCCGCCAATTGCCCGATTTCAGCAAACACAGGGATGGAGCGGGACGAAGGGAAAAAGTTACCGCTCGTATTTCCCTTTCCTCCCTCCCGTTCCTCCTTATTCCCTACATTTATCTGCAACATATTCCGCATGGTTTCGGGGTGAAATCCATTGCGGAGCATCGACAGGTACGCTTCATATTTATCCGGGCCGAACAACAGTTTCTGCCGTTTGTTATCTTCGGGCAGCATATCCATCGTGACAATATCAGGCAGCAAATCATTGTTGATATCGCCCACGTCATTGCCCATTGAAAAGTAGCTGACGTGTCCCGTCGCCTGTTTTACTACGTCGGTAAACGTGCCGTTTTTGTTATTCAGATACAGATAATCCTCTTCCAGATAATCGTTGGAAATGTACAGGTCTAACCAGCCGTCGTTGTTTAAATCGGCCGTGTGAATACCTAAACCAAAGCCAATCGGGTTCCCTTTGATACCTGCCTGAACGCTTACATCCACAAATTTTCTGTTGGGCCCTTCATTACGCATCAGTCGATGTCCCGCCAGCGAATCACGCATGGCATGGATGGCGTCGGCATCGAAGCGTTTGAAATCCTTTACGTTGTGATTGAGCAGGTAAACGTCTAAATCGCCATCGTTGTCATAATCAAAGAAAGCCGCCTGTGTGGCATACGTTATCAAATCAAGTCCATACTCAGCGGCCCGGTCGGTAAACGTTGGATGTCCGTCCCGGAGACTTTTATTATTGACGTAAAGTTTGTGTTTGCGCAGTTCCGGTTTATCAATGTTGGCCGAAACCGATACGTATATATCCTGCCAGCCATCGTTATTGATATCGACGATGGTCACGCCGGTTTTCCACTCGCCGTTCCAGCGTACTCCGGTTTCCGCAGTGATGTCTTTGAACGATAGTTTTCCTTCGTTCAGGTACAGTTTATCTGATCCCTGATTGGCGGTAAAGTACAAATCCGTCAGGCCGTCGTTGTTGAAATCGGCGGCTGCTACTCCCCCGCCATTGTAGAAATATTCGTAGTTGAGAACGTTATCTTTTTCTGTTTCCTGAATCGTATTGATAAAATCAATGTGCGTATGATCGGAATCAAGCCGGGTAAAAACCGAATCTGACGAATTCTTTTTGCAACCCGCTAACAGAGAAATCAGCACTAAAAAACGAATCAACTTCATGCGTTACGATGATTGACAGACGCTACAATCCACTAAGATAACACGAAAAATGCCTCCAGCATTGAAGGCATTTTTCTCAATTTCAGTAGTAAGTGGTAAATTATTTAGTCATAAGCTTTTGCATGTCGATAGCCTGACTTAACGACTTATCACTTACTACTTAACACTTATTTACTTATCCCACCAGATGCGGGTCGTAAACAAATCCGGTCCCTGACGCGTAACAGCTTCCTGGATATTCGGATTTATGCCCGCTTCGCCCTGCGGATACCGCAACCGACGAGGAATCTGGCCGTTGGTTTCATTGCCGGGATAGTTCACTGGAGTCAACACCGGATAACCCGTTCTGCGCCAGTTCGACCAGCCTTCAATATGGTTAAGTGTTGAGCCGGTAACCAACCACATTTCGGTATGAATGGCGTTCATTTTCGCATCCAGCGCACCAGCCGGATACGGATTCGCGGCTGCATAAGTCGCTACGTCCGCATCGGCAACTACGCCTGAATAGGAAGCCAACTGCCTGACGCCAGCCGCCTGCCCGGCATCGAATTCCGTTTTAGCCGTTCCGGTTGCCCAACCCCGTTCAATGGCTTCGGCTTTTAGCAAACGTGCTTCGGCATGGGTCATGATGAAGAACGGATTTTCGAGCGCGTACATGTTCGGGGCTACCCGCGAGTAATTATCAAGGTTGGTTTCGTCAAGCGATTTCAGGCCTGTAGCGTCCGTTCCGGATGGAACCCCGCGCTGTTTCGCGATAGCCCGGTCGCCGTTTTTCAGAGCCGAGATCACCGTCAAGCGCGGGTCTTTGCGGGTTTTCATGGCATCAATGAATGTTTTGGCCCATTGAATGTTATTACCGGCGGCAATGCCCCGGCCCGTTCCTAAATTCCAAGAGTTGGCGTTGGAGTTAGTGCCCGCGCCCGTATTCGAGAATTTAATGGCAAACGTATCATCGTTGCTGGCCATAATGCCCCCGTCGATGGCTTTTTTAGCCCAGGTTTGCGCAGCCGCAGCATCAACTTTTTGCATCCGCATGGCCAAACGCAGCATCAACGAATTGGCCGCTTTTTTCCATTTATCCAGATCACCGGCATACAGGAAATCGGCGGTTTTTGGAATGTAAGATGCTGCGTTAAAGGCCTTCCCCGCTTCATCTAATTCTTTCAGCATGTCGGCGTAAATGTCCTTCTGTGCATCGTATTTAGGCGAAAAAATGCCGTTCAGGAATCCCAGACCTGCTTCGGTGTATGGTACGTCGCCGTAGAGGTCCGTGAGAATCGCCATCTCAACAACGCGCAGGATGCGGGCCATCGAGAGGATATTTACATTTTTCGGATCGGCTTTAGCCAGTACAATCAGGTTCACAAGATTCTTGATTGAATTCGGATAGGAATTCACAAAATAGGCCTCGCTCAAATCACCCTGATATGTATACACCGTTCCCCGATAAAACCCAACTTCGATGGACGACATTTGCTGGATGACCGTGGAGGCATAAATAAAATTGGCCCGCCAGGATTTGTAGCCCGGATCGCCCGCCGAACCCGGAATGTACAGGGTCGATTGCGATAACAGATAATCTATAGGTACGGCTGCAGGAGTGTTCGGATTGACGTTGATTTTCTCAAAGTCTTCCGTACAGGCTCCGAGAGAAACTAGCAGCGTAGTGATAACTAATAACTTGCGTAACATAGTAAGTTTCGTTAAAAGATTGACTATCAGCCGGTGAGTTAGAATTTCAGATTCAAGTTAACCCCTACGGTGCGGGTAGGTGGTACGCCTGCCAGCTCAAGTCCCTGCGCGTTGGAGTTGTTGTAAGTCGACTCGGGATCGATGTTTGGCGTACTCTTCATCAGGATGGCCAAGTTGCGGCCAACGAGCGAGATCGACGCGCCTTTAATTGGCGATTTGCCAAACACACGCGCCGGAATCGTGTAGTCGATAATGACCTGGCGGAGTTTGAGGAAGTCGGCACTGTACACGAACGGATCGGCAATGTTGAACAGGCGTTCATAATACTGTTGCGCCGGAACTTTCACGGCATTGGGTTCGCCTTTTTCGTTCACGCCCACGCCAACAATACCCGTCTCGCGTCCTTCCAGCGTGGTATTGAGCAAGCCCCGGCGATTGGCATAAGCGTTCGTACCGGAGTAAATCACTCCGCCAAACTTACCATCAATCAGGAAACTAACGCCAATACCTTTGTATCGAAACGCGTTGTTGAAACCAAGTGTGGTCGGTGCCACGCCCGTTCCGAAATTCACCAGATCGCCCTGCATGGGATAGCCTTGCGAGTCATACACGATAGCTCCGGTCGGGCTGCGCTTGTAGGTAAATCCTTTCACCTGGCTGTAGGGAAGGCCAACGTCCTGGTGGATATAGGCAATCCGGGTCCGGTTTTCGTCAACACGCAGCGTTTTCAGATCGCCATACAGACTAACCACTTCGCTTTGGTTGTAGCCCATATTAAAGGAAGCGTCCCAGTTGAAGTCCTTGTTGCCCGCAACCCGGTACGTCAGCAACAGTTCGATTCCTCTATTGGAAATCTGGCCGACATTAAACAGTGCGCTGTTGTAGCCCGACGTATTGGAAATCGTCGCGCCCACAATATCGTTGGTCGTTTTGCGGGTATATAACGCAAAGTCGATGCCGAGTTTATTGTTGAACAGGCGGGCGTCAAAACCAACTTCCGAAGTTGTCGAGGTTAGCGGCTGAAGATTGGAATTTGGCACCCGGTCGCCGTTGATTTGCGCCAGCGGAGCACCTAAGTGAGCACCCGCCAAACCGTAGTACAGCGACAGGTTATACGGATCGGTATCGCCCCCGGCCTGCGCCCATGAGCCTCTCAGTTTTAAGAAGTTGATTGCCTTTGGCATCTTAACGGCTTCTGAAAGGACAAAGCTGCCACCCACCGACGGATAGAGAATACTGTTGTTACCGGCAGCGAGCGTAGAGAACCAGTCGTTACGTGCCGTAGCCGTTATGAACAGGTAATTTTTATACGAGAATTCGGCGGACCCGTACACGGAGTTGATCCGTTTCTCGATGTAGTTTTCGCTGGAGTTACGCGCGGCCGGGTCGATGTTCGAAATGTCGTAGAAGAATGGAATATTGAAGTTATTACCGCCGTAGTTTGAATTCTGATACACCTGCCGCATCAGGTTTCCGCCAAACAGGGCGTTGATACCAAATGTATCGCCAAATTTCCGGTTGACGCCCAGCAACAGTTCCGTGTTGGTTTCCGTAAAATTGCGGTTGGCAACGTTCATACCGCCCCGTGGCTGAAACGGCGTGCCATACGGAGTAATACTAAGGTTCCGGTAATTGAAGTTATCGAAGCCCAGACGACCCCGCACAAACAGCCAGTCGGTGAAGTTGAAACGAGGTTCGATAACGCCAATAATCCGACCCTTTTTGTCTTCCTGACGCCAGTCGTAGGCCGCGATATAGGGATTTTGGATGTAGATATTATCCGACCACGTTTTCTCGGAACCGTCTGCATTATACCGGTTTGCTTCCAGGGCCGCTATCCCCAGCGAGGTGGGCATGGCATTGATCGCATACGTAGCACTACCGGGCGAATCGGACAGGCGGGGCCGGTTATTGGTACGCTCCAGAATATACTTGACGTTGGTAACGATGGAGAGGTTTTTGCCCAGATTCGCATTGACATTCAAGGCAAAGTTGTTCCGGCGAAGACCGCTGTTCGGAATAACCGATTTGTTATTCAGGTCATTCATCGACAGTCGGTACGTCATGGTTTCGGTCGCTCCGGTAAGCGCCACCGAGTTCGTGAACGTACTGCCCACGCGGTAAAAATTCTGCTGATTATCCCGAACCGCCGAGTAAGGCCGCGATACGCCATCAAACTGAATAGCACTGCTGCCATCCAATCGGCTACCCCAGCTATTCGATGTCAGGGCTTCGGCAATGGTGGTCGGTTTGATGCCGTTATTGCCCGCGCCATATTCATACTGATAATCTTTGTAAGTAGGAATGAGCAGACTTTCGCCAACAAAATTGCTGTTGATTTCGACGCCGATGCCCCGGTTGGCTTTTCCGCCTTTGGTTGTTACCAGAATAACCCCGTTCGACGCCCGTGACCCGTAAAGAGCCGAAGCGGTCGCTCCTTTCAGCACGGTGATGGTTTCAATTTCGTCAGGGTTGAGGCTGGAAATACCATCGCCACTGTCGCCACCGCCCCACATCCCGGCGGAGCCTAAATTATCGTTGTTGATCGGTGTGCCGTCCACAACAATAAGCGGTTGGTTGTTACCGGAAATTGAGCCGTTTCCACGAATAATAATCCGGGCCGAGCCACCCGCACCCGTCGCTGTATTGGCGATGTTCAAACCGGCCACGCGCCCCTGAAGCGAGTTGGCTAAATTGACCGTTCGGGCCTGCGTCAGCTCTTCGCCTTTCACTTCCGTTACGGAGTAGCCAAGTGCTTTTTTCTCTTTCTTGATACCCAGCGCCGTTACCACCACTTCGTCCAGCACCGACGACTGCGGAGCAAGCGATACGTTGATTACCGAGCTGTTGCCAACAATAACGTCTTTGGCAACGTAGCCGATGAAACTGACTGTGAGGGTCGAGCCTTTGGGAACCTGAATCCGATAATCGCCTTTTTCGTCGGAAATCGCTCCCTGACGACTTCCCTTGACCACCACGTTGGCCCCGTAAATGGGCGTTCCTCCTTCGCCCGATACACGTCCTTTCACCTCAACGCTCTGTGCGAAACCGAGCGATGTTAAGAGGGTAAGGATCAAAATTTTGAAAATAAGTACGTGTTTTTTCATAGTAGTGAAAAAAGAGAGATACTAACAACAGACTGGATTACAACTGATTCCGGATGAAGCGCCGGTAGCCCGAAGCGGAAACTACCCAATTAAGCTAACGTATTATTACCCAAATATATACTGAATTTACCCTAAACTATAACTCGAATAAGGCCATTGTTAACTCATTTTTATCCTTATAATTTATTTTGCCTGATCTCGAGTGATATCTAAGTAGCTGACATGTGTTCTGTGGATTGATCAGCACGGATTTTACCCGAATCTTCACTGTTTACCAAATGAATGCGCTCAGAGAAAAAGCGACGGAGCCGTAAAACAGCTCCGCCTTTCGCACTACTAACCTATGAAGAACTCTAAACTTCCACTATAACAAGTTCTGACAATGCCATCTATTTTATTAAAAGGTAAAATAAGATAGAGCGGCAACACACAACCTGATTATAATTTGTGCAATTTTAATAAAAAAATTTAACTATACGATTAAAGTTTTTTATTATATTTAATAACTACATCCTTATTACGTCGCACGTGCCTTTATGACTGATAAGTATTTATGTCAGGAAAAATACTTTGGAACTTAAAAATTCAGTAGTCGTTCATTGTTATTCATTACAACTATCGTTTTTCTATCTACAGCTATGATTTTGGAGGAAGAGCCACCGGCTCAGCAATCGGTCGTCGATTACAAAAAAAGCCAGAAACAACGGAACGTATTGGCGCACCTGTATGCAGAAGGTACTTGTACATTAGCTTATTTAACCCGCGTGTTGCACAGCAGTGTGCCATCGGTGACAAATTTAGTCGACGAACTAATTGACAATCAATGGGTTGTTCCTATAGGAACTGCCTCTGGCAGCAATGGTCGGCGGCCTGTGCTGTTTGCATTGAATACAAAGCAGAATTATGTAGCCGTTTTGGATATCACTACGCACGATACGAAAATCCTGTTTATGGATATTCAGCGAAACGTGATTTTTCGTGGCGACTATGATCTGCGTTTAGGCAACAACCCAACATTTCTTTCATCACTGGCGGATCATTATAGTAAAGCACTGGCTGATTCTGGTATTGACCCGGCCAATCTGATTGCAATAGGCATGTCGATGCCTGGCCTGATCGACGCCCGTCGCGGCCTGAATCTGACGTATCGGAATCTGCACGATACGGACGAATCGCTTATACAATGGTTCTCACAGCAGTTTGGCAAACCGGTTTATCTCATAAACGACACGAAGGCAACGGTTCTGGGTGAAAGCCGGTTTGGCGGAGCGCAAGGTAAAAAACAGGCATTGGCTATCAACATCGACTGGGGTGTTGGGCTGGGAATTATTGTCAACGGCGAGGTTTTTAAGGGAACCAGCGGCTTTGCGGGCGAACTGGGGCATATTCAGGTTGATCCGGAAGGCGAATTATGCTACTGTGGCAAAATCGGCTGCCTCAATACGGTAACCTCGGCGTCGGCACTGGTACGGCGCGTACGACGTGATATTCTGGCGGGGCAGGTGTCTAAGTTAGCCAGTTTCCACGATCACGTTGAGAAAATCGACATCGACGATCTCATCAATGCAGCACACCAGGGCGATTCGTATGCCATTGACATACTGCATGAAACCGGCTTTCAGTTGGGTAAAGGGCTGGCCATTGCCATTAGCCTGTTCAATCCCGAAATAATTATTGTCGACGGTGTGCTGACAAAAGCAGCCGCGTTTATTATGAGTACCATCGAGCAGGCCATCAGTAAATATTGCCTGAGCGATTTTCGAAATGACATGACCATCGAGCTTACGCAATTAGACGGTACGGCCAAATGGTTGGGCACCCACGCCTACATGATGGAAGATATTTTTGCCACGTATTAGCAAAAAAAGTAGGAAAGGGAAGAGAGGGAGGAAAGGGTTGCTTCTGCGTTCCTTTCCTCCCTCTCTTCCCTTTCCTACCCCAATTATTTCGCTTTCAGATAAGCAAACGGAATAATCATCTCCTCCAGCGAGACGCCCCCGTGCTGGAACGTATTGCGGTAGTGGTTGACGTAGTAATTGTAATTGTTCGGGTATGCAAAGAAATAATCCTCCAGTGTAAACACATAAGCCGTTGATACGTGCGGCTTCGGCAGAAACAACCGCTCCGGTTTGCGACCCACAAACAGATGATTATCGTCGAAGCCCAAATTCTTGCCCTGCTTGTAGCGAAGGTTCGTATTCGTTTCGCGATAGCCGACAATTTTGGCAGGTTTCTGCACGCGAATCATGCCGTGATCGGTTGTGATAATCAGCCGACCGCCTTTAGCCGCAATTTTCTGAATAAACTCCAGCAGGGGCGAATGCAGGAACCAAGACCGGGTAATGGAACGATACGCCGATTCATCGGGAGCCAGTTCTTTAATCATGGCCATGTCCGTGCGAGCGTGCGACAGCATATCCACAAAGTTATAAACCACTACGTTTAACTGATTCTGCAACAGGTTGTTGAAGTTGTCGACCAGCGATTTCCCCTGATTGACATTCAGGATTTTGTGGTACGACATTTTGATGTTCAGGCGGCTTTGGTCAAGTTGCCGACGCAGAAATTCGTCTTCATGGTTATTTAATCCCTCATCTTCACTGTCATCATTGACCCATAAATCGGGGTGTTTGCGTTCCATTTCGCTGGGCATCATGCCCGAAAAAATGGCGTTACGGGCAAACCCGGTTGTTGTTGGCAGGATCGAATAATAGGATGACTCCTCTTCGACCGTAAAATACTCGGACAAGAGTGGCTCGATCACTTTCCACTGATCGTAGCGAAGGTTATCGACTAAGATGAAAAACAGCGGAGATCCGCCCGACGCCACCCCGGCCCCACCCTGCTCAAGCAGCGGGAACACCTTTTTACGCATCAGTTGGTGCGACATAATGGGACTTTCCGATTTCGGTTCGTTCAGCCATTCTTCGTAATTGTCGATCACGTACTTGCAGAATTCTGAGTTGGCCTCGCTTTTCTGCATGTTCATCACTTCGGACATGCTCTTATCCTGCGACGTATCGAGTTCTAACTCCCAATAAATGAGTTTTTTATACACATCGACCCACTCGTTGAAATCCATGCGGTCATTGTACTGCATAGAAATGTTGCGAAATTCCTGCTGGTAACCGATGTTGGTACGCTCCGTAACAAGCCGTTTGTTATCGAGAATCTTCTTTACCGACAGCAAAATTTGATTCGGATTGAGCGGTTTGATGAGGTAATCGGCAATTTTAGAGCCGATAGCTTCTTCCATAATATGCTCTTCCTCACTCTTGGTAATCATCACGACGGGCAAATTAGGCCGCATCTGCTTGATCTGCGCAAGCGTTTCAAGGCCTGTCATGCCGGGCATCATCTCATCCAGAAACACAACATCGTAATTAACCTGCTCAACCTGATCGAGCGCGTCGGCTCCGCTATTGACGGGCGTTACGTCGTATCCTTTGTTTTTCAAAAACAGAATATGGGGTTTCAGGAGATCAATCTCATCGTCGGCCCAGAGTATCGAATAATTTTGCATACGTTCAAACGGTAATTTATGAATGGATTTGGCGGCTCAAATTTCGCTGGCCGTAAAGCTAAACCCATTCTTTGTTTAACTTCAAACGCCCGCTTGTGTTCATGTGGTTCTTGATTAAGCTTTTTTAACAGCAGAGAATGATACGTTCGCTACTGTTTTAGCGTCATTAAGTCGATCCGTCTCACCCATTTACGTTGGGCAACCGCAGAATCAATGAGCTATTTCTGATGCAAACAGCCGTATTTTTACGTTAATTTTACGCTACAAGCCGTTTATAGTGTTGACCACCGGACGCACTTGTCTGTCAATTCCCGGCTGATTACAACCCATGAAAAAATCTCCTGTTCATTCCGCTTTACGTATAATTAGCGGTCTTTTATTGGTTCACACCGCTTACGCTTACCCAGACACACCCGTTCGGACAATGGTTGCCGACTCGGTGGGTGTCGAGAAAAAAGACGGTAAACGATTTATTTTGCACCGCGTCGACGAAGGCCAGACTCTCTACGGCATTGCCCGGCGATATGGCCGCTCCGTTGCCGATATCAAAGCGGCTAATCCCGCTATGAACGTAGCCGTGAAGTATGGCGAATTAGTCAGGGTTCCGATTCCCGATGGTGCGTTGGACAAAAAAGCCGAAAAAACCATCGACAAAGCCATTCGGCAGAAAGCAAAAGAAGAGAAACGTGAGGCAAAAGTGGCGGAGAAAGCCATCGAAAAGCCAGCAAAAGCCGAGAAGTCTGACACTCAGGATGCCCGAAAAACGGACGATCCGGCACGGGCGGGTATTCACGTCGTTGAACCCCGGCAAACGTTGTACAGTTTAGCCAGCCAATACGGGGTGTCGCAGGCCGACCTGCGCAAATGGAACAACTTACCCGGTAACAATGTGCTTATCGGTCAGGCACTTATCGTTTCTGAGAAGGCCTATCAGGCCCGTATGCCCTCGTCACCGTCGCCTGCGCCAACCCCGAAACCAGCCGATACGCCCACCCAACGTAGCGACGCCGATGCGGTCCGTCCGCCCGCTCCGGTGCCGCCATCCGAGCCGCGCGTTACCGAACCCCGCTCATCGACGCCCGCCGAATCAAAACCCGACCGACGAGCGGATGTTCCGTCGGCACCGGTCAGCCCTAAGCCCACCGAGCCGGAGAATCGGACCAGTACCAAACCTGCCGATAAGCCGGTCGATAAGGTTGCGGAGGTCGAAGTTGAATCGCCCCGACCCGGCAATGATGCGCCGATGCCAACGCGCGGTCGGCGGATGTCGAGCAGCGGTGTAGCCGAAATGATTGAGGGCAACGATGGTTCGGGCAAATACCTCGCGTTGCACCGCACGGCCCCGATCGGTACGTTGGTACAGGTCCGAAATGAGTTTAATAACCAGAGTATCTGGGTAAAAGTGATTGGCCGATTGCCCAACACGGGTGTCAACGACAAAATTCTGATTAAGCTTTCGACCCAGGCTTTCGCGAAACTTTCACCCGAGGATCGGCGTTTTCGAGCTGAGGTAAGTTACATTGTTCGATAACTGATTTATGGAAACGAAAGAAGAGCGGATTGCCCGGCGTCATCGCGAACGAGACGAGCAAATGAAAGCCTCACCGGGCTACCTGACATTCAATATCATGTTCACTCTGGCTTACCCGTTCATCGCGGTCTTCACTTTTATTATATCTACGGTATTAGCCGCATTCTCAGGCGTTTCCAGAGGACTGGCGTGGGTAGTCAGTGGCGGAAAAAGTAAGTAATGAATGATGACCGGGCTGGCGTTCCACCGGGCTGGCGTACTAGTGATGAATTGATGTCTAAAAATTATTCTTCAGTAAAAGACTTTTTAGATACGAAGGCCGATCAATACAATCGGCCTTCATTTATTGAGCGCGACCCCATTAGCATTCCGCACCGGTTCAGCCGGAAACAGGATATTGAAATCATGGGGTTCTGGGCGGCTGTACTGGCCTGGGGTCAACGGCCGGTCATTTTACGGAAAGCCACCGAATTGGTCGACCTCATGGACGGTGCGCCCTACGACTTTATCCGCAATCATCAGGAAAGTGATTTAAAGCGGTTTATGACCTTCAAACACCGCACATTCAATGCCACCGACGCGCTCTATTTTCTGCATTTCTTCCGACAGTATTATCAGCAACATGAGTCTCTGGAAGATGCGTTTTTACCGGACTCAATAGAGAACACCGGGCTGAAGCCCGGTGCAATTGATGCATTTGAGCCAGACTTACCTGCACCGGGCTTCAGCCCGGTGTTTTCAGTCGAACAAGCTCTCATTACATTTCACGACCGTTTTTGCGGCCTGACCGACTTCTTTCCGGAACGAACGCGCAAACACATTGCCACGCCCGCGCGCAATTCGTCGTGCAAGCGTCTCCTGATGTTTCTGCGGTGGATGGTGCGGCACGATGATCGCAACGCAGTTGGCGGGGGCGTTGATTTTGGTCTCTGGAAACAGCTACAGCCCAGCCAGTTAATCATACCGATTGACGTTCACGTGAACCGGGTAGCCCGGCAGTTGGGCTTGCTGACCCGCCCACAAACCGACTGGAAAGCCGCTCTGGAATTAACAGAAAATCTACGACAATTCGACCCAAACGATCCCGTACGATACGATTTCGCCCTGTTTGGCTTAGGCGTTGAAGGCGAGATGTGAGGGGAGAATTCGCTGATTCGTGCGTTACGTTACCTCAAAAAGCAAAACAATAAACCCATGGCAAGGCTTATCCTTCCAACAACCTGCTTCTTTTGAATCATGCCTTTTCAGATAACAACTCATTCCTTTGGTGTCCTGCCCACTGGAACCGACCCGCTTACCGAATACGTACTCGAACACCCGGAAACGGGTGAGTTTATTACGGTGATCCCCGAATATGGGGCTATTCTCCGGCGATTAGTCCTGCGAAAAGGTGAGCATCTGTTTGCGCTCATTCAGGCTCCCGAATCACCCCAGGCATTGATTGTCGATGAGACATATGCCAGTGCGCTGCTCTATCCGTTTCCGAGTCGCATTCGGCACGGCGTATATCAATTTGATGGCGAAGACTACGCCTTGAAGATGAATGAGGCCAACCGCGATAATGCGATGCATGGCTTTGTGCATGGGCGCGCATTCTCCGTTGTAAGTCAGGATGTTACGTCCACTCATGCCCAGTTGGTATTGAGCTACAACTACACCGGCGACACAGTTGGCTATCCGTTTCCTTTTAAATTAACGGTTACGTATGAACTCGTACAGGCCAATTCATTGCCCAACGGAACCAACCCCGACAACGACCGTATGTGTGCCCTCCGGATAACCTATTCAGCCCTGAATACTGGCCCGGTACGTTGCCCGGCAGCGTTTGGATGGCATCCGTATTTCACCCTTTCCAACGAGCCGGTTGAGGACATGAGTTTGTCATTGCCACGCCGGTCGGCGGTTAAGCTGGATGATAAAATGCTTCCGATCGGGCTGGATCCGGTTGAAAACGCAGATACGATTCACCTCAAAGACAGGCAGTTAGATACAGCCTTCGCTATTGAGCCAACCAGACCGGCAAGCGATTCTGATTCCTTCGCCGAAACCGTACTGACATCGCTCAATACGGGCGTTCGGCTGATTGTTGGGCAGCAGACCGGGGCGGGAAAGCTAAATTATTTAGTTTGCTACACGCCGGTACGTCGCGACAGTGTTGCCATCGAACCACTCACGGCTAATGTCGATGCCTTTAACAATGGCGATGGATTAACCATTTTAAATCCCGGAGATACGCTATCCGGCACCATGTGGGTACGGCTTGAGTAGCGATTGAACGCACTTCGTTGAGTAAGGAACAGGCCGTATTTGCTTATTTCCGTCACGAAGTTGCTCTGCTATGAACTCAACCTGTTTGCCCGCGCTGGCAATTATTCTCTGCTGTCTGGCAGTTCCGACCCATGCCCAGTCGACGCCACCCCGATTAATTGTTCGGGGCGACGATATGGGGTATTCCCACGCGGGTAATGAAGCCATTAGAAAATGCTATCAGGAGGGCTTAGAAACCGCTATTGAAGTGTTGGTTCCGTCACCCTGGTTTCCCGAAGCGGTTGAATTTCTTAAACAAATGCCGAATGTGGACGTAGGAATTCATTTAACCCTGACCAGCGAGTGGGACAATATCAAATGGCGGCCCCTCTCCGACTGCCCCAGTTTGCGGGATGCCGACGGGTATTTTTACCCCATGCTCCGCCCGAACAAGGACTATCCGAAACGGTCTGTTGTTGAAAACGACTGGAAGCTGGCCGAGGTTGAGAAAGAATTCCGCGCCCAAATTGAGCTTGCTCTAAAAAATATTCCCCGAATCAGTCATTTTTCGGGCCATATGGGCTGCACCGGTTTTGACGATGACGTAAAAGCATTGGTCAAAAAACTGGGTCAGGAGTACAAGATTCCTATTTTTGACAGTAATCTTCAGGAAGCGGGCGTTACGTATGTCGGCTATGCTGGAGCACACGAAACGGCTGACGAAAAAATTCAGAGTTTTCTAAAAATGCTTGAAAGCCTTGAGCCGGGGAAAACATATCTCTTCGTGGATCACCCCGGCCTCAACACGCCCGAAGTGCAGGCCATTCATCACATAGGTTATGAGCATGTTGCGATGGATCGTCAGGGCGTAACGGATACGTGGACCAATCCGCGCGTGAAAGAAATGATAAAGGCGAAAGGCATTCAGTTAATCGGCTACAACAGTCTGAAAATTAAGTAGGTACATAACTCACCCGTGCTGATCCTGATCAATCATCCGGCCCTGAGTTAACCGGACTGATAAACCATTTGCTCATACCCTCACTATCAGATCATTAGCTACTTTCTTCAATTCAGTTACAGAGGTTTTCGCGGTGATTTTATTCACTTTGATACGCATCATTTCATTTCCCTTTCGAGCAATAAGCAGATAAAAATTTTTCCTGTCGCTGTGAACGAATGCGTCATCGCCAAGATTGTTCATTGACTCAAAACCATCGGCCGTTTGATTCGATACCTTGAATGCGTCAAACGTTTTTTTAGCGTCGGCCTCGTTCCCGTAGCTTTCAAAAATAAAATTCAGAGCCACGATTTTATTCGATTTCTCATCGCTTGACTTGGCTACATACGTGCTTTTGTACGTATGCCCTCCATTTTCCGACGAGTTCTTATCTTCTTTAAGTTGGCAGGGTTCTCCCAGAATTCGTTCGGCTTCCTGCACGGTCAGCTTGTGACCACCAAACCCGGTTTTCCCCACGTTATTCGTGTTGAGAACCGTTACGAACAGAATGTAAATGAGACTTTTCATTGGCTTGTCGGTTTATGTTTCGTTCGATCGGTTCGACGATCACTGTAAGATAGTAAAATAACCCTTCAGGACTCTCTGGGCAGTTCATTTCCTGACAATGTTACCGTAGAAGTTTTTCAGGAAATATGGGATCAGTATAAACTGGTGCTGCCGCTGATCGGCGCTCCGAAGAGTTGACGCCTGTTTTTATTTTTAGGCGTTTAGCTACGTAATCCAGCCTCATCAACTCTCATGCCCGGTGAGTTGATGAGGCTGTTTAATGACTCTTAACGTACCAAGGCATTCCCTTTTTTGTCAGAAAAGCACTTTATGGACACGCACCCAACGCCTACAGGGGCTGATGAGCCATAGGCACATTTAGACCCCTGCCCGGCTGGGCTGAAAACGCTGACCTTGCGGCCTGCTTCCTGTCGCCCGCAGCCACCCCATGCGGATTGAGAGATAATGACATTGTTCAAAATATACTTCTTATGCCGTTACATAGAGTGTCTAACAATATATGACGCTCTCTCATACAACTCATCAAAGGTTATAATCTCCGGGTTTTGTGTATTCCTTCTAAACATTTCAAAAGAGGAATACTTAGCTTCGTTTACACCGTTACCTGTAACAAATTCATCTAAACAACCAATAATTACGTAGGATTTAGGAGTATATAAATAGGCTGTTTCTCCTGTCAAATTATCCTCCTTATCCGTTATCCGTAAACACGTTTTAATATTATATATAGATTGATGTACTGTTCTTTGAGATTGAGAAATACTCCCAGCAAGCTCCTCTGAAACTGCCCAACAACTTGATCTATAAGGAATTGAGACCTGCTTGAGCAGCTTGGTCTTATGCGTTTTGATCTCACAAAAACATAAAGCATTGACTATGCCCTTTGTTTTTAATAAAGCATCGGCCCTTTTTCCGCTTGAACTGATCGAGTACCCACTCACAACTTGTTCTAATTTTTTGTCATTAAGGGGTGCATTTATTATATAGTCCAAACCATAACCTAAAATCCAAGTGTTAGTCTCAAAGAAGTTTTGCCATACCGCTTCATCCCCTTTATTTATTTTCTCTTTCTCGCTACAGAAAAAAGCTTCATCTTCAAGTAAACGTTTAAATATGTTAAGCTGCGATTTTCTATAACCTAAGGCTATAATATCTGTCTTGGTTACATTATTTCGCAAAGCATCAGCTATTAATTCCTGATTTTCAATCACTATTCTTGTCGCCTGATCACTATCAATAAGAAGTTTTTTTAATGTAGAATCATCAATTTTGTGACCTTCTTCGCTGTCCAGATTTAATTCTTTTAATGCCTTTAGAAAAAGATAAAGATTTTGTACTTCATTACCTCTGAAAGAATAAGCGTTTTTATGCGGATTGCCAGTCTCTGACGAGAAATTCTGTATAATCAGGCTATCAATCCAGTCATCATCTTCGACAATTAAAGCCTTTAGTTGATGCTTTCCTCCAGGACTTATTGATAATATAACTTCCCCTTTTTCTCGAACGAAACGTTCCTGTTGTTCACTTTGAGTAATTTTATGTGCAAATCGTTTTTTCTTACCAGAAAACAAACCTTCAAATCTTTTCGATACGTACAGTCTTCCGTAAATTCTGGATTCAAAAAATCTTTTGTCTTCCTGTTCGCTCGAATTAACTGATTCCATTGGATAGTCTTTGAGAATGTTGCAAGGTGGATTTAGTGCACAATACTAAAAACTTACTGATTATCCATCTGCCTATCCAATACGTTTAGAATATTGAGAAATACAGTGACAGACCAAATTTGACTTTAATTACACTCACTTCACTACCCCACTAATTTCACAACGGGCGCATTTTTACGTTCCGGAACCAGACGGTGCTGCCCCAATCCTGTAGGCCAATACGTCCGGCAAAGCGTCCTTTGCTGAGGGGGCTGTTGTTGAGTTTGCTGGTGGCGAGTCGTTGTTTCCAATCGGCACCGGCGAGGTCGTGTTCCTGTATGCTGAAGCCGTTCAGATAGACGGTCAGTTTGTTTTTCTTCACGATAAATTGAACCGTGTTCCAGCCGCCAACGGGCTTTATCTCGCGAACGCGGGCATTAGCAACGCTGAAAAAATCGCCCGCGCGGTGCTTGTTTTCATCGGCCCCTTCGTAAATGGCGTCGTCAAGTACCTGAAGTTCAAGGCCCGTATCGTAGATGTTTTTGTATTGCGCTTCCTCCTGTACAAAGAAAAAGATACCACTGTTGGTAAATCGCTCGACCTTCCATTCGGCTTTGAATTCAAAATCGCCGGATACGACCGCATCTGTTACCAGGTCGCCCCCGTTCGGGGCTTTGTTGCCAACCCGGTTGGGTACGTTTAGTTTGAGTGCGCCATCTTCGATCTGCCAGGCCGACCCGACAGGTTTACCGCCATACGTGTGCCAGCCGCTCGTATTCCGGCCATTGAACAGCAGTTTCCAGCCCTCTTTTTTCTCCTGAGCCGATAGTGTATTAAGCGTTTGCGCTTGTGCAAGATTGAGCGTTAACCCTATCGACAAACAAATGAGAGCGGTTTTGAGGTACATAAAAGCTGGAAGGGTGTAAAAGGTTTAGAAACTGTTTGACCGGGCCGCCGGAACGATTAGTTTTTCTCAGATAGTTCGGCGAAGTTTTCAACTTCGTCGGGGTGTTGTCCGGTCTCTGACCGGCGCTTGATAATTCCGGTCGGAGACCGGATAACACCCGAACATAGTTAAAACTATGCTCAACATCCCCAGTGACTACACCTACCAAAGACCTGACTGTGTAAAATCTCACAAGTCAAACGTAATACCCTGCGCCAGCGGCATGGTTGTGCCATAGTTGACGGTGTTGGTTTGTCGGCGCATGTAGGCTTTCCAGGCGTCGGAGCCGGATTCGCGGCCACCGCCCGTTTCTTTTTCACCGCCAAACGCGCCACCAATTTCGGCCCCCGATGTGCCAATATTGACATTGGAAATGCCGCAATCGGACCCCGCCACCGATAGGAACCGCTCGGCTTCGCGGATGTTCAGCGTAAAAATGGATGACGATAATCCTTGCGGCACACCGTTCTGCTGGGCAATAGCGTCGTCTAACGTACTGTATTTGAGCAGGTAAAGGATTGGGGCGAAGGTTTCGCGCTGCACCACCGGCCACTGATTTTCGGCTTCGGCAATGCACGGACGGACGTAACAGCCCGACTCAAAGCCCAATCCCTCAACCAGCCCTGGCTCAACGACAAACCGACCGCCCTGCTCCCGAATCTCAGTCACGGCATTCTGATAATTATGAACAGCCAACTGGTCGATGACCGGCCCTACATGGAACGACTCATCTAACGGATTACCGATACGAACCTGCGCGTACGCTTTTTTTAGCCGGTTTTTCACGTCGTCGTAAATGCTTTCCTGTACGATAATCCGGCGGGTGCTGGTGCAGCGTTGCCCAGCTGTACCGACTGCGCCGAACACAATGGCCGGAATCGCCAAATCCAGATCGGCGTGTTCCGATACAATGATGGCGTTGTTGCCGCCCAATTCGAGCAGGCTACGACCCAACCGACCCGCTACGGCCTCAGCTACGGCTTTGCCCATACGGGTGCTGCCCGTTGCCGATACGAGGGCCACACGCGGGTCGCGGGAGAGCCATTCGCCCGTGTCACGACCGCCCGTAATGAGGCAGGATACGCCTTCGGGTACGTCGTTGTTGCGCAGTACGTCGCTGATGATCTGCTGACAGGCTAAGGCGGTCAGTGGTGTTTTTTCGGATGGTTTCCAGACGCACACATCGCCACAAACCCAGGCCAGCATGGCATTCCACGACCAAACGGCCACCGGAAAATTAAAAGCGGATATAATGCCGACAATGCCCAGTGGATGCCACTGTTCCATCATGCGGTGGGCGGGTCGCTCCGAGTGCATCGACAGGCCGTACAACTGGCGTGACTGCCCCACGGCGAAATCGCAGATATCGATAATTTCCTGCACTTCGCCCAAACCCTCCTGCAATGATTTTCCCATCTCGTAACTCACAAGCGTACCGAGTTCGCGCTTATACCGGCGAAACTGTTCGCCCATTTGCCGCACAATTTCACCCCGTCGCGGAGCCGGAACCAACCGCCACTCGGCAAAGGCGGCCTGCGCCGTTTCGATAACACGGTCATAATCGGCGCGCGTCGATTCGGTCACGCGGGCAATGAGCTGACCGTCGGCGGGCGAATAGGAGTCAATGGTTTTAGCCCCATCAGACTGCCAGAACTGCTGGCCGGTGCTGGTGCCGGGCTTTACGGGTTGGGTGGGTAGCGGAAGAATAGACTGCATAGACTTGGTTTGTGGTTTGTTGTGAACATGGCAAATCTACCCGCCTTTGCGTAAACAATGAACACCCACAAACCTTTTATTACTAAAACGGTTAAAACAGGACAACTTGTTAATCCATTAACTTTTCTATAACGTTATGAAAATCAAGCTATTTTTATCATTATTCACGCTGGGAACCGCGCTGACAGCCACGACTAATTGGGCACAAACGACGCCAACCGGTACAGCTACGTCAACCACGTATCCGCAGGGAGCAATCGCCACCGACTCGACCACGGGTAAAATGACCCGTCAGCAGAAGCGGGCTATGAAGCGGACAAGCCGAACGACCAATCAGAAGAGTGGTAACGCGGGCAGTACCACGACCAATACGTCCTCGCAGGATGCCCAGTACCGGCAAAGTTCGACCAGCAGCGGCACCTCCATAAATAACAGCAACTCAACGAATTATAATAGCAATAACGCAACAACTGCTCCCACAGGGGCTGGCAGTAATCCGAATGCGTCGGGCAACGCAACCACATCGCCAACGTCGGCTACCCAGGGGAGTACCGGGCAAAACGCTGGAGCGCCCGACTCCAATGCTGGTGCGGCAGCAGCCGTATCGGGCGCTAAATCGAGCGCAGAACCGGCGGTGAAATCAGGCAGTACGTCGCGGAACACCAGCATTGGTGATTTTGTCGCGTCGTCGCCTAATTACACGACCCTGCAAAACGCGCTGCAATCGGCCGATTTATGGGAAACGCTCAAGGGTGGTGGACCATTCACAGTTTTTGCTCCCGCAAATGCAGCTTTCAAAAAACTCCCAACGGCGGCACAGGGTGCGTTGCTGGAGGGAAGCAACCGGGCCGCGCTGAAACAACTCCTGTCTTATCATGTGGTCAATGGCTCGGTATCAGCCGATGCGCTGGCCCAGCAAATCAAAGCCGGTAACGGGAAAGCAAAATTGACTACCTTATCGGGTGCTACGTTGACAGCGAGTGAATCGAACGGGCGCATTACATTAACAGACGAGCAGGGCGGCACGGCAACTGTCGATTCCCCCGACAATCGCCAGTTGAATGGCGTTATTCATGGCGTTAGCAGTGTACTAATGCCCAAGGCGGGTATGGAAGCCTTTCGCTGATATGCTACAGTTACGGAGAACACTCCGTCTGCAAAGAAGATGAATTGTCGACGTATAGCCTGTACAACGAGCATGATATGACTTTCATGAAGCGTTTCACTTTATCCTATCGGTATTCGTTCATTTTTTGAAATTCTATATATATTTGGCACACTTAACACCGCCCGCGTGAAACGCCAGTCTTCTTTAGTTTCGGAAAGCGTACTGATCGAAAAGCTTACCCAGCGCGATCAGCAGGCTTTCCAGTGGCTTTACGATCAATATTCGCCTGCTCTGTACGGTGTCGTGCTACGCATCGTGCGCGATGATGACCAGGCCGCCGACCTCCTTCAGGATATCTTCGTTAAAATCTGGAAAAACTTAGACGCCTACGACGCCAGTAAGGGGCGTTTATTTACCTGGATGCTCAATGTATCCCGAAATACAGCCATTGATTCACTACGTGCCCGTAAAACGCAACCCTTTGGCGCAATCCGAACTGATGAAGAGAACGTACATATTGTTGATCGGCAGCATCATACGGAACAGCCCAACCCTGACCACATTGGTATCAAGGACGTTGTGAACCAATTGAGACCCGAACGGAAACAGCTAATCGACTTAGTTTACTTTGGGGGATATACTCACGAAGAAGCCGCCGAAGAATTGAATCTGCCCCTGGGTACGGTGAAGACCCGGGTACGGGCTGCTTTGCAGGAACTAAAGCAACTTTTTAAATCATGAACGTCACGGAATACATAGCGTCTGGCATCTTAGAATCTTACGTCATGGGGGCGGTGAGCGACCAGGAGCGACGCGAGGTTGAGTGCCTGTCTTCTATTTATCCGGACATACGGCAGGAACTTGACCAGCTATCGGAAATACTTGAAGATTATGCCCTTTTACACAGTGTTGAGCCACCGATTTCTGTAAAAGCTAAGTTGCTTAAGCAGCTTGATTTCGAGAAACCGGTTCAGGAAACAATTGTTCGGCCAATGCCGGTAGAACGTACCTCGTCGCCAACGTTCCGGGTTACCTGGATTGTTGCCGCGTCGATGGGCTTACTGTTGCTGTTGTTCTCCTTTTTTCTGCTTTCACAGCTACGGACAAATCAGAAGACGCTGGCGTCGGTCCGCACGGAGAATTCGACGATGCAGACCCAACTTCGGCAACTGCGGGAACGAGAGTTTCAGGATCAGGAACGGCTGGCCGTTCTACAGCGTGCCGGTATGCGCGTTATTCAGTTACGTGGTAATGAAAAAGCCCCGAATGGCGATATGCTGGTGTACTGGAACACACAGACCAAGCAGATTAGCGTCGATATCAAGTCGCTGCCCAAACTCCCGTCGAATCAACAGTACCAGCTTTGGTCGATGGTGGGTGGAAAACCGGTAGATGCCGGTGTGTTTAACGGAAATGAAACCGCCCAGTTATTTCAGCGTCTGAACCGACCTGTTGCGCAGGCCGAGGCCTTTGCCGTAACGATTGAGAAGCGGGGTGGCAGCCCCACGCCTACCCTCTCGACCCTGCTCGCCCTGTCTGCGGTAAATACCTGAACGTAGCCCTTTATTTTCCTGTTTGGTACGTAATTGGGTGTGTAAAATCACAGGCCCTACTCAACTATGTCTCTACATCTGCTCAGTTGGTCGTCTGCCCGACAAACAGACGATCATTTTTAAAGCAACTTTGTCTCAATCAACAACTTAATTACGAGAACTCACATGAAAGGTATCCTGCTCATCATGTTGTCAACTGTTCTGGCAACAGCATTTGCATTTACGAGAGATGATAACCCACCCCGGCGTGTGGTGAAAACGGCAGCCGAATGGAAGAAAATCCTTACGGCCGATCAATTCGCCGTACTGCGCGAACATGGCACCGAGCGAGCCTTTACCAGCCCGCTCAACGAGATTCACGATCACGGAACATTCCATTGCGCAGGATGCCGCAACCCGTTATTTTCGTCTGACACAAAGTTTGATTCCGGCACGGGCTGGCCGAGCTTTTATGCCCCGATCACTAAAAATGCAGTGAAAGAGGCATCTGACAAAGCCTACGGTATGGTCCGTACGGAAGTGCTTTGTAGCGTGTGCGGTGGACATTTGGGCCATGTCTTCAACGATGGCCCCAAACCTACGGGTCTTCGCTACTGTATGAACGGCGTAGCCATGAAGTTTGAAAAGAAATAGAGTAAATAGCCTTGTTCTTCATCCTATTTTCTATTTCCTGATTAAAAATAATTCGTTCAAAACCAGCCGGGCCGCTCAAGCGGCCCGGTTTTTCTATATTACATCGGTCGAAAATGCGTTATATTTGAAGCCCGGTCTGGATGGACCGGGTCTGATTTAATCCGGTCGATTCAGCAGAAAGTAGTGTGCTGGTTAGGAACTGGGCACGTTGGCAGCTTTTGGGCATGGCCAACTTAATTTAATTACGTCTTCTTCGACTATTAACGCATGAGTCAATACAGGGAGCGATTCCGCGCTGTTCGGCACGCTTTTGGCGCATTTCGACAACGAATCCGGCAACGTCAGAAACAATTAGGCGATGTCAGGCGTGGGGTAGGTCGCCAGATTACACGGGTCGCGGGTGAAGAGCGCGTCAGCTCCTTAGTCAGTACGTATCGGGCTAACCGCGACCAGTTTAGCGCGTTTGTTCACCAGTATATTGACCCCGATTCCTGGTACTATCCTGTTCTTAAACGAACGGTCAAGGGATTTCTCTGGGTCTCTCTGGCACTGGGCGTTTACGTGTTTACTCTCAACAACAACTTTCTGTATCTGACCGGCTCCATGCCGAGTGTGGAGGAGCTTCGAAATCCCAGGCTCAGTCAGGCATCAGAAATCTATTCCCAAGATAGGATATTGATTGGCAAATTCTACGCCGAAAACCGGACGCCCATCAAATATGAGAACATTCCAAAGCAGTTAATTAACGCCCTGATCGCTACTGAAGATGCCCGTTTCTACGATCATGGTGGCGTTGATCCCCGTGCCATTGGGCGGGCACTCATTAGCTTTGGGCGCGACGGGGGTGGCTCAACCATCACGCAGCAGTTAGCCAAAAACTTATT
>JANPJE010000124.1:0-30964 GCA_031425355.1 Spirosoma sp. | reverse complement strand
AGTAACTCTTCTACTTTACCTTTTCGATCCCGTTTCGGCATACTGCTCATTTCCAGCACCGCCAGCACGTTTTCTTCAACTGTCAAGTCCCGAAAAATAGAGGCTTCCTGCGCCAGATAACCCAGCCCAAGCCGTGCGCGTTTGTACATAGGCAGGTCCGTAACATCTTTATCGTCGATGAAAACCTTACCGCTATTCGGTTTTACCAAACCAACGGCCATGTAAAATGATGTCGTTTTTCCGGCTCCGTTTGGCCCCAGCAAACCAACAATTTCGCCCGTCTCAACCTGATACGATACGTTATCATTGACTAACCTTGACCCGTATTTTTTTATTAAATTTTCAGTTCTAAGAATCATAAGTAAGGGGTAAGTCGGTAAGTTGATAAGTCAGTAAGTGGCTGGCGCACGTGTATTGCTTTCGCACGGTCAGCCACTTACTGATTTATCAACTTACCGACTCATTAATTACATTTCACGTCTTTCAGCATTAGCTGAAGCGACGTTGTGCCGTTGAAGTGGTTTTGCTCGATCTGATAACAGATGGAGAACGGTTTGCCGCGCTGGAGTTGGTCGGCGACGTGCGCGAACCCGAAACCAACAGCCGTTAATGAATGCCCCGAACGGCCCTGCTTCACATTAAGTTTCAAGTGCTTTTCTTTCATAATAACCGGTTCAGTAACCAGATAAACATCGTCGGTCATGAACGTTGGCTGCATATTGTGTGGTCCGAATGGCCCCATCTGCCGCACAATCCGGTACAGTTTGTCGCTGATTTCGCTGAAATCCAGCGGCAAATCAATGTCAATTAAAGGTGTCAGATGCTCTTCTTTTATCGTACGTGAAACCACTTCTTCAAACTTCTGCCGGAAAGCGTCAATGTTGTTCACGGACATGGTCATGCCAGCCGCGAAGGTGTGCCCGCCAAACTGCTCCAGCAGATCGGCACATTCTTCAATGGCTTCATACACATCGAAACCCGGCACCGACCGCGCTGACCCGGCCGCTTTGTCGTTCGACTGCGTCAGGATAATGGTTGGCCGGTGAAAATGCTCGATGCACCGCGACGCCACAATACCAATCACGCCCTTGTGCCACGTAGCGTCAAACAAGACTGTACTTTTGGCCTGAAGCAGAACGTCGCTATCCCGAATCATAGCCAATGCCTGATCGGTCATGCTGCTGTCAAACTCCCGCCGACTGTTGTTATGCTTATTGATCGCCATCGCAAATTCGTCGGCATCTTCTTCCGATTCGGCCAGCAATAATTGCACGGCGGCTTTAGCGTGATTAATCCGTCCGGCGGCATTGATGCGCGGCCCTAAGCCAAACACCAGATTTGTCAGGTCTAACTCGCGCGAAAAGCCCGCTATTTTAATCAACGCTTTCAGGCCCGTGCGCGGTGCGTTGTTAAGGTATTTTAACCCGTAGAACGCTAAAATCCGGTTCTCGCCTGTGAGCGGCACAATGTCTGAGGCAATACTAACGGCCACCAGATCGAGGTACGGATACACCTCCTGTTGCGGAATATCTTTCTCCAGACAAAAGGCTTGAAGCAACTTAAAGCCTACGCCACACCCGCTTAATTCTTTGTAGGGATACTGACAGTCAGTACGTTTCGGGTCCAGCACAGCCGCTGCGTCGGGGAGTTCGGTGCCGGGGCGGTGGTGGTCACAAATGATAAAATCGACACCAAGAGCCTTCGCTTCGGCTACGCGGTCGATGGATTTGATGCCGCAGTCGAGCGCGATAATCAAGGTGAACCCATTCTCGGCCGCCCAGTGAACGCCCTGCTGCGAAATGCCGTATCCTTCCTTGTAGCGGTCAGGAATATAATAATCTATCTTTGCGTGATAGTTCTTTAAGAAGCCATAAACCAGTGCCACCGAGGTTGTTCCGTCCACGTCATAATCACCGTAGATAAGAATTTTCTCTTCCTGTCCGGGCGTCATGGCTGTGTGCAGCCGTAACATGGCCCGGTCCATATCCTTCATCTCGAACGGATCGTGCAGATGGCCGATTTCGGGGCGAAAAAACGTCCGGGCGTCGTCGTAGGTATGTACCCCGCGCTGTACCAGCAAAGCGGCCAGAAATGGGCTGACACCAAGCGAGTTGGTCAATATTTCGATAGCGGCCTGCTGCTCCGTTGAATCGGGAAAGGATTTGGTGATCCAGCGTTTGGACGGGGGGGGCGGTTGGGCTATCATAATTGCAAGATAAATCCGTTTTTAGAAAAACACCCAATCTATGTTGTATTTGCTTTCCCTTTTCAGTCTGTTTCTATCCGGCCCAACGCCCGCGAGTTCATTAAAGAAGGCCAGTTTAACCGTTGAGATACAGAATGTTCGTATGATGACCGGGGCTGTTTACATCGCGCTGTTCCGGCCGGGCAAAGATTTTCCTTCGGGAAAAGCTATGGATGGAAAAAAAATAGATGCCGCTCACAACAGCGTTCAAACTACGTTCTCCGTTGAACCGGGTGAGTACGCGATTGCGGTTTATCACGACCAGAACGGCAATGGAAAGATGGATACGCGTTTGTTTGGCATCCCAAAAGAACCGTATGGATTCAGCAATGATTTCCGCCCCATGCTATCGGCACCGAAATTCAGCGACTGCGAATTCAGCGTTGGCGATGGCGGAAAAACAATGCGGATAAAGTTGAATTAAAGAATGAGACTGATATCCGGTGTTACGATTCCTCCAATTATCCCTTTCACAATCCACAAACTTTCCGTAATTTTGTCCGGCAAATAACAACCTGCTATTTGCTCATGAGCTTAGATACCAGTAAGTTTCTTTACGAAGCTCTCACCTACGACGACGTACTGCTCCTGCCTGCCTATTCGGAGGTTCTTCCACGCGATACGCAAACCGTCACCCAACTCACCCGCACTATCCAGTTAAACATTCCTCTTATTTCGGCGGCTATGGACACCGTCACGGAATCGGCACTGGCTATTGCGATGGCGCAGGAAGGTGGCATCGGGATTATTCACAAAAACATGAGCGTGGAGCAACAGGCCGATCAGGTCCGGAAGGTCAAACGCTCGGAAAGTGGGATGATTCTCGACCCCATTACGCTGCTTGAAACGTCTACTTTAGGCGACGCACACAAGATCATGCGCGAGTTCAAAATTGGCGGTATTCCCGTTATCGACGAGTCGAGTAAATTAGTCGGTATTCTGACTAACCGCGACCTGCGTTTTCAGAACGATATGACAAAACCTGTTACGGATGTCATGACCCGCAATAACCTGATCACAGCCCGCGAAGGACTCACCCTCGAAGAAGCCGAGAGTATTTTGCAACAGCACCGGATCGAGAAACTGCCCATCGTTAACAATGACTATCAGTTAGTTGGGCTGATTACGTACAAAGATATTCTGAAGAAAAAGAGCCACCCAAACGCCTGCAAAGACGAACACGGGCGGTTACGCGTGGGAGCAGCCGTTGGCGTTACGCCCGACCTGCACCGGCGTATCGAAGCGCTCGTGAAAGCGGGCGTTGATGTCATCAGCGTCGATACGGCACATGGTCACTCGAAAGGCGTTCTGGATGCCGTTCGGGGCATCAAACAACAATTCCCTAAGCTCCAGGTTATTGCCGGGAACGTAGCAACGGGCGAAGGGGCCAAAGCCTTAGCCGATGCCGGTGCCGATGCGGTGAAAGTTGGGGTTGGACCGGGTAGCATTTGCACAACACGCATCATTGCCGGTATCGGAATGCCACAATTGACCGCCGTGTATGAATCGGCGAAAGCGTTGCAAGGCACGGGCGTCCCGATTATTGCCGATGGTGGTATTCGCTTTTCGGGCGACATTACCAAAGCCCTCGCGGGTGGTGCCAGCACGGTTATGATCGGCTCACTACTGGCCGGAACCGAAGAAGCTCCCGGCGAAGTGGTCCTATACGAAGGTCGGCGGTTCAAAACGTACCGGGGCATGGGGTCGGTGGAAGCGATGGAAGACGGCTCAAAAGACCGTTATTTTCAGGACGCTGAAGATGACATCAAGAAGTTAGTGCCCGAAGGAATCGTTGGGCGAGTGCCCATCAAGGGAAAAGTTTCGGAGATTGTGTACCAGATGGTAGGCGGTTTAAAAGCGGGCATGGGCTACTGCGGTGCGCTGGACATTCCAGCACTGCAAGAGGCCAAGTTTGTAAAAATCACCTCCGCCGGTGTGCGCGAGAGCCATCCGCACGATATTCAGATTCAGAAAGAAGCTCCGAACTATTCGGCGCGGTAATCAGCTTAACGGTCGGGAAACGTATAATTTCCCGACCGTTAAACGAACGCGTGGTCGTCGATATACACGAGCCGTTCCTCGCTGGTCTTGGTCGAGTCGGTAACAATAAACGGACAAACGGTGCAGGCAGTTGGGCCAGTCTGTTTATGCCAGCGACACTGTGACCGTATAGCGCAGAACGGTAGGGCTGTCGGCTCAGTAAGGTGTTGATTAAACGACATGACCAGATCAATCACTCCGCACCGCCCGCCGTGCCACTGGCCGCAACCCGACTTAGTACACCGATTGGCAAAGCGGAAATGCTGTTCGGGGGCATCGACAGCCGCAACAGCCTCAGTCAGTTCGGCTGTCATTGGCTCAGGTTCTGCCAGAAATCGTACGGACTTGTCAGAACCGACCACGCCCAGCAACAACGCGCCCTCCTGAGCGGTTGAGCTTGGGCATAGGGTAGTTTTGGCGGTTAGCATCAGCCTCGCTGGAGTCCCTGTTGCAGCAGTTTCTCCTGTTGGTTGAGCATGTCGATATTCACTCGATAATCTTTGCCAACAGCAAAAATCCAGCGACCTAACCATTCTTTGGAGGGGATTGTCACATAAGGCCCGAACCGTCCGGTGCCGTGACGGCGCTGCCCTCCTGCCGGACCATCGTCACCATCTGGATCGTCGGGATGAGGATAGTCTGTCAGAGCCGATGCGACAACGCGCTGGATCTCAGACGCGATACGGTTTTCAAGTTTGTCGGAGAGTTTCAATCCACTCAGCACAACGTGAAATTCACTGCCTTTACTTTCTTTGGACGCTTCCATTTTGAGAAGTTGATTTAGGGTAAAAACTTCTCAAAAGTCGGCTTATACTGACCATTTTTATAGCGAATAACTACGGAAATAGTACAATGTATAAGTACTGATTTTCAGGCACGTAGCACTACGTTCTAATCAAGAAAGGAAACCGTATAACTACCTATTATTCAAGCTATTTAGACTCTGTTTCTGGGCTGAGGTAATATACCGTGCTGTTGGTTCCGTGCGTAGTGAGGTTAATTTCACGAATACCGATCTCGTAATGATCAACCGCAAATTCGGGGGTATCCTGCCTTAATTGATAAAAAGTCGAGGGCGTTATCAGAACCAGCAGATTACCACGCTGGATTACTTTCTCGATGTGATAATGACCGCAAACGACCGTTACGTGACACGGTAATTCACGCACCAGTTCCATAAATTTATCGCTCTGCCGGAACGGGTATTTCTGATCCATAAATGCTGCGTCGGCAGGCAGGGGCGGGTGATGCATAAACACCACGACGTTATTATCGCGCAGAGCCAACAGATAATCGCGAAACCAGGTCCACTGCGTATCCGAAAATATGCCTTTGGATGAGTCTAAAAACAGGGCAGGACGACCCTCCAGCGGCAACGCGTAGTAGAGTTCTCCGTCGTTCAGATCATGGTCTTTATGAAACACTCCGGACATTACGGTCGGGTCATCATGATTCCCCGAAATAACGTAGTACGGAAAAGGCAGTTTATCAACCTGTTGCTTTACCCACTGGTAAATGGCCGGATCGCCGGTGGCATAGCAGATGTCACCTCCAAGAACCAAGCAGTCGGGCTTCAGGCCGACAAGAAATTCAAGAGCGTTCAAAAAATTTTGCCGGACATTAACCCCCTGGGGCTGTTCATCTACGGCACCAATGTGCAAATCAGTCAAAAAAGCGATACGCATGATTTGTTCAGGATATAGGATATGAGGTGTATGATATAGGACGCCACATGATTACATCCTATACTCTACGTCATACATCTCTCTTGGCTTCGTTCCAGTACACGTCCATCTCAGTCAACGTCATATCGCTCAGGGCTTTACCGTTGGCGCGGGCCTGTTCTTCGATGTACTGAAATCGTTTGATAAATTTTTTGTTTGTCCGTTCGAGAGCCGTTTCAGGATTGATGTCGATAAAGCGGGCGTAGTTGACGAGCGAGAACAGTAAATCGCCAAACTCTCCTTCGGCTCGTTGCCGGTCGATTGGTTCGTCCGTATCAGCGTTGAATTCGGCTTTAAACTCCTGCATTTCCTCCTCCACTTTCTGCCAAACCTGCTCTTTCTCATCCCAATCGAATCCGGCACCCCGTGCTTTTTCCTGAATCCGCATAGCTTTCACCAACGCGGGCAACGACCCCGGCACCCCGCCCAGCACTGATTTGTTGCCTTCTTTGAGCTTAAGCTGCTCCCAGTTGGCTTTCACCTGCTCCTCGGTTTCGGCAATGACTTTGCTTCCACTGGCGTCAGGATAAATGTGCGGATGGCGACTGATGAGTTTATCACAAACACCATTCAGTACGTCAGCCATGTCGAAGCGATCCGTCGCACCGTCGGCAGTCGCATCGGGACCTGTTTCCGATGCAATCTTCGCGTAGAAAACCAAATGTAACTGAATGTCACCCAGCTCCTTACGAATTTCGGGCAGATCATTTTCCAGAATGGCGTCGGAAAGTTCATAGGTTTCTTCGATGGTCAGGTGACGCAGACTCTCCAGCGTTTGTTTGCGGTCCCAGGGGCACTGCTCGCGCAGTTCGTCCATGATGGTAAGCAGCCGGTCAAACGCCATGAGTTGCTCCTGACGGCGGGGCGGTAATTCCTGAAATTGCTTCATTGAGATAAACCCTGTAAGGCTATATGAAACCGCGACGGCGGCCCGGCTTACAGGTTTGGATACTGAATTTTGTGGTAAACCTCGCGCAGCGGTAACGACAGATCACCAAGTTTAGCGATGCTATCGAGGGTTTTATAATCGGTGTTGAGCCAGACGTCGGGCTGGTCGGTACGTTCGTAGATGGACAGGTAGGGTCGGTTCTGGGCAGCGTAGACAACGTATTTAAGGCTGGGCAATTCTTTATAATATTCCAGTTTGTATTCCTGATCGTACTTCATCGTCGACGGCGAAAGCACTTCGACCAACAGGTACGGGTTTGTGATGATGCAGTTCGAGCCTTGCTTGAAAACCCATTCTCCCTGTGTCACCATCAGATCGGGTTGGTAATAACCTCCGCCCGGACGCGGTATCTGCAAACCGGCATTACTACTGGTTACCAGAAAATCTTTATCTCTACAATAAGCGAATAAAAGATAGTTTATGGACGACAAAATTAACTCGTGAAGGGCGGTTGCTAAACTCATTGCTATAATTTCGCCATTGTGGTACTCCAGCTTACCCGGAAATTCGGGAGCAATGTCCAGGTACTCGGCTTCCGAAGCCGGTACACATACCACATCCTGCATCTTGATTTGCGCCAGCAGGTATTCCGCCAGATTTTCGACCGCTACCATTGCCCTTTTGCTTTTTCGTAAAGATAATGAAAAAGGGAGGAAAGCAGGAAGGGGACGGAAGGGAGAAGGTAAAAGGAACACAGAGGCAACACCCTTTCCTCCTCCCCCTCCTCCTTTTCTCCCTTCCCGCCTCCCCTGCTACACCTTCACCATCCGTTTCACCTGCCGTCCGCTGTCGGTTTGCAGGCTGTAGAGATAATGCCCGACGGTTAAACCCGATCCGCTGACGGGTACGTTATAATTGCCTGCGTCAAAGCGGCCATTACGCAGTACCATCACTTCGCGGCCTTGCATGTCATAAACCGTCAGGCGAATATTCCCGGCCTGTTTAAGCGTGAATTGAATTTCGGTAGCATCAGCAAAAGGGTTTGGCGTGTTCTGGCCGAGGGCAACGCTGCCTTCAGACACTTCCAGAGCCGGTGTCTGGCGGAAAATGGGCAGCGTCTCAAAATCACGGCCCAGAATGGTTTGCGTCGTGGCAGCATCTACCCCCATGTGATCGCGCAATACGCTGGCATAGACCTGCCGGAAGTCATTTTTGAACTTCAGATCGCCACTGCTATCGAGGTCTTTCAGGTCGGGAGCCGTACCGACAACGCCCCCGCGAACGGGATTTCCGACGACGAACAGCGGAGCCGCCGTGCCATGATCGGTGCCCGTTGTACCGTTCTGATTCACCCGCCGGCCAAACTCCGAAAATGTCATGACCGTGACCCGGTTTCCTAAATTTTGTTTCTGCAAATCTTTCGTAAATGCTGTTACGGCATCGGCCACGATTTTCAGCAGATTGGCGTGCTGCCCCGTCGTTGCGTTGCTGGCTACCACCTGGTTCGCGTGCGTATCGAACCCGCCGATAGTGGTCAGGTAAACCGGCGTTGTCAACCCGCCGGCAATCAGATCGGCCACAATGGCGAGTTGCTTACCGAGGTTCGTGTTGGGATACGGAACGGCGTTTTTCCCAATATCTGCTTTCTTTTTTATGACGTCGGAATATTGGATGGACTGCGCGGCTACCTGCTGCAAAAATTTGAGTTCTTCGCCCGCTACCGTATTCGGGATAGATGCCGTATCGGCACTGCTGCCCTGCACTAATTGATAAAATGCGTCGGGATTATCGAACACCGTACCCATCGAACCGACTTCACTTTGCAACAGCATCGACTCTACCGACCCCAACTGAACGGCCAGTGGCTGCTCGGGCAACGTGACCGGATAAGCCGGGAATTTATGCGTTAGATACCGCCCGATCCAGCCGTCATATTCGTACGTGTTGGCATCAGAACCCGACAGCCAGATATCCGTTGACCGAAAGTGCGACCGGTTCGGCGATTGATAACCGACGTTTTCAACAATCGTTAGCTGGGCGTTGTCATACAGTTCTTTAAACGCATTCATCGCCGGATTCAGTCCCAACTGGCTCGTCAGTTTCAGCACTTTATCCTTCGGAATGGCAAGGTTAGGACGTTTCTGGTAATAGATGTCATTCTCAAACGGCACCACCGTATTCAGGCCATCGTTACCGCCCTGCATCTGCACCAATACCAGAATATTGCCGTTCGTACCGGATAAATCAAACATAAACGGGTTATGCGCATAGGCCCGAACGGGCATACCCTGCACACCAAAAGCGACGCCCCCCGTGAGCAAACTTACCTGTCGTAAAAAGTCTTTGCGGGTCATAATGAAAGGAGAAGAGGGAGGAAAGGAAGTAAGGGGAGGAAAGGTACAGGCCAGGTTCTTCCGTCCTCCCTCTTCTCCCCTTACTCCCTTTCCTCCTCACGTTAGTTGATACTCCGGCAGTCGCATAAGGGCTTTCAGAAATCGTTGGATGCGCAGGTCTGCCATAGGCGTATTGGTAGACCAGTTTGCCGCAATCGTGCCGTCCAGCAGCGTATCTAACAACAGTTTTTCTTTGGTGGCCGTGGGGCCAACAACAAGCATATAACGGATAACGTCTTTCACAAAAAGGGCGGCATCTTCGGCGTTTTTGTACGTCCGGGCGTAGTCGAGCGGAACGACTTTGAACGACAGATTCTGGCCATTGCTTTTGCGCCCGTTGATTAATGAGTCGGAGAAGCCCCCGCGAGCCGGATACGTGTTGGAGCTAATCCAGTCGCGCTGACCCGGCCAGCCAGCCACATCGGGCGGAAGAAACAAATACTGTTGCAGGAGTCGGGATACGTCGGCAACATACCCAAAATCGGGTTTACTAATGTCGAGAAATTTGAGCGACCCGACCGACAGCTCAACCGGACTTTTGATTTTCGCCCCCCGATAATCTGCTTTATAAAACTCATCGGATGTCAGCAGAAACTGCAAAACTGCCCGGATGCTGTAATTCGCATTCCGAAATTCAGCGGCCATCTGCTTCACGAATGGCTCGTTAGGCTTATAAAACACAAACTCTTTGTACAGTTTTCGGCAGATAAACTCGGCAGCAGCGTCTTTCGTCAGGATAATATCGACAATATCGGTATAGGTAAAATTGCCCGTTTTCCCCAGAAACGTTTTATCCTTATCGGCAAAATTGCCTTTGTTGAAAACCGCATTCAGGCCATCTACGCGCCAGCCCGTCAAGGCCAATGCTCCCTGTTTTACATCGGTTTCGGTGTAGTTGTCAATCCCGAGAGTGAAGAGTTCCATCAACTCACGGCTATAATTCTCGTTGGGCGCGTTTTTATTATTCTGCCGCCCATCGAGGTAAATCAGCATGGCCGGGTTAATCGTTACGTCCTTCGTGAACTGCCGAAAATCGCCAAACGCATAGGTACGGAACAGGGCGTTCTGCTGGTACATGTGCTGTGGGTAGTTGACCTTTTCCCGATCCGACACGAAATGGTTATGCCAGAAAAGCACCATTTTTTCGCGCATCGACACGCCCTCGGTCAGCATTTGCTTCAGCCACCAGGTTGTCATTTCGGCGTAGCGCGTGCCCGTCATCGGATCGTTGGCAACCGGCCCCTCCGTCACCCACGTGTTCGGGGGAGCGGGTTGCGGGCGGTCAGCGAGGAGTTCTTTGCGAACAAAGTCATCTACTGACGCATACGATAATGCCCTGCTTAAGTCGTTGCGGGTATAACCGAATAGACAGCGGGCAAGCAGATGGCGGGCGGCATCAGCGTTCCAGGCGATCATGAGTTACTTATTGTTTCTAAAAAATGGACGCAACAAACACTATCTTTTCAATATTTATAATATGGTAAACTAATATAAACTTTCGATAGTAGTGTTGCTTAAAGCTATGTAAAATCCTGATTGTGAGCGCTATTATTTTTCACTATAAATGGCTTGCCCTAAAACAGTACGTATTGGAGATGAGTAGTAAACCTGTTCGTATAGACCTCTAAAACTTTTTTGGGTGTTTTCTTGACAGGCATACTTTTTATTCACTTACTTTGCACTACAAAGTACTTTATTAATGCAAACTCCACTCCCATCGGTTCACCGGTCCGATATGATTCTCCCCCGCGACGCCCGACCCGGCAAGGGCTTGCGGGCACTGGCACTCTTGACTGTCACTGGATTCATGCTGGTAATGATAAGGGGTTTGTTAACGGGCAACTGGTGGTTTTTCGTCATGCTCACCTGGAACCTGTTTCTGGCGTGGTTTCCACTCGGCGTCGTGCTGGTCCTGCGCGATTTACGACTGGCTGGATTTAGACATAATGGGTTGTTAGTCATTGGACTGGCAGTCTGGCTGGCATTTCTACCGAATGCACCGTACATCATTACGGACCTGTTTCACATTCGGGATGTCGATCAGCCACTGCTCTGGTTCGATACAATGGCCTTGTTTGTCTTTGCCCTAACCGGCTTGCTGCTGGGTCTCTATTCCATCCTGATTGTCCACCGGATGCTTCGGCCAATAGCGGGTAATCTGCTTACGTGGATGCTGATTTTTAGCAGTCAGATTCTGTCCGGATTTGGTATTTATTTGGGCCGGGTTGGGCGGTGGAACAGTTGGGACGTACTGACAAGCCCATCGGCTCTGACGCTGGCCATTGCCCGCGCTTACCACGACCATTTAAGCCTTAAACTGACCGTTGCCTACGGGTTTGTGCTATTCCTGTTCTACGTCGCTTTTTACTGGTACGTCGAGCACGAGAGTGAGCCGACAGACAACCGTTGATTTTCGTAAATTCATTGATCCATGAGAAGAGGTATTGTTTTAGCGATAGATTTGCCGGATGATTGATTCCAAGAAGATGCTGCGTAGTTTTCGGTTTGCCGGACAGGGAATTCTGGATCTGTTTCGGTTCGAGAACAACGCTAAAGTGCATTTGCTCGTCGCCGGACTGGTCGTGGTGGCGGGGTTTCTGCTACGTATCAGCCGTGTGGAATGGGCCATTATCCTGACGCAAATCGGGCTGGTCTGGGCCGCCGAAGCATTCAATACCGCCATCGAAAAACTCTGCGATTTCGTATCACCCGGTCGGCATCCGCAAATTAAAGCGATCAAGGATTTATCCTCAGGTGCTGTCCTGATTCTCGCTATCATTGCCGTAGTTACGGGCGTTATCATCCTCGGCGGACACCTTTTAGAAATAAACTAACAACTTGATAGTGATTTACTTACTTGCTGCATCTCGTCGTTCTGATTTCGCTCCCTCACCGCCACGGCGGACTGTTCATTCACTCTTTCATTCTTAGAACATGCCCGAATCCCGCGAACACCTGCAAACGCTGACGGAAATCCGCAGCCTGATGGAGCGTTCTTCCAAATTCCTGTCACTGAGCGGCTTATCGGGCGTTTCGGCGGGAATTATTGCCCTATGCGGAGCGGCTACCGTGTACATGCGTGTACGGACGGGCTTATTTACGCCGGTTCGTGACTACCGGGTAGATTCGTACACCGATGCCAGCCATTCGTCCATTGAGCAATTTTTGGTGACCGTTGCCCTTGTTGTCCTGGGATTGGCTCTGCTGTCGGGAACGTACTTCACCGTTCGCAAAGCCCGACTGCAAGGCCAAAGTGTCTGGAATCAATCGTCGAAGCGGCTACTCTGGGCCATGCTTGTTCCGCTGGCTACGGGGGGCGTGTTTTGTCTGGCTCTGCTCCAGTACAATTTAATCTGGCTGGCATTCCCCGTTACGCTGATTTTTTACGGAATGGCGCTGCTAAACGGCAGCAAATACACCCTCCGCGATGTGGAGTCGCTGGCTTACTGTGAAATCGCGCTGGGGCTGGTATCGCTGTTTTGGCCCGGCTACAACCTGTTAACCTGGTCTATTGGCTTCGGAGTGCTTCACATCGTCTACGGCCTGGCGATGTATTACAAATACGAACGTACTCCCGCATGAAAACCGATCTGCTGGCTCAATTTAACAAAGCCTTTGAAAGCAAGGCGCGGCTGAGCATTATGTCGGTTCTGATGGTCAACGAATTTATGAGTTTCAACGCCCTGAAAGAGTTGCTTGGCCTGACCGATGGTAACCTCGCCACGCACCTGCGTTCTCTCGAAGAATCGGGCTATATAGCTGCACAGAAGCAGTTTATCGGGCGAAAACCGAATACGACATACTCGGCCACACAAGCCGGGCAACAGGCTTTTTCTGACCATTTGAACGCGCTCGAAGCCTTTATCAAAAATCTGTAAATAGCCCGATACCTCCATCCGGGAGACTTATAATCCAATAACGTAGCTGACATTTATCTCAGTCATTAACCAATGATTATGCATGTTCGATTCATCTTCACTTTGAAGCACAAAGTACTTTTATGAACACAGAAACCCAAATTCTCAATCTGCAACCCGGAGCTACTACGTCGGTTGAGCAACCGGTTAACTCTGGTACGGGCTTGCCGCCCACACCCCGCTCCCGCTTTCTGGAGCCATTTCGTCAGTCAGTTTTCGGCATTGGACTATTGATGCTCGTGCTGTCGGGTACAGTGTTTTTGGGGTATGACCTGTTGAGTGGTCCGCGCCGGGAGAGCAGCAATAACAACATGCTGTTCATGATTCACTACGGCCTGGCGGTGGCTTTTTCAGTGGTTTTGGCGGTAAACGGGTTACTGAAATTCCGTCAGCAACAGTACGTTACCGGTCGCCCGGCACGGTGGCTGGGATTGCTGCTGTGGCTGATTAGTGCCTACGCGCTGAACCGCGAGATGGCCGTTTTTCAACAATCGACCGCGTGGTTGTGCTGGGCATTGGTTGCGGTCGGCATCGCGATGGTACTGTACGGCTGGAAAGAATCGCTGTCGGTTCGGGCGCAGCAGGGACTGTACGCAGTGCTGGCGTTCGGCTGGTGGCTGTTCGCGTACATGGCTATCTATGTCTCTCAGCTATACCCGGTTAGCATCCCGTTGCTGATCGCACTGGGATTGTCGGCTCATACGTTCGTGCCGCTTGCGTTTGCTATTTCGCTCGGCAAACGACTTTGGCAGGATGCCCGACGCGAAGAACATCTCCGACTTGGCATTAGCGTCGGGCTGGGGATACCGGTGGTGGCCGTATGCCTGTTCCTGACCGGCTGGATAACCGACATAGATCGAATTGAACAAACGCGGCAGGAAGCAACTATCCGCAAAACGAGTGATTTGCCCGATTGGGTCCTGATCGCGCAGCAACTGAATACCACTAAAAATGGAGTAGACTGGAACGCGCACGGCTGGATTACCAACCGGCTGTTGTTAAGCAATCGGGTGTATGACCGGGGCCGTTTTTTCGACAGTAACAATTGGGGATTAAGTGGTTTGACCGCGCTGGATGACGTACGGCAGCATGACCCGCTGGTCGTGATTGCGTCGCGGTTGCTTCCGGCTGATGTACTGTCTGACGCTGATCAGCTATCATTGCTGAAAGTGCTTTCGGCAGACCGGCACGGCACCGCAGAAAAGTTCTGGACCGGGCGGCATCTGACTACCGAAGATGTTGTGTCGCAGGTACGTATCTGGCCGCAGTTTCGGCTGAGTTATACCGAGCAAACCGTACGAATTCGTAACCACTCCCGCAACACCACCGAAGAAGCACTGCTGACGTATCATTTGCCGCCGGGTTCGGTGGTGTCGGCCATGTCGCTCTGGATAAACGGCAAGGAGGAACCCGCCCGCCTGACAACCGTTGCCAAAGCAGATTCGGCTTACCGAACCATTGTAAATATCGAATCGAAGCGTTTCGCCCGCGACCCGTCGGTGGTGTACTGGCAGGAAGGCAACCGTGTAACGGTACGTGTTTTTCCATGCCGCGCGGGCGACGACCGTCGGGTGAAACTGGGGATTACATCACCCCTGAAACTAATTGATAATCAGTTGGTTTACCAAAATCCGTACTTCGACGGACCCAATGCAAAGTCGGCAAACGAGTTCGTAAGCATTGATTTTGCATCGACACCTAATGGGGTAAAAACGCCCTGGTTATTTAGCGGATTGAATGGTAATTCGATCACGCACAAAGGCAGTTACGACCCCAACTGGCAGTTGACCTTTCAGGCACCGACTTTATCAGCGGATGCGTTCGTACTGAATGATCGTACTTATCAAATGGAAACGTACACGCCCTCAACTGAGCCATTTACGCCAACTGACGCGTATTTGGATGTGAATGCATCGTGGACGAAGAATGAGTTTACCACCGCCTTCCAGACCGCAGCGACACGCAAAAATTGCCGGGTTTGGGTGTTCGATGATGGGTTGAAACAACTGACGGCCTCAACCCTCGATGCTACGTATGACCGGCTTTCACAACAATCGTTCAGTCTGTTTCCGGTTTATCGAATCACCCATCCGGCAACGGCTCTGCTCATCACAAAAGGGACGCCCATCTCTCCCATCCTGACCGATTTGCGGGGCAGTCCGTTTGCCGACCGGTTCGGAATGCTGGCGAAACAAACGGCATCCATCCGCACCTTCTGTTACGAGTCAGCATCGGGCGTTGGCGAACTACCATCCTACCTGAAAACACTGGCCGAACTTCGGGTCCTGAACGCAATGTACGGCACGACCAGCGACCTGATCGACCTCATCCAAAAAAAGAAACAGTTCTCGCGCCAACCCGATACAGAAACCCGGATTGTGCTTCCTGAAGCGGGCGTTGCCATTCGGGAAAGTCCATCCAGCCCCATCAGGGTATCTGTCGCGCCCGACCATCTGGCTCGGTTGTTTACGTATAATCACCTGTTGCAGCAGATTGGACGGCATTATTTCGCCAAAAATTACCAGACCGACGCCCTGATTCAGGAAGCACAGCAGGCACACGTCGTTTCGCCCCTGTCGAGTTTAGTCGTACTCGAATCGGCTAAAGATTACGAACGATTTGGTATCAAAAAAGACGTTTCTGGACTCGACAACGCGACGTTGAAAGAGGAAGGAGCCGTACCCGAGCCGCACGAATGGGCCTTGCTGTTTATGGCAGCCGGATTGATTGGGTGGTTAGTCTGGAAGAAACGCTATGCTGTCGCTTGACGTAACGACCGGGCTGGCCGCTGCCCTGCTGGTCTTTGCGGGATGGCCCGGAAGCACAACCCAAACCAACTGGCCGGGGCGCTTATTTGTGCTGTTGCTGTTGTCGCCGGGGCTTCGTTATTTCTCGGCATTGTTCACCTTTCCGATCCGGCTTCAACTCAGCGCGTGGGCGGGTGGGCTGTTACGTCTGGCCGGCTTCAACGTAGACGTAGTAGGTAACGTATTGATAAAGAACGACATCGACATGGCTGTTGACCCAGCCTGTATGGGTCTCCAGCTAACCGGCGTGTCGTTGTTGCTGGCGTTGTTCATGCTCATCTGGCAGGAACGGCAGACCCAAAAAGCAGTGCGATTGGGCTGGATTATTGCGTATGGACTGTCGATTTTTGGCCTGACCATCGTCTGCAATCTGTTCCGAATTGTGCTCCTGGTTGCCTTTGGTGCCATGCCCGGTACGTTGGCGCATGAGATAATTGGGTTGGCGTGTATAGCGGTTTATGCCTGGCTTCCGGCCTGGTTTGTGAGTCGTTGGCTCGTTGATCGTTTCGGACGAAAAAATTCCGTAAAGCCGTTCGTCCTGCTTAGAAATCGGGGTATGGTTTGGGGAATCGGCCTGCTGGCATTGGGTATAGGCATCATGGCGTTTGCATCGCGACCTGTGAAACCCGTGGCGAATTTGTGCGACGTCGGGCAAACCGCATCAATGGGCTGGCAAACGTATGGCGTAAACTGCACCTGCAAAACCCTGCCTGATGGATTAGTGCAACTGGCAAAACCGGGCATTCTGATTTATTTGAAACCGCAGCCCGACTGGTTCAGTGCCGACCATAGCCCGATGGCCTGCTGGCGGGGCAGCGGCTACGAACTCCGGCGCGTTCGGGAAACGGTGCTCGACGGACACCCGGCTTATGTGGGCGAACTGCACAAAAAAGGAAGCGTTTTGTACACCGCCTGGTGGTTTAGCGATGAAGCGATTACAACGATTAGCCAGTTGACAATGCGCGCTCAAATGCTCCGGGGCACAACCGGGTTTGTGTTGGTGAACGTAACGACAGATAGGAAAAACCTGCCCTTAGTGTTGAGTAGGGGCAGGTTTTAACCAGATTCCGAAGCAGCGTTTACCGAACAAATGGACCAATGTTGAACAACAGGTCTTTATTATACAAAGCCACGTATATCGATACATACGACGCAAGTATAAGCCACAGAAACCGGGGTAAAATAGCTAATGCTGCTTTCCGGTCTATCCGGTAGCTTACATACAAACTCGCCCCCGTCAGGATGAGTCCCAACACAGTGTCTGCGGCCCCAAGAATCGGGCTTTTTAGACCAAAGTAAAGCGATGTAAATGCGGCAAAAAGTACCCAGTTAATGCCTTCAAGCCAAACAAACATATTCCGTCCGGGCTGCGTGGGTGGCCTGTTTGCGATGCGCCAGAGTGCATACAGCGACGTAACGTTATTGAACAGCCATGCCGGTGCAAACGCCCAATCGGGAGGGGAGATAGACGGCTGTAGAAAATTGTTGTAGAATGCTTCGTCGCCATTATAACCTGCCGGGGCTGCACTTAAAACATTAGCTACCACAAAAATAATGGCTGCGTGCCACCACCGGAACGATTGCGCAGATTCCGGCACAGCTTGGTGAGTAGTCGATACGTGAACTGACATAATAAGTATGTTTAAATAGTAAAATGAATCAGTTTGTCATATATTAACTATGCAAAAATAGTTTATGTTCGCTGAAGCTGCAAATTTTATTATTTTTACATAGTTTTTATGTTAGTTAGAAGATGAACAGCCAGCCACTTGTCGAATTAGTCAATGTATGGGCTACTTACGAGCAACTTAACCCAACACCAACGATAAGCGGTTTTTGCCTGTGGTACCTGTCAAATCAATCGCGCGATCTCCCCAACCAGGAAGATATTTTTGACGAAACACCACTTAACGGGCTGTTGGGTAAGTTGTTGGGCCGCGTTAGTCAGTACGATCACCTATACACAAAAAAAGCACTGGCCGAATTAGGGCTGACCAACGTGGATGATATGATGTATATGCACATGATATATCACCTGAAATCGCCAAAAAAAAGTGACTTGATCAATGAAATGCTATCGGAATTTCCATCGGGTATCGAGATTATACGGCGACTGCTTCGCCACGAATACATTGACGAATTTCCTGACCTAACCGACAAACGCTCGAAACGGGTGCGGCTGACTCCGGCTGGAGAATCGGTTTTGCAGGCCAGTTATGCGCTGCTCCACCAGGCGGGCCAAATCATGTTTGAGGTATTGACCGAACCCGAACGGCTATTGCTTGCGCACCTCTTAAGCCGATTAGACGATTTTCATTCGACCCATCACAAAGCCGTTCGTTCTGCAAAGTTCGACGCTACGTATGACCAGCTCATGACGGAAATGAGCCAGCTACAACGCGGATAGGGTCTGATTTTTCTGCATTCAGCACAAAAAAAACCGATGCGTTCTGCATCGGTTTTTTTACCTTTTTCGGAAAATGTTATTCTTCATTGGTGATAAACATTTTCGGTTTGGGAGCCTCAATGCCGTCCTTGCCAAACTGCCGGGCAATATTTTCGAGCATGAAGTAATGTGTTGCCCAATAATTCTCGCTCTTCGTCCAGACACGCACGTCGTATTCCCGCGAATTTGGGTTCAGTTTGGCGATCAGTACGTCGTGCTCACGGTCTTTAAGAGCAAACGGGCAGGCCTCAACAACACGCATAATCGACGCCTTCGTCGCATCTATATCGTTCTGACTACCAACGCCATAGACCTGATCGACCCGAATAACGCCTTTTGTACTGATGTTCGTAATGGCCGACGTTGACAGCGGACCGTTGGGCAAAATAATCGTTTTATTATCCAGCGTGACGAGTGTCGAGTCGAAAATACGGATCGCTTCGACGTTACCCGTAAAGCCCTGTGCCGTAATTAAATCGCCGACGCGGAACGGCTTAAAAATCAGGATTAATACCCCACCAGCGAAGTTCGCCAGACTACCCTGCAATGCCAGACCAACGGCCAGACCAGCCGCGCCGATTATGGCGACGAACGACGTTGTTTGAACACCCAGCGTACTGGCAATACTCAGCAGCAGCAATACGCGTAGCAGGCCATTGAGCAGCGACAATAAAAACGGTTGCACGTCGCGGTCAACGTGCCGTTTGGTCATTGCCGCCGATAATAACCGTGTGATCCAGCCGATGAGCCAAAGACCAATAATAAGTGTCAGGATAGCCAGTAGCACTTTTCCACCGTATACCGTCGCGAATGTTACGATCTGGGTGTAAAAGAGTTCAGCTCTTGTTTGCGCTTGTTCCATAGATTTGAAGATGGGAGATTGTTTAAAAATCAGACGTGAATAACCATAAAAGTAACTCGCTGATCTATAGTCTCCATATTATCCTTTTCCGAACAAGCGGAGTATCAGAGCCAGCTTTTACGCCTGAAATACCAGAGCGTTCCGAACACCGACAAAACCATCAGACCAAGGGCCAGTAAGTACCCATATTTCCAGTGCAGTTCGGGCATAACATCGAAGTTCATTCCGTAAATACTGGCAATCAGTGTAGGGGGCAAGAGGACAATCGAGACGACAGTGAAAATTTTTACGACCCGGTTCTGCTCCAGATCAATCAGACCGAGGTACGTGTTTTGCAGGAATTCCAGCCGTTCAAAAATAAAATTTGTATGGTCGATCAGTGAATTAATGTCCTTGATAAGTGTGCGTAATCGTTGCTGTTCGAGTTCATTGAACCACCCGTCGGAGCGTATCATGGCCGATATAACCCGCTGTTTATCAACCACATTTTCCCGAATGGACATTGTCAACTCCTGGTAATCGTTGATGTTGAGCAGCATCTCTCGGTCGAGGGTAGCATCCAGATCGAGCAGTCGGTTGATAGCTTTGATCTCGCCCGATACCAACTCGACCAAATCAGCATCGTAATCAATCCGTGATTCGAAGATGGAAATCAGAATCTGCGCTCCATCGCTGAACACCGCCCGGCGCGACTTAATCCGCTTAACGGTATCGGCAAAGGATTTAATATCGGCATTTCGGTACGTAAACAGCGTATCATCTTTCAGCAGAAAACTCACCGGCACTGTTACATAGCGTTGCTCCTGATCGGGCACCAGAAAGTTGGAATTGGCAATCATGAAGTCGTCTTCTTCAATGTAGCGCGAACTGCTTTCAATTTCCAACTGCTCCTGCTGACTCAGAAAATCGACGTCAAATTTCTCTTCAACGCTTTTGATTTCGGCGGGTGTCGGGTTCTGGAGATCCACCCACAGGGTACGTTCGGTGTTGGAAAACGAATCAATATCACGGATTTTGCGAACGGAGGTTTCGTCTTGCTGAAAAATGCGAATCATAAGAACTGAGCAGGCAGAATATACGGCCGCTAAGTTCGCAGAAAACTATTGGACTGGCGAATGACCTTTTTGTTATTTGCCAATCCTCACGTCACAAAACGACTGGATTAGTTATTCTCAAGACAATCGATCAAGTTAATGCCTTGTTCTACGCACAAATTCACTGCACAAACTGTTACCTTTATACGTACCTCATTTTAGTGTCTTGTTACCAGTTTTTTTTAAATACGATGGAAACACTCACAATTAAGGTCAATAACAGCCACGCAATCAGGCTTTTGGAGGAGTTAGAGGCTTTAAATTTGATTGAAGTAATAAAAAAGGAGGTGGTTAATCCTTCTTCTTCTGGTGTCATTCCTAACCGTGGAAAGCTATCTGACCGATTGGCAAGCAGCATTTCAACCGAACAAGCTCACATAATGAATCAGGAACTTGAACAAACGAGGCACGAATGGAGAAGCAATTCCTAATTGACACAAACGTAATTATTGACTTCTCAGAAAATAGACTACCCGTAAAGAATAAATTATTTATAGCTCAACTTATTGATGATGAGCCGTTTATTTCTATAATTACTAAGATTGAGTTGATAGGATTTTCGGTGGTGAGTCAGGAAATAATCGAGTTCGCCGAAACGGCTTCGGTAATTGGACTAACTAACGCGATTGCCAACCAGTCCATAGCCTTACGCAAAGCGCATAAGATCAAAATCCCTGATGCCATCATTGCGGCTACTGCCCTTGTTCACGATTTCACCCTAATTTCTCGCAACGTTAGAGATTTTAACCAGATTAGTGGTTTGAGGGTGATTAATACCGTTGAGTTGTAGAGACCAGTTTCTTTATGCGCTCGTGCTTTTTTGACGACGATAGAGAGTTTCTAAAGCATATTACGCACAAATTCACTACACAATCTGTTACCCCAATAACCGCTCCTAACCCGGTCGGCTGTTGACTATGCAATCAGATTATTTCATCAACACAGTTTCGACTTTACAGCCCACCCAAACGCAGCCTACGGCGATTGACCTGTGGGAAACGGCGCGTTCACTTGGCTTGCCTGCCGCACTCTGGCGGTTGCCAAATGAGTCCGATAAACACCTGATTGTCTCGTTTGATGACGTATTGCCCCGTGTATCGGCCGATTTAGATGAACTGCCCGCCGGGTTTCTTATCAGCCCGTTCGATAACCTCGCCAGCAATGTACCCACAGATTCCGCTGCTGCGGAACAACCCGCACGAACGCTTTTTCTGCGGGCCGATGTTCAGGCGGTCTTTTCTGTAACCAATCAGACGATAACCAATCAGCCCGACGACCGAATTGCGGGTAACGGAACAACAAATCAATTTTGGGAAACTTTAAAATCCCAACGTACCAAGCAACCAGCGAGATCATCTTTCTCATCGGCGGTCACTCCCCTACCCGACCCGGATGCTCAGGCGCAGTACGTCCGTAACGTAGCGAAAGCGGTTGAATCCATGCAGCGGGGTGAATTTAGAAAAGTAGTGCTGTCGCGGACGAAGCGGGTTCAGTTCACCGACGCGCCAGATGCAGTAGCCCTGTTCGATAAACTCTGCACAGCCTACCCAACAGCCTTTATATCAGCAGTTTCCATTCCCGAAAAAGACCAGATTTGGATCAGTGCTACGCCTGAACGCTTAGTTAGCGTGAACCCAGAGGGTATTTTCCAAACCGCATCGCTTGCCGGAACGCAGTCGGCAGTTGAGCCGGACGGAACGCCCAAACGTCCGCCAGAAGCCATGTGGTCGCAGAAAGAAATTGAAGAGCAGGCACTGGTCAGCCGCTATATTATTGAGTGTTTCAAGAAAATCCGGCTGCGCGAATACCTCGAAGAAGGACCAAAAACCATCATTGCGGGCAACCTGATGCACCTCAGCACCTGCTTCACGGTCGATACGCAGGCGGTGCGCTACCCACAATTGGGTACGGTTATGCTGCGGTTATTGCACCCGACATCCGCCGTTTGCGGAACCCCCCGCGACGTAGCGTTTTCATTTATTGGTCAGCACGAAACCCACGACCGGGAGTTATACAGTGGTTTTTTGGGTCCGGTCAACATCAACGCCAGCAACGAAGGACCGTCCAGTAATCTGTTCGTACACATCCGGTGCATGAAATTAGAGGGCAAATTAGCGACGCTTTACGCCGGAGCCGGGCTTACCGAAGATTCCGTACCCGAACGGGAATGGCTGGAAACCGAAATGAAATGCCAGACGCTGCTGTCAATTATTGGTAAGTAGTTAAGCAAAGTTATCAACACAGAGGTACAAAGACCATAGCGTTATATGTGATCACAACGCGCTGATCTTTGTGCCTCTGTGTTGAAAAATATATATTCTAAAAATTACGCGCCCTCGGCGGGGTCGTTTGGGGCACGGGAGCCGTCCTCATCAGTACGACCACCGGCCTCGCTCGCTGCCGACGATTGCGTTTCTGCATCCGGTGCAGTGCCTTCCGTATCAGCGTTTTCGGTGGTGATGAGTGGTTCGTCTTCGGAAGACGGATCAGGTAGGGAATCGGTCATAATTTGGCTTGTGAAGAGACTATTGTGAATTGATTAATCCTGTTTACAGATAGCTGAAACTACTCCATGCTATCGTCGTCCAGATCGTCTTCGATGGTAAGGTCATCTAAATCTTCGTCCAGATCGTCGGGGTCTAAATCATCCGAAATATCGTCCAGGTCATCCGCTCCGTAGCCGCTGGCGGCTCCCGTGCCTAATTCATCGAAGTCAGCACCACCATCGAAGTCATCGTCGTCATCATCATCGAGGGCGGCTGTTTCGGGGTCTGGGTTGAGCATTAGTACGTTATCGTCCTGCTCAAGCATTGGCTGGTTAATCATGGTTAATAGAGTCTAAACGTTGTTTCAATCCACATAACGCGGCTATTTCCCGGAAGGTTTAACCGCGTTTAAAACTATTTCATTACGTAAACCGGAACCCCGGATTCAACATGTGAATCACGAAATACAAGCTGCCCTACACGTGCATAGCCGTAATGAACCGGTAAATTAGTAGATATTGCGCACCGTAACAGCAAAAATTAATTTTTTATACGATGAAAAACTACCAGTTTCGGCGTCTGTCTGACCAGCCAATTCTGCAAACGAGTGATGTAAAGCCAAGTATCGAGGGTTTTGATGTGCTTGGAGCGTTCAATCCAGCCGCCTGTATTTTCGAGAATGAAGTTATTCTTCTGCTACGTGTGGCCGAAGCCCCGAAAGCCGAAAAAGGTCAAGTCGCCATACCATTTATTGAGGACAAAAACGGCGTTCCAACACTGACTGTCAAGCACTTTCCCGAACCAACCGAAGACTACGACCCGCGCGTAATAAACCTGAATGGAAAGGTTTATCTGACGTCGCTGAGTCATTTGCGGCTGGCCCGCAGCCACGATGGCATTCATTTCACCATCGACGAAAAGCCATTTCTGTTCCCGGCCCGGATGGACGAATCGTATGGTATTGAAGACGCCCGCATTACGTATCTGGAGGGTAAATACTGGATTACCTACACGGCGGTTTCGGAACATGGGCCGGGTGTTGGGCTGGCCGTTACATCTGATTTCAAAACGGTTGAGCGAGTGGGCATGATTCTTCCCCCGCCCAACAAAGACGTAGCGTTGTTCCCCAAAAAAATTAACGGAAAATATTATCTGCTGCATCGCCCCATGGTGTCGGACATCGGGAAACCGTCCGTCTGGCTGGCCGAGTCGGAGGATGGAAAGCATTGGGGAAATCATCAATTCCTGTTCGGCGGGCGTGGTCATACCGACGAACGTTTCGCCTGGGAGGGCGGCAAAATCGGGGCCGGGCCGGAGCCAATCCTTACCGACGAAGGCTGGCTGGTCTGTTACCATGGTGCCGATGCTACGCACGCCTACTCGCTGGCACTGGCATTGTTGGACAAAGATGACCCGTCGATTGTGCTGGACCGGTCCGACGAGCCACTGCTATCGCCCGAGTTGACATGGGAGCGTGAGGGATTTTTCCCCAACGTAGTGTTCGCCAACGGTTGGGTTCAGTGGCCGGAAAGCAGCGACAAAGCCGGCCAAATCTGGGCGTACTACGGTGCCGCCGATTCGGGTGTCGGGCTGGCGGAGTTGGTAACAAAATAGGTTAGGGATGGTCAGGAGTGGTCAGGAATAGTTAGGCCGTCACTTGACCATCCCTGACTACCTTTGACCACTCCTGACCACTTTTTCACTTCACCACTTCACCTTTAAAATACAGCATCTGCGTACCATTTTCGGCATTTGATTCAACCGTAACGGATTTGTTAAAGGCCCCCGCCACGGCGGCATTAAATGTCGCTTTTATCTGGCCCGACTGCCCCGGCATGACCGGCTCTTTCGGGTACTCAACGCCCGTACAGCCGCAGGAGCCTTTTGCCTGGCTGATGACAAGCGGCAACTCCCCTTTATTCGTAAACGCGAACTCCGCCGTAACGGGTTTTCCCTGAACAATACGTCCAAAATCGTGAGAGCTACTACGCCAGTTAAACAAGGCCGACGCCCCTTTCAGATTCGGGAAAGTCATCGCTACTGAACTCATTACAAGTACCAGCGAGCAAAAAAACAGGATACGTTTCATAAAAAAATGGTTTGATAAGGTTTGATATATCGCTCGCTCAAGCGACGACACAAACGTACCAGTCTCTTTCACAAATGCCTGTTAAGCAATCCCTAACGTTTGTTAACGAGTTGTTAATGACCCGCCAACAATGGAGCGAACTAATGAATAATACGTATTTTGCATTGAGTAAAACGCTTTCAACGTATCACCATTTCACTCAATCACTCGTCAAAACATGTCCCGTCTGCGGTTGCTGGTCGTACTCTCGGTTCTGTCCATTATCGGTATCCTGCTGGTGCAGACAGTGTGGGTGCGGAACGCCTATGCCCTGCGCGAACGGCAATTCCGGCAGTCGGCGTTTATTGCCCTTCAGGATGTGGCAGACGAAGTTGCGCGGCTGAACCAGTTTACGCTCAACCGGCTCGCGGTCACGCAACTCTCGGCCGACTATTTTATCGTCAATACCGACGCGCCCATCGACCCGGTTACTCTCGAAATATTCATCCGGAAATCATTAAAGGCGCACAACATTATCACCGATTACGAATACGGCATTTACAACTGCGAAACCGACCGAATGGTCTACGGGGCTTATGTGAGTACAAGCAGTTCGACTCCGGCCAAAGAGATCGCTAAGGCCAAAAATCTGCCGAAATTTCCGCGCTATACATATTATTTCGGCATTCGATTTCCCAACCAGACGAGTTTCGTAGCCGGTCAGTTGAGCGGGTGGGTCTGGTCAACGGCGGTCGTTCTGCTAGTCGTTATATTCTTTGGCTATACGCTGAGCGTGGTACTGAAACAGCGTCGGTTAACGGAAGTACAGCGCGATTTTATCAACAACATTACGCACGAACTTCAAACGCCCGTTTCGACGATTCGGATTGCCGCCGACGTACTGCAATCAGAGGGAATCATGCAGCAACCCGACCGGCTGAAACAGTACGTTCGGGTGATGGGTGAAGAGAGTCGGCGGTTGCAGAAACAGATAAATAGCGTACTGCAACTGGCTCATTCTGAGCATACCGGTTTCGTGATTGACCCTACCGAAGTTGATCTACACGAGGTGATGCGCACTGCTGCCAATGCATTTCCAGCGTCCGTAAACCTCGACTTGGCCGCGCCTGCTGCCCTGCTCCGCGCCGACCGGTATCACCTCGAAACGATGCTCAATAACCTGATTGACAATGCGCTCAAATACTGCGATGGCGCTCCCTGCGTGGTGCTGCATACCCGACTCGAACAGGGCCGGTTGATCTGGTCGGTGAGTGATAATGGTATCGGTATTGCTCCCGAACACCAGAAGGCCATTTTCCGGCAATTTTTCCGGGTTTCGTCGGGGCACACGCATAACGTGAAGGGCTTCGGGCTGGGTCTGTACTACGTTCGGCAAGTGGCGCGGACGCATGGCTGGCGACTAACGCTCACCAGCGAGCCGAGCCGGGGAAGTACGTTTATACTGAGCGAAAGAGTGAAGGAGCGAAAAGCTGACGCGAGTTTCCTGTCACTCCTTCACTCTTTCAGTCTTTTGCTCTTTCGCTCTTTAACCCCGCTACGTCCTTGACACCCGCCCGCATTTTGTTTGTTGAAGACGACGTCAACCTCGGTTTCGTTATTCGTGACACGCTCGAAAATGTGCCGTTCGAGGTGACGCACTGCACCACCGGAACCGATGCCTGGGTTGCGTTTCAGGCCCGCCCGTTCGATATATGCCTGCTGGATATTATGCTGCCGCAGATCAATGGGTTTACGTTAGCCCGGCAAATCCGGGCTATTAACTCACACGTACCGATCCTGTTTCTCAGCGCGTTAGCCAACAAAGATGATCGGTTGCAAGGGCTGCGGTTGGGTGCCGACGATTACCTGACGAAGCCGTTCAGCATTGAAGAACTGATTCTGAAAATTGACATTTTCCTGCGCCGAACAGGCACCGTCCACCCGATACCGGTGCCGACAACCGTTCTGAATCGCCAGGATTTAACGCTGTCGATAAACGGGCAAAGCCAAACCCTCACGTACCGCGAGGCCGACGTACTGGCTTATTTACTCGACCGGCCTAACACGCTTGTCCGGCGCGACGACCTCCTGCGAGCCGTTTGGGGCGACGACGATTACTTCATGGGCCGTAGCCTCGACGTATTTATTTCCCGGCTTCGCAAACGGCTTATCCAGGACCCGACGTTGCGAATCGAAAATGTGCATGGCGTGGGATTCGTTTTGCGACAATAATCGGCGAAATTTGTCGATTATTGACCTTTCCTCTCTTCCATGAACCATCGACTACCTACCCTCGCACTGATCGTTTTGCTGTTTGTGTCTGGCTGCAAAACCGCTAAGTTATCTACTCAGACAACGTCAACGACGGCTACTATTACCGACGAAGGGTTCCTGACCTGCTTTTCACCCGGAGTCTCCCTGAATGACCAGCCCGTCTGGTGCGAAGCGTCGGCGGTGTTGTTCGACGGCAAAAACCTTCTTTTTGCCAATGATAAAGACATGCCACCGAGCCTGAGTCCGGTGTTCATGAAAACGCCCGCTACGTTGTCCGATTCGACCCAGTTGCCAGCGTATCTGACACAATCGACTTTCTCAAAAGCCCGAAAATACGAAGATTTTACGCAGACGCCCGATCGCCGGTTTGTCTTGCTCACCACCGCCTTCGACCGGGTTAAAGCCGGCAGTTCCGACTGGGATGGCTATAATACGATACTTTATTGGCGCACCGGCGATGAGCAACACCCGCTCGTGCTCGCTCCCGACGATACCAGCCGTACATCCATCGGTTACCGTCAACCCATAGCTAAGCTTCTGGCTAACAGCACTTTTCCGGACGGGTTACCGTATTTCAAAATCGAAGGATTAGCCGCTACCGACCGGCAACTGCTGTTTGGTATTCGGGAAGAAGGAAAAAGCTATTCCGAATTTACCTACAAAGCCAAAATTATCGGTGTTACGTACCGTGTTGAAAAAACGGGCGACCTGGAACGTATCCGGCTGTCTGACGACTGGAAAATCATCGCCGATTTTGACGTAGCCAAAGCCGATTCGACCCTGCCCCGTCCATTGGGTCTGTCCAGTCTGGAGTACGACCCGTATCAAAAAAAATTCTGGTTGCTGACCTCCTTAGAAGCCAACAACCAGTTAGATGCATATTTGTGGTCGGCCACATCGGACGAATTGTATGCCAATAAGCCGTTTACACTGATGCGTAACACCACGGGCGAGCCGCTACGTATGGGCCATAAAGCGGAGGACGTAACGCCATTGGATGCCAATCGGCTGATGCTCATTCACGACGACGACCGCGTTCAGACAACCATTGGCACGAAAACCCGCCAGCCCAATCAGGCAGCGTACAGCATCGTTACTGTATCGTCCCAAAAAACTCGTACGTCCCCGTAATGAATGCAAGAATGCCGGTGGCGTGGGTAGCCCCCTGAATACGAATCAGTTGCACGTTCGTTGCTCCGCGTTTCTGCATGGCATCATACGCGTTCTGCGAGTTCAAAAAAGCAACGGTTTCATCGGCATCGCCATGATAAAGCCGCGTTGGGGTTCGGGGTTTCCAATCGTGAATGTCATTGTCCTGCACAGCCGCCAAAAACGCTTTATCGGTTCCCGAGTTGATTCCTTCTTTAAATGCATCGGTAAACGTCTGGTTCAGACTGACGTTGATAGGTGCGTCTTTACCCTGTGCGGTGATCTGGGCAGCATACGGCTCTTTAAAGTAATAGGACATGGGACGATTCAGGCCATAAATCCGGTTATAAGTCTGCAATACCCAGACGTAGAGCCGGTTAACGTAGTCGACACCCGTTGTTTTGTCATTGATAATCTGCTTCATAAACGCCGGTTTGTCATACGCGCCAGCCCCACAACTCGACGCCACCAAGTTAAATTCATTGGTGGTTTCGTCCTCAATTTTCTTCTGGAGAGCCATCGTTGCATAGCCCCCTTCCGAATACCCGGCAATGAACAGTCGTTTGTCCCAGTTAGTCTTCTGATCGGCCAGAAAATCGCGGGTAGCACGTAGCATATCGAGCGACGCCGTGGCCAGACCGTTGCGGTGCTGGTACGTATGGGGCACATCTTTCGACGACCCGTAGCCGATGTAATCCGGGGCGGCAATGATGTATCCCTGCGAGGCAAACACCGATCCGAAACTATACACTTCACTACTGGTCCCAAAATTCGACGGTGCATCGTTATCGCTCAAAATGGTGCCATGCTGCATACTGAGCAAAGGCAAAGCGGTTGGTGCGTTGGGGATCAGCAGGGCACCCGATGCTTTAATGGATTTACCATCGGTATTAGTGGTTGTGTACTCGATCCGGTACGCCTTAACGCCATAGCGGATAAAAAATTGAAGCGGGGCAGTAGCACCGGTAAAACGACTACGCAGTTGATCGGTCGAGTATTCACCAATCAGGGAACTGCTGAGTAACGTTCGGGTCTGGATAGGCGTAACAGCATCATCGCTACTGGCTTGTTTGCAACCCGTTGGTGCCACAAGCAACATAACACCCGCAAATAGCAGCGTAAGGACAGATTTAATCGTCAACATATAAACCGGATAAAAATAAGTTAGCTGGTATGAATTTAACGTGCGGAGAACTCATTTCGTTTGTTCAACATGGATAAAATTCACAAAACCAATTTTTATAAAAGATTGTCTTTCAGCGTATTATAAAATTGTATTTAACTGTTTTCCGCTTGTCTGAGTGTAGCGTACTACGTCGTGTAGTACGAAACAAATCAGATCTAAGTACCAATGTTGCGATTTATGTAGAGCCTATTCCACAACAATAGGCATCTAACTTCCCGCTTACTCTATAAATTTACTTCGGTTATACCGAAAACGTATAGACCATCAATCTTTCTTTATACAAGACATCTACCTGTATATCAATTGATTATACATTATTATCTTCCTACTCCGTTGATTTTCGGGTTGAACTGGTACAGCATTTGGTTAGTATGAACCAGTACCAAATATTCACAACACTATGAATAATCAGTTAAAATCAGTCGGCGTGAAATCAATTGCGGTTCTTATGGCTGCAGGAATTCTCTCAGGCAACGTTTTGACAAGTTGCAAATCATCGTCACGAAGCTTAAACAAAACTCAAAAAGGTGGCATCGTTGGTGCCAGTGGTGGGGCCGTTATCGGCGGTATGATTGGTAAGTCGAAAGGCAACACAGCTTTAGGAGCCATTTTGGGTGCTACCGTTGGTGGCGCTGCCGGGGCCATTATTGGTCGGCGGATGGATAAGCAGGCCGAGGAGATAAAGCGTGAAATGCCGAACGCTCAGGTTGAACGGGTAGGCGAAGGAATCAAAATTACACTCGGCTCCGATATCCTGTTCGATGTGGACTCGTATACATTGAAAGCAGAAACGAAGCAGCAGCTAATCGACTTCTCGAAAACGCTGAATAAATACGACGATACCGACATTCGGATCGAAGGCCATGCGGATGCTACCGGCTCGGAGGACCACAACCTCAAGTTATCGAAGCAACGGGCAGACGCTGTGAGTAATTTCCTGACTGCTCAGGGCGTGAAAACTTCGCGCGTTGATGAAACAGGTTATGGTGAAGCTCAGCCAGTTGCCGACAATACAACGGAAACCGGTCGCCGGAAAAACCGCCGGGTCGATGTTGCAGTGTTTGCCAGCAAGCAGATGCAGCGCGACGCAAAAGACGGTAAGTTGGGCGAGTAATTAACTATTGGGGTAATGACGGGAACCGTCCGGCATTACCCCAACACTATTTTGAACTTCTTTAGATACGAACGTAATGACAACTGTAAAGAAAGGCGACGACGTAACGTGGAAGTACGGCAAAGGAAAAGCCGAAGGAACTGTTTCTGAAGTTCACGAGGAAGATATTGAACGGACGGTTCAGGGAACTACCGTGAAACGTAAAGGCTCACCAGATGAACCGGCTCTGGTCATCAAGCAGGGTAGCAAAAAGATTGTAAAGTCGGCCAG
>JANPJE010000123.1:0-15524 GCA_031425355.1 Spirosoma sp. | reverse complement strand
TGTGTTTGGGGCTGATTCGACTGACCTGACTCCGGCTGATCGGATTGCTCAGGCTGATCTGTTTGTTGCTCCGTTGCGATTTCCGATGGAACAACTGCCGAATCGGTCGGTTCAGTTGCCGTTTCTCCATTCGACTGCATGTTGGCAGCGTTATCGTCGGATACAACCGTTGGGGTCAAAAACTCTTCGTCAGGCTGGCCACCGTAATTTAATCCAGCCTCATCCGTCACGATACGTGGGGTACGCGGGCGTTGGTCACGTCGCTGCGTATTGTCGCGCTGGTTGCCGTCGCTCCGGTTGGCGTCGAAACGGGGGCGGGCATCGCGTGGGCCGGGCGGTGTACCTTCGGGACGCGGACCCCGCTGCTGGTTCGGATCGGGCCGACCATTCCGTTCGTTGCGTGGGTTATTTGTCCGCAAATTCCGGTCTGCCGGTGTGAATGGCGCACCCGTACCATCACCATCCGTACGGTTCCGAACGGGTTGCCCGAACGAACCGTTGCGCTGACCTCCATCGGTTGGGCGGTCACGGTTTTCGCGCGGCTGCCGAACGGGCGGTATAGTTGTCGGGGCTGGTGTTGGTTCAATGGTAGCTGAATCGCTCTCTGTTGTTGTCGGTGCGGTTGCAACAGCTTCAGGTGTTTCTGTTGCCGTAATTTCTACTGTTTCTGTCGTATCGGTCACGACAGCCTCACGCCGGCCACGGGCGGGGCGGGGACGGGCACTCTCGGTGGGTGTTGCAGCAAGCTCAACGGGCTCGCTCACTACGGGCAGTGCGTCTGATTTGATACGTCGGCCCTTCCGGGGAGCTTCCTCAGCAGCGGCTGATTCGTCGGCTCCTTCGGCAACAGGACGTTCAGATTGCTGTTTTATGATTTCGTAAACGAGTTTTTCTTTTGTGAATTTACTAATGCTACGAATGCCGAATTGCTCGGCAATGGGTTGAAGCTCCGAGAGAAGCTTCATATCTAATTCTTCTTTCTTAAACATAAAGGTCAGGTTAGCAATAAACCTTGAAAGGACCGCCGGGGCGGTAAAGATGAAAATTGGAGATTTTTTTGAACTAAGAAATGAGCATTTTGATTGCCGGGTCGGCAGGCTGTTATCAGCTTAAGCGTGGGGCTATTGATTGATAAATCAAATTAACCTCAACAGATTCAAGTAGTTACGTAACGAATTAAATCAACGATATACACTGGAGTTGCCTGATCCAAACACAACCATCTGGTGGGGCCAGACGAGGTGGTTATCAAAACGTTTGGAAAACGGAGGTCTGCCGTAGCGATGCGTTACTGCTTTGGTAGAAGCACTACTTGCCGACCCGATTGATGGTAGCAAAGGTAGTATTTTGTTCCGGTTTTGTCAACATAACGTTATTCACTACCAAATGTTTCCAAAGTTTTTTTAAAATAAAAAACGAGTCAAATGACGTAGGCCGTTAAAAAAGCTTAAAACACCGAAGAACGACAAATTTTGCAGACCCGATAAACGTTCAATTTTTTAGACGCCGATGCACACCGAAACCCATAATAATCCTTTATTACCTTCTGTAAATTTAGTCATCGACTGGGGAAATTCGAGCCTGAAAACGGGCTGGTTTGACGGGTCGGAATTACTCGAAACCGGCCGTTATGACTCGCCGAACGCCTTATTAGTCGACGTTGCGAAGCGTCCGGTGGGGCAAGTCCTGGTTTCGTCAACGAATCGGCCCGGCAGTGAAATTCGGAGTCGGCTAACAGATTTAGGTAGTAATTTTTTGGTACTGGACAGTCAGACGCCGGTGCCCATACGCAAGGCTTATGATACGCCCAATACGCTCGGCGCCGACCGGGTGGCGGCTGCGGTGGGGGCAGTGGCCTTGTTTCCGGGTCAGGATTGTGTGGTACTGGACCTGGGTAGTTGCCTCACTGCTGACCTCGTTGACCGGGAGTCTGTGTTTCAGGGTGGACTTATTTCGCCGGGGCTGACCATGCGTTTTCGGGCGATGCACGAACAAACCGCTCGTCTGCCCTTAGTAGAGGCCCCGGCTGGTTTGGCCGATACGTGGCCTGCGCTAACGGGCAAAAATACGCAGCAGGCAATGCAAAGCGGTGTGCTGAACGGGTACCTGTTTGAGATGAACGGAATCGTCGAAAACTACCGTCGGGAATGGCCCGGTGTGGTGGTGCTGGTATGCGGGGGTGATGCATCTTCCTTTGAAAGTCGTCTTAAACCCCCGATATTTGTGGTGCCTGAATTGGTACTGATTGGATTGAATCGAATTTTACGCTATAATGTTGAGAATTTACAAGCGAATACGCCAGACGTTAACACATAGTTTGCTGGCCGTTGCCGCAACGTCGCCGATGGTATTGGCGCAGGGATTGGGCAACTCGCCCTATTCGGCCCTGGGTATCGGCGAGTTATACAGCCCCGGTAACGTATCGAATATGGGGATGGGCGATGTGGGCATCAGTAATGCCAGTTCCTTCTACCTCAATTTGCAAAATCCTGCGCTGCTGGCCCGCCGAACGCGTTTTACCGTGTTTGAGGTGGGGTTGCTTGGTCAGTCGAAATCCATAAGCCAGAATATCAGCAATGATCTGAAAACGCAGCGTAACTTTGCAGCCAATCTGAGCTATCTGGCCCTGTCGTTCCCAGCCAGCTCGCGCTGGAACGTATCGCTCAGCCTTAAGCCGTACACCTACGTAAACTACAATATTCAGAAGTACCTGCCGGTGCCGGGTACGCCCTATACCGCCGAATATAATTATACGGGCAAGGGTGGATTGAACAAAGCAACGTTTGCCAACGGCGTACGTCTCGCAAAAAATATATACGTTGGTGTCGATGCTTCGTTTCTGTTCGGCAACATCACCAATTCGTCGGATTCGAGAGCCATTACCGGCCAGTCAGATATTCGCGTAACTAACTTACAACGAACGAATTACAGCGATATCATCTGGAAATTAGGCGCGGCCTGGCGACCCAAACTGACGGATACCTGGACACTCAATGTCGGGGCTACCTACGATCCGCAGACGAAGGTTAGCGCTACACAAACCAATATTTATCAACAGACTTCGCTGACGGGTTCGGCCATTGCGGCTCCCGATACGCTGCAACTGAACTCAAACGGGAAGACCACGTTGCCCAATCAGGCGCACTTCGGCATTAGTATCGAAAAAAGTAATCTGCTGGTTGGCGTTGACGTCGGATTCCAGCGTTGGAGTGAATTCCGCACCGCCGATAATCGGCCCGGCACCTTAGCCGATGGCATGACGTTTGCTTCGGGACTTGAATATACGCCCAAACCGACTTCCAATCGCTACCGTGATTTGATCACGTATCGACTTGGTTTTCAATATAATAAGCTGCCGTATCAAACGAACGGGACGCAGCTCACGGATATAAATGGTAGCTTGGGTCTATCCTTGCCGCTGGGTGCGTACTACGTTAATCACGTAAGCCTGTCGGTGGTGGGCGGTCAGCGGGGCGTGTTGACCGGCACACAGATCAAAGAACAATATGTACGGATCGGGCTTGGTTTCTCGCTCAACGACTGGTGGTTCCGCAAACAGGTTGTTGATTAAATACACGTATTTAGCTAAGATTTCTCGCTGGTGGCCACCTTTCATTGGGACTATCAGCGAGAAATATTGTTTACAAAGCAACTTTTAACGGAAGTTGACCAACGGTCAGATCAATGAAAAATGCAGAATGTATCAGTAAAGATTGTGGAATCAGACGGTTATGGGCTGTTCTTTATTCTTCATTCTTTATTCTTCATTGTTCACTTCTTCTAACCGCCTGCGAGGAACCGAAACAAACCAAAAAGGTGAATGCCTACGATGGCCCAATTGAGGAAATCAACGATGTTAAACTGCTGTATAGCGAAGCGGCCAAAGTAAAGGTTCGGCTGACAACGGCCAAGCAATTGCGCTACGCCAACGACAACCGCCGGTATCCCAAACCCGTAAATATTGTGTTTTACAGCCCTACGGGTGAAGAGATAACCACCATCCGGTCTGATTCGGGTAAGTATGACAAGGCCAAAGATATGTACGTCGTGATGGGCAACGTAGTGGTCATCAATAAGCAGAAACAGGAAAAACTCCTCACGCCCGAGCTGAACTGGAAACCCCAAACCAAGAAAGTATTCACTGAAAAGCGGGTTACCATTCTGAGCCAGCAAACGGGCGAAAAACTGTATGGATTAGGCCTCGATGCCAATCAGGATTTTACTCAATATTCCATCCGTAAGCCAACCGGTATCTTCAATATGGAAGGTGGGATTTGATACGATAAATAGGGGTTGGGTCCGAAATCGACGTGCACCACCATCTATTTCTTACATTGTTGCAGAATCGGCGTTACTTCCTTCACCCCCGTTAGCTTCGTTTCGTTGCCCCATTCATTGTAGATATACGTAACTAACTCGGCTATTTCGAGATCGCTCAGTTGCGGTTGCGCGGGCATTGGCCGATTATAAGGCTTGCCATTCACGACAATTGGCCCCTGTTGACCGTAGCGAATCAAACAGATTACGCTGTTTTTATTGGCTAAATAGTCCGACCCGGCAATGGGTGGATACAGTGCGGCTACACCCTCGCCCTTCGTCTGGTGGCAGTTAGCGCAATTGGTTTTATAGACCAAAATACCCTCCGTAATGTATTTCTGTCGCTTTATTTCTTCGGCACTCTGACAGGAAATAACACTTATAAACCCAGTGAGAGCAACCAAAAGTCCGGTCAGGCGCATCATAAAGTATATTCAGCCAGAAGCCGGTCCATATCGTTCATTAATTTATCAACACCTTCTTCTGTTGTTCCGTCGTAGATGCCGCGAATGTGTTTGGCTTTATCGACCAGAATAAAGGCACCGCTGTGTACAACGCCCCCCGGTGCTGTCGAGTCGGCCTGGGCCGTAACCATATAGCTGATCTGGCCGATGTCGTAGATCTTCTCGCGGTCGCCGGTAACAAACAGCCATTGCCGACCCGTTACGCCCAGATTTTGGGCGAACTCCTTTAGCACCGGTACCGAATCATGCGCAGGGTCGATGGTGTGAGAGAGCAGCATTACGTTCGGATTGCCTTTAAATTTTTCGTACACCCGCTTCAACTGCACCTTCATTTTAGGGCAAATGGTTGGGCAACTCGTGAAGAAAAAGTCGGCAACGTAGATTTTGTTGTTGAGCGTTTTTGCCGTGACCGTATCGCCATACTGACTCACGAATTTAAAATCGGGAATCGACTGATAGACCGAATCAGTTACCGACTTACCATCGACAATCTTCGTGACCGCTTCCCGATTACCTAAAATCGGCAATTTTTCATTCGGTGAGTTGCAGCCAAATAAAATTAACAACACGCTGACCAGCAGAGGAGTTGTCTTATTTTTTGCCCAAAAACTGGCGAGCCTGTTCAATACTGGAATTAACTTTCGTTTTGACATCGGTAATTTGATCTTTTTGCGCTGTTAAGTAACGCATAGCCTCATCGGCAGATAATTTGGTTAGCGTATCGCTGTTGTAACCGCTCATCCAGTCCCTCATCAGGCTATCAGCAACCGTTAAATCCCGGCTCAGGCGGCTGGCTTGCTCTCGTTCTTCATCAGTTCGCAGGGCAATAGAACCTGAACTTCCGGCTTTTAAACTGTCGAGCAGACTGATGCGCTGGTTCAACTGTTTTTTCAGTTTCAGGATGTCGCCCGTTTTAGGCATCACTTCGTCGTGAATAGCAAAGACCTCGTTCTCCGTTTCTTTCACGGTATCCTGCCCTGGATTACAGGTCCAGAAAGTGCTACCGATAGCGGAAAATAGGGCAATGATTAATAGCGATTTTTTCATGCGTTTAGTGTGTAGGAATTATATCATTTTGTTGTTGCTCGTTGTTTCAATATTTCGCGGGCATTCTTAACCGCGCTGGGTGATGGATTTTTGCCGCCAATCATCTGGGCAATCTCGTTTATGCGCTCCTCCAGCGTCAATTTCTTAATCCGGCTGACGGTTTTATCCGCTGAATGGTCTTTGTAAACAAAATAATGCGCTGTGCCCTGACCGGCTATCTGGTGAAGGTGAGTGATTGCAATAATTTGATGGCTGTGAGCCATGTCGCGCATCATGTTGCCCATTTTGATTGCAATTTCGCCCGAAACGCCCGTATCAATTTCATCAAAAACGATGGTAGGCAACGACCGTTTGCTGGCCAGAATGTACTTGATCGCCATCATCAGGCGCGAAAATTCTCCCCCCGATGCTACGTTTTTCAACTGCTGCGGTTTAACGCCTTTGTTGGCACTGAACAGGAACGAAATTGTGTCGATGCCGTTGGGGGTTGGCTTTCCGGTTTCGGCCTGTATTTTCAATGAGGCATTCGGCATGCCGAGATCGTTCAGCAAACTGCCAATTTCGGTTTCGATGGGGTGCAAAACCGCGTGTCGGGTTCCCGACAAAACGTCGGCACTGGCTTGAAGTTGCGCACGGGTCGCTTCGGTTTTGGCTTTAGCTTCGGCTAATGCCTCGTCCAGATTCAGTACTTTACTGACCTTCTGCCCCAGTTCGGTGCGGAGATCAATCAGGCCCGCTACGTCTTTTATCTGGTGTTTGGTAAGCAGTTGGTACATCAGATTAAGCCGCTCGCGGATAGCATCGGCTCGGGTATCATCTATCTCGACGCGGTCCTGCTCGGTGCTGATTTCATCGGCCAGATCACGGAGTTCGATCAGGCTACTCTGTGCCCGCTGCTGCAATTGCTCATACTGACTCGACAACTTGCTGATATACGCCAGATTACTGACCGTTCCTTTTAAAAAGTCAATAACTGACTGCTCCGTGTTGTCTAAATACTCGTAAGCTACCTGGAGCCGCTCCTTAATATCTTCGGCGTTCTCAAGAATGGTCAACTCCTGTTCAAGACTTTCCTGCTCATTGGGCACCAACTGCGCTTTGACTAATTCTTCATACAGAAAATTGTTATAATCGAACTCCTTTCGCATCGCCGACGCTTCAGTCTGCAACTGGTCGTAATGAGATTTTTGTGTGCGATACGTTTGATAATCAGCACGATACAGTCGAAGAGACTCCTCATTTTGCGCATACGTATCCACGATCTCCAACTGGTATTCATTGGAGCCGAGCAACACTGAGTCATGCTGCGAGTGAATATCCATCAACTGATTCGTCACCCGCCTTAATGTCTCCAGATTAACGGGTGTATCGTTGACGAACGCGCGTGATTTACCGCTTACACTAATCTCCCGACGAACAATGCACGTATCGGAATAATCTAATTCCTCTTCTTCAAATATTCGTTCGATCTGGTAGCCCGAGACGCCGAATGTGCCTTCAATAATGCACTTCTGCGCGGGGTTGTATAGTACGCGGGTATCGGCCCGATTGCCGAGCAGCAACCCGATGGCACCTAATATGATTGACTTCCCAGCACCCGTTTCACCCGTAACGATGTTGAGTTCACGGTCGGGAGAAAGCTCCAGTTCGTCAATCAGCGCGTAATTTTTTATAAGTAAATGCGAAAGCAAAATCAGGGAACAGTTAGCAGTGAACCGCAGTCAGCAAACAGTACAAAACGAATACGTGCAAAGGTACTTACTGTGAACTGCTCACTGGATTAATTTTCGGTAATTTTCGGTCTTGGCCGGGTCTAAGTAGGAAAGTAAATCGAACGCCTGTTTCCGCTCGGCTGGTGTTCCTTCGTACAAAATGTTGTACAATTCCTGCGATTTAGCGTCGAAAAAAGAGTTGATCAACACGGAGTTCGGTAACTGCTGACCAATGGTTCGGATGGTTGTCAGTAAACTCAATGTCTGCTTGCGTACCTGCACCGGATTGGCCGCAAAAACATCCAGGCCCAGCCGGTGATACGTGTACAACCCATCGCGAAAGGGAATCAACTGCTGATTTTGTAAATTCTCGACGAGCCAATACCGGTTGCGTCGGTCTCCACCATTTTGCCAGGCTCCGCTGGGCGATCCTTGCTGCGCCAGATTCGTGATGGCATACGCTCGCTGTACAAATTGATTGCCGCCCTGCTTGCTGAACGTATCGTAATCTACGGCCAGAATGACATTGGCATAAAACGCCAGCAATGAAGTTAGATCGTCCGAAAACTGGTTTTCCCGATAATAGACGGGTGTAGTAGGCAGATACACGAAGTTAAACGCCCGGTCTACGTACGTAAACGTTGTCGTCTCGTAGTTGGTGCCATAAACCGGCCTCGACACGGTAATTTGCGCGGTGGCCTCAAAAGCGCCCTGCGTGAGCGACTTGAGCAGGTTGATATTTATCGAGCAATTGATGCGCTCGGTAATCGCAAACTGGTCATTGCTCCATCGCCGGTTGTTCATAAACTCGGTAATAATGCCCTTCAACTGGTTCACGTATGAGAAATCAGTTTTCTGCTGTGCAAACAACTGATCGGAGTTAACGGTCACCTCACAGTTCAGTTCCTGCGCCCGCACCGATCCAATTAAACAACTGAGCACCAGTAAAATTTGTATCGTTTTCATTTGTGTGAACGCTAAATCTGGCTGTAAATCTACCTTCGGGGAGAATCTATGAGGAAATGACGAATGACGTTTTCAGCGCATTTGCAATAAGACCGACCAAATCCTGTGCCACTTCATCTTTCGATTTCAGCGCGAATTCGTGAGTTTGTTCGTCTCTATCAATAACGGTGATTTTGTTGGTGTCGTGCCCGAAACCTGCCCCTGAATCACCTAGTGAATTTAATACAATCCAGTCTAAATTCTTAGCGTGAAGTTTTTTCAACGCATTCTCCCGTTCATTGTCCGTTTCGAGGGCAAACCCAATTAGCAACTGTCCGAACCGTTTTTGGGCACCCAACGTAGCGGCAATGTCAGTGGTTTTGGTCAACTCAAGCGAAAAAGTTGTTTCCTTCTTTTTAATCTTCCGGTCGGCGGGGTGTGAGGGCGTGTAGTCGGCAACGGCGGCACTCAATACAACGATATCAGCTTCCGCAAAGACGGCTTGCGTAGCCTCGAACATCTCCTGCGCCGACCGAACATCAACGCGCCGGACGCTGAAATCGGGCAGGGGCAGGGCGGTGGGGCCGCTCACCAACGTAACGTCGGCACCTGCATGGGCGAAGGCTCTGGCAATGGCGTAGCCCATTTTGCCGGTCGAGTGGTTGCTGATGTAGCGCACCGGATCAATAGCTTCCTGCGTTGGTCCCGCCGTTATGAGCACGCGCTTTCCAACTAAGTATGTCTGTTGCTTCTCCCAAAATGCGTCAAGTACCTGAATGATGGTTTCGGGTTCGGCTAATCGTCCTTCTCCAACCAAGCCGCTTGCCAACTCACCGTGTTCGGCCCGAATAATTTTATTGCCAAACGATTTGAGTCGACGGAGGTTTTCGATAGTGGTCGGGTGCTGGTACATGTCGACGTCCATTGCCGGAGCGAAAAACACCGGGCATCGAGCCGAGAGGTAAACAGCAGAAAGCAAATCGTCGCAAAGGCCGGTAGCACACCGGGCAAGCGTATGAGCCGACGCAGGAGCAATCACAAGCGCATCGGCCCATAATCCCAGATCAACGTGATTATTCCAGGTACCATCGCCGGGGCGATCACTCTGGCTGTTCACAAAAGCGGATAAAACGGGTCGTTTCGACAGTGTAGCCAACGTCAGCGGTGTAATAAATTCTTGCGCCGATTCAGTCATAACCACTTGGACCTCAGCCCCTGCTTTAACCAGAAGCCGCACTAACAAGGCCGATTTGTAGGCAGAAATGCTGCCTGTTACGCCCAGAAGAATTCGTTTTCCTGCTACGGACATGGGAAGGGTAAGGGGTTGTCAAAAGTTGTGAATCACTGCTATTTGCGTTACAACAGTGATTGAGCAATTGCTCAGGTCGTAAAACACCAAAAACCGCACGGCGCGATGCCATGCGGTCATTGAGAGAAAATACAGATTGCATTACGGCTGTACGTCGTCGTCGCTGTAACGCCAGTAAATTTTTCCTTCCAGAAACTCGTCGGTTGCAATGGATGTCGGTTTAGGCATCCGCTCGTAAAATTTCGAGATTTCGATTTGTTCGCGGTTTTCAAACACTTCTTCAAGGTTATCAACTGCCGATACAAATTCCGATAATTTGTTGCTCAACTCCTCTTTATTCTTTGTCGCAATCTGCCGGGCGCGTTTCGAGATGATCGATACCGATTCGTACAGATTTCCGGTTTGAATCGCAATTTTGTCACTATTGCGTGTGATAAGCGATGGATTTGTTGCCATGTATTTGGTTACCAATAAACTATATTAATTTGCTGCCGTCACCTTCGATGGGCGATTGGCATCCTTTAGTCGTTCTTTCTCTTTTTCCCTCTCCTGTTCAAGTCTCTCTAACCGCTCGATTTCTTTCTGGCTGGTTTCGAACATTTTTTCCGATTGCTTCAGAAATTGGCTGTTCGGAAACTTGTCAACAAATGCTTGATGATAACTTACCGCTTCCTGATAACGTTCCTTTTGCTTGATTTCCAGACTATTCTGTGCCAGGCTAAACTCAGCATCAACTTTCAAAAACGCCAGTTCTTCGTTGTATTCTGAATCCGGAAACTCTCTCTGAAAGTTGTTAATCGCAATCACCGACGATTTATAGGAAGCGATGTTGAAACCACTGGTTTTATAATACAATTTAGCTTTTTCGTAGGCTTTTCGCTCCAGTTTGCCGCGCAATTCCAGAATCAACTTGGTCGACTCCTCATTATACTTACTGTCAGGATACGCATTCACAAAATCCTGAAGGGCCGAGGTTGCCGTCAGTGTATTCGACTGGTCGAGGTTGAACGCGGGCGTGTCTTTATAGAGCGAGTAGGCGTACATATACATAGCCTCCTGCGCGTAATCAGAGCGGGCAAACGTCTCATAAAACTTCTTGAACAACGTAGCACTCAGCAAATACTGTTGCTGCTGGTACTGCGTGTAGGCGTAGTAAAACTGAGCTGTTTCAGACTCGTTGCTGCCTTTAAGTACCGGGATCAACTCTTCAAATAGCAGTCCCGCCCGATACCAGTCTCCTTTTTTGTAGTACTGGAGGGCACCCTTGTACTTATCGTCATCGCTCCCACTTTTCTGTAATTTCGAGAACGGACTGCATGACCCAAGCAGAAACGCTACCCAAACTCCTAACAGAATCTTACCAATATGACGGTGTTGCATATGCCTGCAAAGATACGAAAAAAATAAAGGCTACACCGTTTTAACGACGATGCAGCCCGGTGTAGTACCGAATTTGACGCTTATTGGCGATCTTTAGTATATTTTAACAACTAATATTATTCTCACTGGTGGCGAACGAGCAATCGTTTGGTCGCTACTTTTTTGCCATCAACCGAAAGCTGGTACAAATAATAGCCTGTATCGAGCAGGCGGGTGCCGATACGGACCTTACGCTCATTACGTTCGAGTTCGTACTCGGCAATAGGCGCACCCAATACATTGAGTAAAACTAATTTAGCTTCAGTTGCTCCGCTGAATTGATAGTCTACTTCGGCAACATCGTCCGCAGGATTGGGATAGGCATTAGATACCCACAATTTTTCGTTGGAGTACAACCTGTTTTCACCTTTGCCTTCCTGAACCAGAGCCGTTGGGCGTGGCGCATTGTCAGTGGCCTGACTATTATCAACAGTGGCCGCGTTGGGTTTCGTACCCGAACGGGTTGTCATTAACGACCGATAATGTTCGTTAATGGCTGTGTTTTTACGCAATGTTATGGAGCGATCAAGCCCCGATAGGGCCGGATTGGGAACGATTGAAAACCGCTGCGTTGGTAAACCCGTAGCGGTCGTTTTACGCACTGACGAGGTTCGTCCCAGTTCGAGTCGACTCCCTTTTCGGACATCAGAATCTCGCTGGGCGACCTGCGCCCGAAGCGGGATAGATGCCGTTAGCAGGCCCGTCAATACACCAATAAGTAAAATTTGTTTCATGAAAATCCACTATAAGTACACAAGTATTCACCACAAACCTATTCATCTTAAAAGACAAAGTCAACGGGCTATTGTCTAAAAAATTGTTAAAAGGCTCAATTAATGTCTTTTTGAACCAATTTCTGGCCTAATGGTTTAATTTTAGGCTTAATTTTATTCTGTTTTCTATTTACCGGCTGCTCCGCCGGGGGCGTTTCGAGCCACAAAACCTGACCTTTCGTTGGTTTCTCTGCATCGCGCCACCGAAATCCATCCAACTGTTGCGCATCCGGTGTTAATTCTTTGGGCGGAATAAGCTGCGAATCCGGGTGTCCATAAAATCGAATCCGTCCCACCTTATTATCGGTGAATTCAATGTTCATCCGGCTGGACTCGACGTGGTTCAGACCGATCAATTTATTCTTCTCATCAACGGCGTAATAAATACTTTGTCCGTTGCCTTCAACAAGCACCCGGTCGAGAACGGTTTGTTCTTGGACGGTGGCTGGCATTGGTGGTAACGACTCGCTATTTTTTGTCAATACGCGTTTCGGCAGGGATTTCGTTGCAGCCGCTGAGACAGATTGCAGCGTTGGGGCCGAAACGGGTGTTTTCGCGTCAGCCTGACCGTTCTCCGACGCAGTTACAGATACCTTTTTCGTGACAAAATATGCAGTAACGGTACGTCCTTTAATCTGGTTGAAATTGTTGAGTGTATCTACGGAAATAACGAAGGATTTAGATTTAAGAAACAGGGTATGAATCTTATTATTTTTGAAAACCGCCCGCATCGAATCCGCTTCCATCTGGTATTTATTTTGACTCCAGACAATCGGCTTTTTAAAGAAATAAATCGTGGAATCCAACGTGTCATAAATAAGCGAATCGCACTTACTTTGCAGATCTGATTTGTACAAAAATACATTTTTCTGGCCCAGCATTCGGCGCGTATTGGTTACCTTATTATCAAACGAAAACAACGTATCAGCCCGTAAATAGAGCGTATCGTTTGTTGTTTCGTTCGCGAGACTTTTAGCAACCGCATGACCCGTAACGCGCGAAATACCTGCTTTCCCGTTGTAGCGCACATGGTCCCCGGTGATTACGGCTTTGCGGTCTTTGGCAACCATAATCACGTTCCCTTTGGCAATGCCTAATTCCGAAATATTATCGTAATACAGTGAATCGCCCGTTAGCCGGTATTTGGGTGTTTCGACTGTTGCCCGACGCTGAAAATTGGAAACACCGGTTGTCGTATTGTACTCACCGGCAACGGCTGTCAGAACGCCTTCTTTGTTGGTGATGCGCGTTGGCCCCTGGAACGTAGCAAGTCGGGTCAGTGAGTTATAGAGCAGCGCGTCGGCAACGAGCGTACCTTTGGTGTTCACTAACCGAACATTCTGCTGGAACGTAAATAACTTGCTGCGGGTATCGTAATAGCCTTCGCGGCTAGTCAGTACGTTCTCCTTATCGACAATGCGGCCCGGAACCGGATAATGCGCAATTCCCGACAGCATATCGTAGTCGAGTTGCGAGGTGGTCAGCGTCATTTTGCGGTCGCGCATTGTGACATGACCACGAAGGTTCGCCTGCCGGTCGTTGCCGTAGTAAAACATGGTATCACTTCGGGCACTGATGGTGTCGCCCTGAATAAGCCGGACGTTGCCATAGGCTTCAATAACGTTGGATGTTACGTTCTGGATAGCCAAATCGCAGTACATCAGCATTCCTTTTTGCCGAAACCGAACGTTATTGTATATTTTCCGAACCACCTGACCGGGAACGTTCATGCCCACCAAGCTATCCGAACCAGGCAATAATTCAACTTTATCAATTACGCTGCCGCCAGCCGACGGGCGACCGGGCGCAGGATACCCGACCTGCGCCAGCGTATCGGCCGACACGAGCAGGGAACCAAGCAGAATAAAAGCGGTCAGAAACCGGGTAAGCGAAGCACTCATGACGACAAAACTACGGCTTAGGGCCGACTCCAAATGGTTGAACGGGAATTTTTAGCATTTATTAACGATAATCAACTATTCGGGCCAGCCGATAACGTACTGCTTGCCGTAAGCGGTGGGCTGGATTCGATGGTCATGGCGGAGTTGTTTCACCGCATCGGTCAGCCGTTTGCCATTGCCCATGTCAATTTTAGTTTGCGGGGAATTGAGTCCGATGCCGACGCTGATTTCGTTAAAAACAAAGCAGAAGCGTATGGCGTTCCGTTTCATCTGATTCGCGTCGATACCGTGGCCGTTGCGCAGGAACGCGGTATATCTATTCAGATGGCGGCCCGCGACCTACGTTACGATTGGTTTGCCCAACTTCTTCGGGAGAATGGATATGTTAGCGTAGCGACGGCCCACCACCAGAACGACGTACTTGAAACGCTGTTTCTCAACCTCACGCGCGGCACAGGGCTGGCCGGTCTGCATGGCATTTCGGTTTGGCAGAACGACATCATTCGACCGCTGTTATTCGCTACCCGCGACCGTCTGGCTGAGTACGCGAACGAACAACAGCTAACGTATCGGGAAGACAGTTCCAATGCCGACGATAAATACGCCCGCAACCGAATCCGCCACCACATTGTGCCGGTGCTGACCGATCTGAATCCGGGACTTTGGCAAACGTTTCCCCGCACGGTTGAGCGACTCCGGGCGGCTGAAGTGCTGATGCGGGCCGAACTCGACCGTTCCTGGCAGGCTATTGCCGAACCGCACGGAGCCGCTACGTTGCTACCGACAGCCAAACTTCTCGCGATGTCGGAACCGGCCTTTCGGTTGATGGAATGGCTAAAACCGTTTGGCTTCACCATAGATCAGGCCACGCAAATTACGGAAACCCTGACGCAGACCGTTGGTCAGGTATTTTTATCAACCACGCACCGGATTACGCACGAACGTACTGGCCTGTTGCTCGAACCGTTGCTGATTAAAGCTGATTACGAGATCGTCTTGACCGACTGGCCCAACGCACCCATCGACGTAGAGGGACAGTTTACGCTGACCATTGACGTATTCGACAAGCCCGCCGATTTTCGTCTGCCAACAGACCCGAACATAGCCTGTTTCGATGCCGACCGGCTGACGTTTCCGCTCACCATCCGTCCGTGGCAACCCGGCGACCGTTTCCGACCGTTGGGCCTGAACGGACACAAATTAGTGAGCGATTTACTGAACGACCTGAAACTTACCCGCTCCGAACGCGAACAAACGGCGGTGCTGCTATCCCGTGCTGAAATTGCGTGGGTCATTGGTCGCCGAATCGACCACCGCTTTCGCGTAACCGGCCAGACGACGAGGATTGGACAGTTTATTTGGCGACGGGAAAGATAAATTTACTGTTGAATAAAGATAGGTAAATTGTATTTTTAAAGGTATGAGTGGTAAATACAAAGGCACCCTGGTTTAACCCATCGGGGGTTTTGGAAAGTTGGCATTCTATTTGATATGAATTGGTCAAGCCCAAAAAGTATTTAACCAATTCATATCCATGAACCGAATTGTACGCGTCTTGCTACTGGCAGGACTGGCCTTCTGGAGTCTGACTGCTCAGGCACAAAGCGCACGGTTACGAGCGGCCAATAAGCAATTTG
>JANPJE010000122.1:0-4515 GCA_031425355.1 Spirosoma sp. | reverse complement strand
CAACCAATCCAGAACTACATTCGTATCCAGAAAAATGGTCATAGGCCGTAGCGGTCTTTGTACATCATTTCCCGAATTTGCTTATCTGTTTTGTGGCCCAGCGCGTTTTTGGCAATGCCGCGCAGAGTGAGCGCGGTTGGTACAGTTTGCGATGTGTTTTCCACTGTGCCACTATCAACGGCTGTCAGGAGTTGCTCAATCATTTCAGACAGCGATTGCTGATTTTTACGAGCCAACAATTTGGCATTTGCCACAATCCTTTCTTCGACGGTGAGGGTTAATTTTACTTTGCCCATACACGTATGATTTATTGTTTTTCTGTAAAGATACGTACTATAAACTACACCTCAGTCAGCAGCAGTTGGGCGATCAGGAAATAGACGCCGATGCCAATCAGGTCGTTGGCGGTGGTGATGAATGGCCCCGATGCTACCGCCGGATTGATGCCTATTTTATTGAGTAGCAAGGGCGTTACGGTTCCCATAAAGGAAGCCAGCAGTACCACAGAAAGCAGAGAAACGGCCACCACGAAAAACAAACGTGGTTCGCCAATAATAAACGTGTACGTACCGGCAATCAGCCCGACAACCAGCCCGTTGATAACAGCGACCAGCAACGTACGCAGTAGCCGTCGGCCCAACGTTACACTCAGTCCGGTGGTGTCGGCAAGGCTTTGCAGAATCAGTGATGAGGTTTGAATACCAACGTTGCCCCCCGTTGACCCGATGATGGGAATGAAAGCCGCCAGAGCCGCAATTTTGCCCAGTTCGCTCTGAAAACCGTTGATTACCGTTGCCGCCATCAAGCTCCCGACAGCCCCTGCCACGAGCCACGGCAGTTGTACTTTCGAGCGTTGCCACACGCTGTCGTCCTCTTCAATCTCGCCCGACAGACCCGAAATGACCTGGATATCTTCTTCAGCCTGTTCGGTAATAACATCTACTACGTCATCAATCGTGATCCGGCCCAGCAAGCGCTGCTGTACATTTACGACCGGTACGGCATCTAAATCGTATTTCTGCATCACCTCGGCCACCTCGGCAACGGCCCGGTACGTCTCTACAAACACGATGTCATCGTCGTAGATATCAGCGATTTTAGCGTTTTTCCGGGCCAGCACAATCTTCTTGAGCGAAACTAATCCAAGCAGTTTGCCTACGTCGTCCACGACATAAACGGCATAGACATTCTCAACATCCTCGGCTTGCTGTCGGATTTCTTCAATACAGGCGTTGACGGTCAGATTGACGTTGATTTTTATCAACTCCTTCTGCATCAAACTCCCCGCCACGCCATCTTCGTAATGCAGCAGATCCAGAATAAAGCGGGCCTGTTCGCGGTCTTCGAGTAATGCGATCACCTCTTCGCGTACCTGAATGGGCTGCTCATTGAGCAAATCCACGGCATCGTCGGAATCCATCTGGTTAATGAGCGGGGCAATCTCAACCGACGTAAATAGTTTGAGCAGATTAGTACGTTCCGTCGGGTCGAGGTTAGCGAGAATTTCGGCCCCCACCGATGAATCGAGCAGGCTGAGCAGGTAGTGCGCCGATTCGGGTTCGAGTTCATCCAGAATGCCCGAAATATCAGCCGGATATAATTCCTCCATCTCGGCCCGCAACAGCGTCTCGTCGGCCGCGTCGATTGCCAGTTGAATGCGGTCAAGGTACTCTTTAGTAAGTTCGAAAGTCATTTTGCAGGGGAGGAAAGGCAGGAAGGGGAGGAAAGGGACAAAATGGACGAGCAGGATTCAATCCCTGTTCTTCTCGTTCTCGCCCCCTCTACTCCCATTCGTCCCTTTTCTCCATCAGTAGTGTCAATTCCACAAACTCGGCTACGCTCAACTGTTCGCCCCGCTTGTCCATGAACGGGCTGGCAAGGGCGGCTTCGGGTGGATTCAGGGGTTTGAGCGCGTTACGCAGGGTTTTTCGGCGTTGACCAAACCCGTGTTTGACAACTTGCGTGAATTTTTTCTCATCGCAGCCGAGGTCAGTTTTGTCGTTGCGCCGGAGCGAAAGCACGCCCGACTGCACTTTCGGCGGGGGAATAAATACGTCGGGGGCAACGGTAAATTCATACTTTATATCGTACCAGGCCTGCATCAATACGCTCAAAATTCCGTAGTCTTTATTACCCGGACCCGACGCAATTCGCTGGGCTACTTCATGCTGAAACATACCGACTACCTCCGGCACCCGGTCGCGCATGTCGAGTACTTTAAAAAGAATCTGGCTTGAAATGTTGTAAGGGAAGTTGCCAATCACAGCAAACGACTCGGTGTTGTCGGGCTGTTTTGTGGGGAGTAAATCGGGGCGGATATTCAGGAAGTCAGCTCCCAGAATCCGACCGACCAGAGTCGGAAAATTAAGTTTCAGATAATCGACGGATTCGCGGTCAATTTCGATGACGTAGGTATCAAACCGGTTATCCGTCAATAAAAACTGGGTGAGAACGCCCGTTCCCGGACCAATTTCGAGCACTTTCTGATACGCACCATGCCCGGTCAGGAGTTCGGTGATACGATGGGCAATGCCCAAATCTTTGAGAAAATGCTGGCCGAGTTCTTTTTTAGGCTTTACGTACATGTTGCGATGAACCGCCAAAGCGGACTGTTTCAGGCCGCATCAGCGGTCCACCGCAAAGGTACGGGGACACGAGTAAAAATTGGTGATTAATGCGATGGCAACGCTGCTTTACTTTAGTTCGGCATTACCAAACAGCACCGAAAACGCTTTGCACCAGATCAATACGTAGCGTTGGCGGGCCGGGTCCGCTTCGGCGGGGAGTTCAACGGAAAAGTTGCCACCGGCGTTTAGTTTTGTCAGTTCGATGAAGTTCCGAACGCCCGTTGTTTCGGCTAAATAGATACGTAAATCGGGGCCGCCGTCGGTTTTAAAATCTGTAAAAATCAGCGTCCGTTTGCCATCTTTTTCATACAGTTTTACCGTCCCGCTGGTTGGGTGAACATTACTCATAAACGTGCCCTGCGACAGTAATTTTTGTCCCGAAACATCAACCGGCTCGGTTTTGATAACGGTACCCGGATTCGCAACCGGCAGCACATCCATCTCTTTCGACTGGCAACCGGCCAGCAGGACTGTTGTACTGATGAGCGCGACTAAAATAAGATTTTTCATCGTCGTGTTGATTAAAAAATGATTTACCATTTCAGAAAAATTCCGGCATTATAGGAGCGCGAGAAAGGCACATTCTCACCGGCTAAAGCACCAATCAGACTCGCGTTGATACCCAGCCGACCGGGCACAATGTCAAAAGCTGCTTTGACGCCCGCCCCCAGAAACATCTGATCATTCAGATACGCAGCCGTGAATTGATAGGCTTCGGTATTGCTGAACTTGCCATTTCGGGTAGGCAACCGGAAGTCGAGCGTACCGGCTATCCACAACCGGGGATGCAGCCGGCAGCCCAGTTCGCCGTTCAGTTTCACGAAGTTACTGTACTCCTGCGTCATCAGGCCATAACCCGCTTCGGCATAATAGTACGTCCGCGCCCCGCCCGACCCCAGTGAGAGATAGGGCAACACTGTCCAGCCTTCGTAGCCGGTTCGCAAACCCAGCCGGTCGTTGTTGGTGAAGGTATTAGCCAGTGCATCAACGCCGACGCTCAATTTGGTATTTCCATCCAGAATAGCCCGTTTCAAACCCAGCCCGATATTTCCTAATCCGGTGAGCGTTCCGGCAGGTACGGGATTGGCTGTCAGATTATTACTAACACCCGTCCTCAGCGATTTGTAGGGCAAAATAGCCCGAATTTCCCACCGTCGGGCAATGCCATATTCGGCATAAAGCTGGAGTGTAACATCACTCGTAGGGCGAAAAACAGACCGTTCTGTGCCGTTGGCCGCAAACACGGCGTTGTAGTATAAACCGGAAAATCCGACTTGCACGAACCCTTTTTTGTAGGCCTGCACCCACGGGCCACCCGCCTGTGCGAGCAGGGGCAGCAACAACAGCGAAAGTAATGATAGTGAGCGCATGACAATGAGCGTTGATGAGTGGTTTACTTTGTATGTTTAATCTGGGGCCAGTTTTTGCCTGCCTTCTCAATATAGCCAGGGCGGTCTTTATCCCATTCTGTCCGCACTTTCCGGTTATAATTCAGGTACAGTTTTCCGTCGGCGATGGTCCAGGCGTCAGCGTCGGTGGGGGCTTTGTAGCCGCGCGACAGGCCAAACGCGCAGTAGCCGCCATACTGCGGCACGTATTTTTCCGGATCGGTCTTGAACGCATCGAGATGCTTTTGATCGGCGAAAAACCAGGTGGCATTCTGATACGTGTACGACAGCGCGGGCTTACCTAAAACAGGTTTACCTTCCGTAAAATAAGCCACCGGATCGTAGCCGCGAATGGCTTCACCATCGGGCGAAAATACGCGCGGTTTTTGGGCGAACGCTGCCGTAGCAGAGAACAGAACCAAGACAGTTAGTCGAAAAAGAATCGTTTTCATTGCGGGAAATGGTTGATTAATTTGAGATGAAACAGCCAAACCGAGCTA
>JANPJE010000121.1:0-48576 GCA_031425355.1 Spirosoma sp. | reverse complement strand
TTGTGTTTTCGCCCACTGAAAATCATAATTTCCGGGCATCGTATCAGACCGGCTACCGGTTTCCGTCGCTGTTCGAGGCCTTTTCAAACGTCAATTCGGGGGGTGTAAAGCGGGTTGGCGGGCTGCGAATTATGTCGCAGGGAATTTTTGAAAATTCGTATTTCCGTACATCGATTGATGCGTTCCAAGCCGCGATCAACACCGACGTAAACACGAATAAATTAACTACCGAACAGGCCATCCAGAAGAACAAAGGCTTGCTGAAACCGAACACGTATACGTACCTCAAGCCGGAGCAGGTGAACAGCATTGAAGTGGGTTACAAGGGCTTATTTTTCACCCAGAAACTATACGTAGATGTTGATTTTTATTATAACAGCTACCGAAATTTTATGGCGCAGGTGGAAGCGAATGTTCCGAAAAGCAATAATACCGACTCGCTGGCTTACTATTTAGCCGACCGAAACAAACAGGATCGTTACCGACTCTGGACCAACTCCCAAACGACCGTTTATAACTATGGAGCAAGTTTAGGGCTTCGCTATTCGGCGGGGCGCGACTGGGTGATTTCGGGCAACGCTTCTCTGGCAAAACTCGACCGTACTGACCAGGGCGACGGGCTGGAGGAAGCATTTAACACGCCGAAATGGATTACGAACATCGGGCTGTCGAATCCGGCTCTGTGGCAAAATCTGGGGGTCTCGCTGAATTACAAATACCAGAGTTCGTTTCTTTGGCAATCGTCGCTGGCAACAGGCATCGTTCCAGCCATCAATACGTTCGACGCGCAAATTAGTTACACGCTGCCAAATTCAAACTGTACCAGCGAATCGGTTGGGCCGCTTTCCATTAAACTTGGCGCGACAAACCTGCTAAATCGACTGTACACGACCTTTACCGCCGGGCCGAGCGTTGGAGGTTTTTACTATGTAACGGCAATTGCAACAGTGTTATAAATCAGTTAAGATGCTTGTCACTGTTTCAGCAAATCGCGCCGGATGAAGCTATACGTGTTGGGGTCGAAACCGGTCGTACGAATGAACGCGGGCGGGGGTTGCTGAATAAACCGCTGCATACTGGTATCGCTTTTGTAGTACTGGACAACTTCGGTACGAAAGACAATCAAATTGACGTCATGCTGCTCCACAAACTTGTAAAAATCGGTATTACGTTTGTAGGTATCATACGAAATGGCAGTGCCGGTGAGGTGCGTTGGTACGGCATCGGGGTTGTCGTACATCCGAATCCGGTCTTTGTCCCGTACTGGTTCAATAAGCCGACGGGTGTAGAGAAGAAGTTCTTTATCTCGTGTGGTGAAAGGCGTCTGGTGCTGCCATTCCCACATCATCCAGCCTCCTAAACCAAGTAAAAATAGAACAGTTAATGCGTTGGCTGTCAGCCGAAATTCTGCTTTTCGGACAGCGAAAGCATTGGTTAGCCAGGGGCGGAACTGAAGGCTCATCAAGACCGTCACCGCAACAACCGGAATGAAAAAGTAGAAGGCGGGGAGGTAGCGGATTTTGATGCCCATCGAATACACGGAACTCACAATCGGGGCAATAATAGCCGTAGTCGCGACAAGATACGGCCACGGATTTTCGATAACGGTTCGACTAAGCGCGCGAGCCGTTTTCCGAATCGACACCAGCGCGATGAAAATCAGCAGCAGAAAAAGCCACGTGATTTTTCGGTAGAAAAGCGGCTGAATGGGGGTGGCTCCCGGCAGATGAGTAAGCGGCTTGAAATAAGTGCCGAGCAGGGAGACGAGCTGAACACCCAAATTGTAAATGTTCGGCAACAGGTGATTGTCCAACACGATTTTCGGATGCTTCATGAGTGCATCGCCAAATCCTTTGACCGGTTCGCCAAAAATGAGCCGTGTCATCACCTCCGAATCAACCCAATTGCTGTAGTTACGCAGCCGGGTATCTTCGGGGTGGCGCGTGGCGTAGTTGTACGAAAAATCCTGTTTAAAGGCTTTGTCGCCCTTGTCGGACAGGGGACTGCCAACGCCAAAAACCATAATTAACACAACGGCAATAATGCCCACTGCGGGATAGTACGACTGCCGAAACCAGAATGTAGCCCCAATAAGCAATACGAAGCACAGCCCAAACGGCACCACAAATTCGGGGCGGAAATACGCGAACAGGAAGTAGGAAAGCGTAAGCAGCGCGAAAGCCATCTGTAGGCGATTTCGTGCATACCACGCTCCGGCAATAAAGACAAGCAACGTCAACAGGAACACGAAAATCGACACTTTCACGCCTTCCGGGAAGTTCATTCGGGAGAAGTGAAACACCAGCGTACAATACAAACTCCAGTACCACCGAAGCCCCGCAACCCGAAGTGCTACGTACAGCGCAACCGTTGGCAGCGACGACAGCAACGCCATATTGAGATAATACAGGCCAAGCGTATCTGACTCGAACAGGGAAAGAAACTTGTACCAGAGTGAGTAGCCCGGCCCCCAGTCGGTTTGCAGACCCAGCCGGAAGTTGCTGATTCCCTGATACATATAAAACCCTTCGTCGCCAAATTGCAGATCAGCTATGGTTTTAAGCTGATGATTAAGAACATAAATAGCAGCGAAAATCAGCAGCAAACTTAGGCCATCGAAAAATCTGTCTCTCATTAATGCGTAGTCTCTATTCTGTCGGCAAAGGTAACCGAAAGTAGGAAATCATAAAAAGGCGCGTAATTCCTGCTGGAAATACGCGCCTTTTAGGGACATTTAATACACCGGGTGAGAAGGGGCCGTAGTATACCGGAACAAATCGGCAGCGTCCGTCCGCTGCAAGTCATCCCACATTGTAGCAATCACTTGCTCCGCCCCGGCGGCCCGGCGGGATTTATCACGGTGTATCAAACATCTTGTATGTAAACGGTGTGTCGCAGCACTACTTTTTCGCCGTGTACATAACCCGCCAGACTTTTCCCTTCACCGAATCGGCAATGTAGAGTGACCCATCGGGGCCTTGTGCCAGACCTACCGGGCGGGCCTTTGCATCGCCGGGGCTGGCTAACTCCAGTTTGCCCGCGTTGACATCCGTACCGGGTTTTCCCCGCTCGGCTACGCCCGCGAAATTTTCGGCAAATACCTCGTATTTACCCGATGGTCGACCATCTTTTCCAAACGGAATAAACGCCACAAAATAACCGCCTTGATTCAGTGGAGCGCGGTTCCAGGAGCCATGAAAGCAAACGAATGCGCCGTTTTTATAACGGGCCGGAAACGTATTGCCCGTATAAAACAAGAGGTCATTTGGTGCCCAGTGTCCTGGGAATGCCATAATGGGCTTCTCCTTCCCGGCGCAACGATCTACTTTTGTGCCATCGCCACCGTATTCGGGGGCCAGAAATTTCTTTTTTTCGACATGGTTATTATAACAGTACGGCCAGCCAAAATCCGCGCCTTCTTTCACCATCAGAAATTCTTCGGAGGGCAGTTCCGCACTGACTTCATCAGTAAAAGCACCGCCCCAGTTATTGAGCATATCGCGCCCATGCTGAAGGGCATACAACGTATTGGTCGCCGTGTTCCAGTCGAGGGCAACCGCGTTGCGAATGCCGGTAGCGTATCGTTTACCGTCTGCTTTGCGCTGGTTCGGTTTGTTCGCATCGAACTGCCAGATACCACCATATTCCTCTAAGATGGGGCAGGGGTCCTGGCCTTTGGAGCCTTTTTGCCGATCTTTCTCCTGACAGGCGTTCGACGGGGCACCAAAGTTGACGAACAATTTGCCATCGGGCGAAATAGCAAACGATTTGCTGGCATGCTGGCGTTGCAGCGTCAGGCCGGTAATGATCGGCTCGGCGGGTGTCGTGTCCGGAACCCTTCCATTGGTCAGTTTGTACCGATAAACTGACGTATCCGACGAAGCATAGAGATAGCCTTTGTAGATACCCGCACCCGTTCCGGTGTTGTTGCCTAATAGCGTCGTCTGGTCAGCGCGGCCATCGCCATTGGTATCGTTTAGTTCAACAATGCCTTTTCCATCGCTGAGTTTTGCCAGTTTAACGAATACCGTACCAGCCTGATCGACAGCGATGTGCCGGGCTTTTCCGAGACTATCGGCGAATACCAATGCACCAAATCCAGTGGCTAACTTGATACCGCCATTGTCGGGATCGGGCGCGATGGCTGGTCGGGCGGGGGAGGGCGTATGTGTTTTTATGGGGGTTGATTTGGCTGGCTTAGCGGGCAAAACCGGTCCTGAACCGGCAAAGGCAAAGGTGGAAACTGCCGTTAGTAGAAATACAGTTGATTTCATGGTTAAAAATAGGTGAAGTTCGGTATCATAGACGTTATCACAGTTGATAAACGGGCGGTTCCGGGCAAAAGTTTTCGATGGTCATCCGTAAAAAACAAGGTTTGCTTATATTTGATAGGTACAAAAAAAGGTATTGTGACTTTAATGTCTATGAATAAATCTGTTCTGTCAATTACCCGCCGGGTGGGAGCCTTGTCGGTCGGCTGTCTGCTGTCAGCATCACTTCACGCCCAGAGCGATTTGCCGCCGGTTTCGCTGGCCCAGCTAACCCGGCCATCGGGCTGGCAGTTAGTGGGTTCTGTGTCGCCCAACGCTGATGGGTCGAACCTGAGGTCTCAGCCCGGCAGTAACGTACTAACCGGCTCCAGCGAACCCCTGCCGTTACTGACGCCGACCGACGATTTTCAACTGCGTTTCGACGTACTGCTTTCGCCCAACGCCGACTTCATGCTAACCCTGCCAACGGGTCAGGCTATGTCTTTTTCGAGCTCGTCTGATTTATCCCGCCTGCTGAAAGCCCCCGGTTTGTGGCAGACGGTTGATGTGTGGTATAAAACGGGAAGCAAAAAAGGACCGGCCATTCTCGAAAAACTTGCGATCAACGGCGTAACCGCCCGGGAGAGTTATACGCTGAAAACCAATACGTTAGGGCCGCTCACCGTCATGGCTAAAGGGGGTACTGTTGCCGTTCGGAACGTTGGGTACCGGGTAATGTCGCCCCGTAACGTGGCCCAGTGGAGCAGCCCGGTGAGCTATACCATCGTTGAAGGACAGTATATCACAAACCGAGACGATGCCCGCAGTAAGAAGGTGCTGAAGCAGGACACGACGGCTTTGCTTAACTACGAAGTGTCGTATGGACAGCCGCGCCAGTACACCATTTTCTTTGCCGGGAAACTGAACGCGCTGACCGCCGGCGATTACCAGTTTGAACTCAACCAGGGCGGGGTTGCCGGGGTTTGGGTCGATGGCAAAGAAGTTATTCGGACAGACCATCGCGAACTGGGGCAGCCGAGCGTAGGCAACACCACGCTCACCGCCGGGCCGCACGATGTGCAGGTCTATTTTTCCCGGTCGTGGCTGCGGCCCGGTCTTGGGTTGTATGTGTCGCAGGCCGGTACACGCCCGCAGCCGCTTCATGCACCGGCATCGCTGCCCGAACCCGATCCGGTAGCGGTAGTGAGCGTAAAACCCGACACAAAATCAGAACTTGTTCGCTCATTTGTGCAATTGCCGGGCGAGAAAACCAAACGTACCCACAGCCTGTCGGTCGGTTCGCCAACGGGGCTGCACTACACGCTCGATCTGAACCAGATGGCCTTATTGCAAGCCTGGAAGGGTGATTTTGCCAACGTAACGGAAATGTGGTACGAGCGGGGCGAACCGCAGCTTCTGACACCCTTAGGCGCGACAATCCGGCTGCCTGCCCAAACCCCGCTGATGGTGCTGACCAACGAAAATACGGTCTGGCCCGATAGCGTTAGCGAGAACACACTGCACTACAAGGGACTGACGGTTGATAAGCAGGGCGTTCCTACCATCGAGTACGACCTGGCAGGAACAGCGGTCACGGATGTCATCCGGGCGGAAGGCAATGCCCTCGTTCGCACGCTGACCCTGACTGGTTCGCCGGACGGCACACCATATTGCCGTCTCGCTGCCGGATCAGTCGTAAACGAAGTCGGCAAAGGGTTATACGCTATAAACGACCGCAGCTATTTCATTCGGTTCGACCCCAAAGCAAAAGTAAAATTGCGGCAAAGCAATGGCAAACAGGAGTTGCTGCTACCCGTTGACATGAAAAACGGCGCGGGATCGTTGCAGTATTCGATTGAGTTTTAACTGATTGTCAGGAAATGGTCAAGGGTTGTCAGAAGATAGTCAGGCATTGTTCAGGCAATTCCATCCTGACTAACCTTGACCATTTCCTGACTATATCCTGACCACTCTTGACTATGAATGACCTCACCTGGGCCGAGTTTGAAAAGGTTGACATCCGCACCGGAACCATCGTTGCGGCAGAAGCCTTTCCGCAGGCCCGTAAACCGGCGTTTAAACTGACAATTGACTTCGGCGATTTGGGCATCAAGCGTACGTCGGCGCAACTAACAACGTTATATAACCTGGATGAACTTATCGGTAAACAGGTGGTGGCGGTAGTGAACTTTCCGCCTAAACAGATCGCTACGTTTATGAGTGAATGTTTAGTTCTCGGGGCAGTGGACACCGACGGAACCGTGACCCTGCTCCAGACCGAACGCCCAACTGAAAATGGTTTACGAATTGCATAGGGTGTTAATAGCCCGGCAGGTTTGTCATTCCGACGACAGGAGGAATCTCAAGTCTCATAATAAGCATGCTTATATGAGGAATCACAATTACTACGTATACATAACGGCGAATAAAAACCTGAATGTGCTTTACATTGGCATGACGAATGATCTGGTTCGGCGTATGCAGGAACATGTTGATAACCAAGGTAAGCCCGAAACATTTGCTGGCAAATATTGCTGCTGTAATTTAGTGTACTGGGAGCGTCACCAATATGTTTTAAATGCTATTGACCGTGAAAAAGAGATCAAAAAGTGGAGACGAGAAAAAAAGGATATTTTGATTCGAGATTTTAATCCAGAACTAAAATTTCTGAATGAAGAAATTCAAAATTGATTATTCTAAACAATTTATTCTAACGACATGCTTGAGATTCCTCCTGCTGTCGGAATGACAATAATCTTATGAAAAAACTACTGACGCTCACCACGCTTCTAATCGCTCATTCACTCATTTACTCATTCACGAATTGTGCGATTGCTCAACGGCCAGCAACGGAGGAAGACTATTATAGACTTGTTACGTTACCAATTCCTGAGGATATTAAACTCGAAGTGGGGGGCCTGGCTCCCCTGCCCGACGGGCGGCTGGCGGCCTGTACGCGCCGGGGCGAAGTCTGGATTATCAGCAACCCGTATATGCAGGGGAGTCGCGTGCCAACGTTCAAAAAATTCGCATCCGGTATGCATGAACCGCTGGGACTTATGTGGCACCCGAAAGGCTATTTTCTGTGCACACAACGGGGCGAAGTAACCAAATTGGTTGACAATGACGATGACGGCGTAGCGGATGAATATGGCTCATTCTATAAATGGCCACTGTCGGGCAACTATCATGAGTATAGCTATGGCCCCGTGCTGCTGCCCGACGGCGATATGATTATTACGCTCAACCTCGACTGGATTGGCTTCGGGGCCAGCTTGGCCAAATGGCGTGGCTGGATGCTCAAACTGAACGAAAAAGGCGAAATGACGCCCTGGGCAACGGGTTTACGTTCGCCCGCTGGCTTCGGTGTTCTGCATGACGGCAGCATTTTTTATACCGAAAATCAGGGCGACTGGGTCGGATCGGGCCGGATGACGCACCTCGAAAAAGGTGATTTCGCGGGTAATCCGGCGGGTCTGCGCTGGACCAGCGAACCCGGTTCTCCGTTAACGCTCAAACCCGAAGATGTGCCCAGCACGGGTAAGCCGATGTTTGAGGTGGCAAAGACCGTTAAAAACTTAAAAGTACCCGCCGTCTGGTTTCCGCATACGCTGATGGGTATCTCAACCGCCGATTTCAAAGAAGACACGACAAAAGGCGCATTCGGGCCGTTTGCCGGGCAGGTGTTCGTTGGCGATCAGGGTCACAGTAAAATCATGCGCGTGGCATTAGAGAAAGTCAATGGTGAATGGCAGGGAGCCTGTTTCCCGTTCCGCGAAGGGTTTGAATCGGGTATTATACGTACCGTTTGGGGGCAGGATGGCTCCATGTTCGTGGGCATGACGAGCCGGGGATGGGCCGCAACCGGAAAAGAATCGTACGGAATTCAGCGGTTAGTCTGGACGGGGAAAACACCGTTCGAGATGAAAACCATTACGTCCAAACCCGACGGTTTCGAGGTGACATTCACGTTGCCTGTTGACCGCAAAACGGCTGAAAATCCGGAGAGTTACAGCCTGAACAGCTTTACGTATAAATACCACAAAACCTACGGCAGTCCCATCGAGGATGCCCGGCCTGTTCCTGTTCGGGGAGTAATTGTCGCCCCCGATGGTCTGAGTGCCCGCATTGTGGCCGATACGATTCTGCGCGAAGGCTATATCCACGAAGTGAAACTGGAGGGTGTCCGGTCGGCGTCGGGTAATTTGTCGCTGCTACACCCAACCGGTTATTACACACTGAACGCCATTGCTCCCGGCGAAAAAGCAACTGTAGCTGCGCGAACTACGGCCAACCATGATCACAGCGCCATGATGGCAACCGCTTCGACTAAAGCCGTACCGACCGCTACGAAAGGAAAAGTGAGTAAACCGGCAGTGACGGCGGCCAAAGCGGCAAAGCGGATTACCAGCCTGCCTACCGAATGGACCAACGGTCCTGACCAGACGCTTACCGTTGGCACCAAACCGGGGCTGAAATTTGATACGGAGAAGCTGGAAGTGAAAGCTGGTAGCCGCGTAAAACTCGTTTTTAATAATAACGACGACATGCTGCATAACTTCGTCATCACCAAGCCCGGAGCAGCCAATGCCGTTGGCGATGCGGCCCTGCGGCTGAATCTAAACGGCCCGAAAATGAACTACGTACCGAATACGCCGAACGTACTGTATCATACCAATATCTTACAGCCCGAAACCGCCGAAACCATTTATTTCACTGCCCCCACCGAGCCGGGCGACTATCAGTTTGTTTGCTCATTCCCCGGACACTCCTCTCTCATGCAGGGAACGCTGAAAGTAGTGAAATAACGAGGCTGGATAATCTATTTCTGTACGGTTAATTTTGACAATAATTTGGAGTCGGGTTTGAGAGCCCGACTCATTTTTTTTAATACTAACTTATTTATTCTCTGAGTTTTACGTCAATGAAAAAAGCCTGGGACCACACGAAAGAACAACTTGAACAATTCCTGAACGATTATAACTACTACAAACCGGCCTCAGGCTTGTCTCAAAAATCGCTTACAGACGAGTTGGATTCTATTGAACCTGACCAAGCATTTGATGAATCAACGGTGCACAAAATATTGCTTTGGAAAATTCATCGCTATGCAGATTTAAGTCCAGATTTATTGAATCGTTTGAATGATGTAAGTCGTCTCACCCAGACAAATAAACAAGAAGCGAAGCCTGTTCTGGAAGAACTTTTGCAAACTGATGGTATTGATTTGCCAATGGCTTCTACGCTGCTTCGTTTTCGTAATCCTAACGTTTTTCAGATTATTGATCGTAGAGCCTTTAGAGCCGTTACAGAAAAAGATCACTATGACTTGTACAGTGGCAGCCCGGTTAAACGCAAAGTAGAGGTGTATTTTAGTTATTTAGAATCCATTGACAAACTTTGCGAGCAAACAGGAATTAATTTTGCTGATGCTGATCGCATTCTTTACCAATTTGACAAACAGAACAATGGTACGTTAAAGAATAATCCGCGTGAAGGCTGGAAAAAGCAATTTCGCCAAATGCATCAAAATGGAGATGATAAACTGATTGTTCCTGACGTTCTTGCAAATGAATTTAAAGAGACATAAGATAGCGTTGAAATCCTGCCTGAAAATACTCTCTATTCTCTTGTTTATTTCGCTGACGGCCAACGCCCAGCGACGACGCGACGACGATACGTCACACTACCGGAATGTTCCGGTTCCGGCGCATCTGCTGCCCATTGAGCGGGCGTATGGTTCATCGTCGCTGGGAGGGTTGTATTTCTACGGCGGCAAAAAATTATCGTCGCCCTATTCTCTGGAGATACCATTCTACGAAATCAACGACCCAACGATAACGCATTATTTTAAGGCGTACCGTACCCTCACGACAATAAGCCGGTTAACAGCCCTCGCTCCGCTGGCCTATATTCTGCTGACCAGCAGCCGGAATGGCGGTACGTACTGGACGGTTTATGGTGGTTCCATTGCCGCATCGCTGACGCTGTCGATCATTGGTAACAGCCAGGTAAACAAGGCAGTAACCCGGTATAACCAATTACTTCGGCAACCGCGCATCGGTATGTCTGTGGCGCCTGTTTCCCTCACAGGGCGGGGAGCAGCGGGCATCGGGGTCGCATGGTCGTTCTGACAGTTGACAATGAAAATGCAAGCGCAGGCCATCGGTTTGCGCTTTTTTGTTAGCTTCGTTTACCAAATTGTCAACTTCATGCAAAAACAACTCCTTCCCGCTTTCTTCCTGATCAGTACGTTATCCGCTTTCGGCCAAACGACCGTTAACCGGGACACCCAGATTGCCGAATTGGTCAATCAGATTTCTGCCGATAGTTTGCGGTCACACATCAACGGTCTAGTTAGTTTCGGGACACGCCACACGCTCAGCGTTCCCGCCGATGCAACCACCCAACCCGGTAAAAAAGGGTTGGGTGCCGCCCGGCAGTGGATTCTCGGCAAATTCAATCAATACGCCAGACAATCGGGTGGGCGGCTAACGGCTGCGCTCGATACGTGGACACTCCAGCCCGACGGTCGGCGGGTAGACAAGCCCGTTAACATGGGCAATGTGATGGCGACCCTCAAAGGCAGCGATCCCACCGATAACCGGATTTTCATTGTGCAGGGGCATATGGACAGCCGTGTGACGAACGTAATGAACCGCGAATCTGACGCGCCGGGTGCCAACGACGATGGTTCGGGGACGGCTGCTGTTATCGAACTCTGCCGGGTGATGAGCAAAGCGTCGTTTCCGGCTACGGTTATTTTCGTTACGTTAACAGGTGAGGAACAGGGCCTGCTGGGGGCCGAACATTTGTCCCAACGGGCTGTAAACGAGAAATGGAACGTAGAAGCAGTCCTGAACAACGATATCATGGGCAGCAACAACAGTTCCGACACCCGCATTATCGACAACACCCGGCTGCGTGTTTTCAGCGAAGGGTTGCCCGGCATTTTGCTTAAAGATACCACCGGACGTATCGGGCAAATCCGGCAGTTTGGTAATGAGAACGACGGTAAAGCCCGAACGCTGGCTCGTTATCTGAAAGAAGTGGGCGAACGCTACGTCGAAAATCTGGAAGTGGTCATGGTGTACCGGAACGACCGTTACCTGCGCGGGGGCGACCATACGCCGTTTGTGCAACGTGGTTTTGCCGCTGTACGCCTGACCGAAATGAACGAAAATTACGAGCACCAGCATCAGGATTTACGGACACAGGACGGCATCGAATACGGCGATTACGCTAAATTTATGGACTTCGACTACCTGCGCAAAAACACGGCTGTTAACCTGGCTACGCTGGCGAATCTGGCTAAATCCCCAACGGTACCGCAACAGGTAACGATTGACGTTCGCAACCTGACCAACTCGACCGCGCTCTACTGGCAGGCCCCAAAAGCGGCCGGGGTTGCGTCCAACAAAGTGAAAGGGTATTACGTCCTCATACGCGAGACGTACTGGCCGTTCTGGCAGAAGAAATTCTTTACCACCAAACTCGGCATGACGTTGCCCTACTCGAAAGACAATTATTACTTTGCTGTTCAGTCAGTTAGCGAGGATGGCAACGAGAGTCTGCCGGTACTCCCCATGCCAAATTTGCGGTAAAATCAACGCATAAAATCCCCGAAATTAACGATGTCCAATCTCTCCAAACGGCAGTTTCTGAAAACCATCGTCGGTGCAACGGCCTTAACGACAGGCCATTGGGCCAGTCTGAACGAGGCTCTGGCACAAGTGGCACACGTACCGGCACTTACGTTGGCAGAGCAGGAGGATTTCTGGGCTAAAATTCGGGCGGTTTATCCCGTAACGACAGACTTTATCCAACTCGAAAACGGGTATTATTCTTTAACGGCACAGCCCGTAATGGATAGTTATCTGCAACACATTCGGGAGGTAAATACCGTGTCGTCTTACTACATGCGGACGCGTCAGTTTACTGATAAACGGGAATCGCAAACCCAACTGGCGAGATTGCTCGGCTGCTCGCCTGATGAGTTGATTATCACCCGAAACACCACCGAATCATTAGATAGCGTTATTGCTGGACTGACCTGGAAAGCGGGCGATGAAGTGGTTATGGCCGAACAGGATTACGGAGCCATGCTCGATATGTTTCGGCTTCAGGCCCGACGCTATGGCATTGTGAATCAATTCGTTTCGCTACCCAACCATCCCAAATCCGATGGGGAGATTGTGAGTCTGTACGAGAAAGCCATTACGTCCAAAACCCGGCTGCTGATGGTTTGCCACATGGTCAATATTACCGGCCAGATTCTGCCCGTCCGCCAGATTGTGGAGATGGCGCATACACATGGTGTCGAGGTGTTGGTGGACGGCGCACACGCGTTCGGGCACTTGAATTTTACCCTCGCTGATCTGGGCGGCTGCGATTACTACGCCAGCAGTTTGCACAAATGGCTTGGCGTGCCGCTGGGCGCGGGCTTATTGTACGTACGCCGGGACAAAATTCCGGGACTCTGGCCGTTGTTTGCCGACAGCATCATAGCCGCCGACGACATCCGGAAACTGAACCACACCGGCACGCACCCGGTGGCAACGGATCTGGCGATTCAGGATGCGATTCGGTTTCATGAAGAAATCGGAATCGAGCGGAAAGAAGCCCGACTTCGGTATCTGCAACGCTACTGGACGGATCAGGTACGTCGGCATCCCAACATTACGTTGAACACGCCCGAAAGTCCCGCCCGTTCCTGTGCCATCGCCAACGTGGGTGTAGCTGGGAAAACGCCCGCTGAGCTGGCTAAAATTCTGTTCGATAACTACAAAATCTTCACCGTCGCGATAGATAACGCAAACGCCAGTGTGCGGGGTGTCCGGGTCACTCCGCATCTCTACACGACAACAACGGAATTAGACACCTTCGTGCGGGCATTAAACGAACTGGCTGGGTAAACAGCTAACCAAAACACCCAGCACTAATTAATTCTTACAGACAACCTCTATTTGTTACTATGAACAACCGCCTTCTACTCCTCTTTTTGTACGTCGGTTCGGGCATTATGGCTCTGGCGCAGACGCCCGTGAAGAAACGGTCCATCACGTCGACCGATATTTACCGGCTCCAAACCGTCAGCGACCCGCAGGTGTCGCCCGATGGGAAATGGATAACCTATGGACTGTCGTCGGTCGATACGACGAAAGACAAACGCAATGCCGACCTCTGGATGGTGAGTTGGGATGGGAAAGAGACCGTTCAACTGACGAGCAGTGCGGACGGCGAATCGCGGGCGCGGTTCAGCCCCGACGGTAAGTACATTTCGTTTGTGTCGGCGCGGCAGGGTGCCACCAAAGGCCAGATCTGGCTGATGGACCGCCGGGGTGGTGAAGCCAAAAAATTGACCGATCTGAAGACCGATCTGGAAGAATACGAATGGTCGCCGGATGGAAAAAAGATTGCGCTGGTATTACGTGACCCCGACTATGCCGACTCGGCCAAAACCAAAGTCCGAAAACCGTATGTGCTTGACCGATACCACTTTAAGGCCGATATAAAAGGGTATCTGGAGAAAGGCTCCACTCATCTTTACGTATATGATCTGGCGGTAAAGAGAATTGATACGTTAACGACGGGCCTTTACGACGAAACCTCGCCGGTCTGGTCGCCGGATGGATCGCAACTGGCATTTGTGAGTAATCGAACCGAAGATCCCGACAAAAATCAGAACACCGATATTTACGTCATCGACGCTAAAAAAGGAGCCGCCATGAAGCAGCTAACGACCTGGACGGGCGTCGATAATAGTCCGGTCTGGAGTCCCGACGGCAAACGAATTGCGTATCTGCGCTCGACCGCGTCGGGTAATTTTCTGATGTACGACCAGCCCGTTCTCGCCGTTATCAACCGCGACGGTGGCGATCCAGTCCTTCTTTCAAAAACGCTGGACCGCCCGGTACGTAACCCGGTTTGGGCGAAAGATGGGCAGTCTGTCGGCGTAATCGTGCAGGATGACCGGCAGGCGTATGTTGGGCAGTATAGTGTTCCCGACGGAAAATTTACGAAGCTGACGAGCGGCAACCGGGTATTCAGCAATCTGGAACCGGCACCGGCTGGTAACTGGGTGGCGATGGTGAACGAACCGCAGACGCCCCCCGAATTGTATGCCATCGAGGGTGGAACTCCCCGTCGGCTCACGCACGTACACGACAATTTTCTGGCTCCGCTCGAACTGGCAACGGTGGAGGGATTTACCTCGCGCAGTAAAGATGGAGCGCAGGTTTCGAACGTACTGTATCGGCCTGTCAACGTACCGGCGGGCAAAAAACTACCGACCATTCTCTTCATTCACGGCGGGCCGGTGTCGCAGGATGAATTTTTATTTGATATGACCCGGCAACTCCTCGCGGCTGGTGGGTATGCGGTTGTGGCAGTCAATTACCGGGGCAGCAACGGGCGCGGCCTCGACTTCACTAAAGCCATTTACGCCGATTGGGGCAACAAAGAAGTGCTGGACATTCTGGGTGCGACGGATTATTTGGTCGAGAAAGGCATTGCCGACCCCGAACGCCTGGGCATTGGCGGCTGGAGTTATGGCGGCATTCTGACCAACTACACCATCGCCACTGACACTCGTTTTAAAGCCGCAGCCAGCGGAGCCGGGAGCTCCCTGCAACTGGCCATGTACGGCATCGACCAGTACACCAATCAGTACGAAAACGAGTTGGGTGCGCCCTGGAAAAACACCGATAAATGGCTGAAATTGTCGTACCCGTTCCTCAAAGCGGATCGGATTAAAACGCCAACGCTGTTTATGGCAGGCGAAAAGGATTTTAACGTACCGTCGGCGGGCAGCGAGCAGATGTTTCAGGCATTGCGGTCGCTGGGAGTACCTACGCAACTGATTATATACCCCGGTCAGAATCATGGCATTACGGTGCCGAGTTACCAGAAAGACCGCGTCGACCGGTATTTGCAGTGGTTCGATAAATACCTGAAGCCCAAGACGTTGTAATCCTGCCTCATAACAAGTCTATTACACTGCTGTGCATCGAAAAAACAGATTTCAGCGTATTACCAATATCGTCTATTTATTTTTTTCGTAGCTTACAAACACTTGTCTTGTTTCTGACTATCAATCGATAAAATTCAACTGATTATGAAGCGTTACGTATATGTACTCTGCCTGATGGTTTCGTTTGCCGGGCTAAACTCGTGTAAGAAAGAAAGCGAACCTGAACCCATTCCGCCGGTGGTTGGAAAATGGTCATCTGACTATATACTTTGGAGCGGGCTTTCAGGAGCATTCGCGGCTGGTAATGGTCAAAAAGTTAATCCTCTTGTTTACGGCATCAGCGATAGCTATGATATAAAGGCTGATAAGACGTTCTCACTCACTGACCGTTCCGGTGCAGTAATTGCATCCTTTCCTGGAACTTGGGAGTATACTGGTACAGAATTAAGCTTAAAATATGACGACGGTGATCAGGCAAAGTTGAACTACGATGGTTCGACCAGTACTCCACATTTGACCTCCGCTGTTATTGCAGTAGAAGATTCGTTAATGAACCCAACCACCAAGAAGGCCGAATTCGTGAAGTATAACGTACAACTTGTTTATAGTAAGTAATCCGGCAGAAGGTGTCAACTGATTTTCTCTTTACGGCCGACGAGCAATCGTCGGCCATTTTTTGTTTCCCAAGAGATTGCATTCCTATTTATCCCTTTTGTGCAGAACATACTTCGCCCTCATGCGCTGCAGTTATATATGGCTCATCTTCACGCTGTCTCGCCTTCGCCCTGCTCGCTCAACAGCGAAATGCCGGCGAGAACGTATATTCTGAATAATAGCAGTATTGTAAAGGATAATTTGGTCATAGTGAAATATGGCCAAATAGTTTAGAAGCGTTTTCCGACGGGATACGCTTTTTTGTTGCATAAATTCGTACTTTCACAAAACCCTATATACTAAGGAGTTGTAATTAAATTTCCTTTTATTAAATCCTGAATAAATCCAAAAACGATCATGTCATCACAACTAACTCGCCGGGACTGGCTTCGTGCCAGCGGCCTGCTCACCGCTGGTCTCGGTCTGAGCCGATTCTCACCCACCGAAGCTGGCCAGTCTAATGCGCCATTTGTTTCGGGGTTTACCAACGAGTTTGCCTTCACCGACGATCCATTTGAGAAGATGCCCAAATTGCGGGCGCGTTTATTTGCCAATGAGAACCCGCTCGGCATTTCGCCCAATGCGAAAGAAGCCCTCGTTAAAGCCGCCGATCTTGGCAACCGCTACGCGTGGATGGAGTTTGCGCAACTCAAAACCCTCATCGCTGTCGACGATGGCGTGAAACCCGCCAATATTATGATGTCGCCCGGTTCATCGGATATTTTGATGGCAGCAGCCGACTATTTTGCCAAGGGGGGCGGCACCATTCTGACCAGTGCCATGACCTACGACGATTTGCTTGAGCGGGCCGAAAAATTTGGGGCGAAAATCAAGGCGCTGCCCATGACGAAGGACTACAAGTTTGACCTCAACGCCATTAAAGCAGCCATCACGACCGGCGGGTCTGCCGATACGGTGAAAATGGTTTATATCGTCAATCCGAACAACCCGACCGGCACTGTTGTGCCAACGGCTGAACTCGAAGCGTTCTGCCGCGAAGTAGCACCCAAAGTACCGGTGTTCATCGACGAAGCCTATATTGACTTTTACGAACCGGCCGACCGCCCCAAACTTGGCAAACTTGTGGCCGAAGGGTTAAACGTGATTCTGGCCCGGACATTCTCAAAAATACACGGTTTTGCGGGCCTGCGGCTGGGCTATGCTATTGCTCAGCCTGAGATGTTGAAAACCCTGCATGCGTACACCAATGGTGAGTTTGCGGTGAGCATCACTACGTTGATGGCCGGTATTGCCAGCTACAAAGACACCGACTGGCAGAACCACTGCCGCGCTGAGAACGCCAAAGCCCGCACATACACAACCAAAGCGTTGACCGATATGGGCTATGAGGTGATTCCATCGGCAACCAATTTCATTCTGTTCCCAATTCGTATGAAAACCAAGCCGTTCAGCAATCAGATGTTTGGTCAGGGAATTGGCGTTCAAACCCGCGATTTCAACGGGCAGCCGTACTGCCGGGTGAGCGTCGGGACGATGGATGAGATGGCCATATTTATGGACGGGTTTAAAAAAGTAGTGGGATAAAAAACGGAGGAAAGAGACCAAAGGTAGGAGAGGAGAAAGGGTGGCATAACGAATCCCTTTTCTCCTTTCCTCCCCTTCCTTCTTTCCTCCCCTTCTTTTTCTATGACAAGACGAGACTTTATCAACTCAACGAGTGCCAGTTATGCCAGTTTGCTGGCGTGGGGAATGCTGCAACCCGCGCCTGCATCGGCCCTGAATTTACCCGGAAATGGTCGTGGACATGACGGAAAAGGCCGAAAAGTAATCGTTCTGGGAGCGGGGCTGGCCGGTATGACAACCGCCTATGAACTCGGTAAATTAGGTTATGACTGCACCGTTCTGGAAGCGCGTTCCCGGTCGGGCGGGCGCGTTTGGACAATCCGGGGCGGCACCAAAGAAACAGAATCGGGTGGGGGCACCAACCAGACTTGCCAGTTTGGCGATGGGCTGTATTTCAATGGTGGCGCGGCCCGGATTCCACACCACCACCAGCTAACGTTGCAATATTGCCGCGAACTGGACATACCGCTGCAAATTTTCAATGGCAACAACGAAGCGGCTTATCTGTATAACGACCGACCAACTGGCACAGATGCGCTGGCAAACAAGCGGTTACGTATTAAGGAATACCACAACGACATGCGCGGCTACACCGCCGAACTGCTCACTAAAGCCCTTGATCAGTCGGCGTTGGATCAGCAGTTGACCAAAGAAGACGTCGAGAAATTGGTCGATTTCCTCAAAAACGAAGGCGATCTGAACACGGCACATCTGTATAAAGGCACCAACCGGAGGGGCTATAAAACCAAAGCCGAACCCGGCGCGGGAACCAAACCCGGCGATATAACCGACCCGTTCGGCCTGACGGATTTGTTGCGGTCGGGGTTTATGCAACCCGTTTTCTACAACGTCGGCGATTACATCTACGAACAGCAAACGACGCTTCTGCAACCCGTTGGCGGCATGGACGCGATTCCAAAAGCATTGGAGAAGAAACTGGCCGGGAAGATTGTGTTTAATGCACTAGTATCGGAATTAAGAAAGACGGAAAACGGGGTTCGAGTGGTGTACCAGAAAGATGGCAAACCTGTCGAAATGACGGGTGAGTTCTGCGTCTGTACATTACCGTTGCCCATGCTTAAAAATCTCGAATCCGACCTGTCGGGAACGCTAAAGCGGGCGGCTGATTTTGTGCCTTATATTAAAACCGGCAAAATCGGTCTGCAATTCAAACGGCGGTTCTGGGAAGAAGATGACTGGATTTATGGCGGCATTTCGCGCACCAACATGGACATCAACCAAATCTGGTATCCATCCTATGGTTTTCAGGGCCAGAAAGGCGTACTGATTGGCTATTATAATTTCTACAGCCGGGCCGAAGCCGTGGGGGCCATGCCTCTTGCCGATCGCGAGAAACTGGCTCTGACACAGGGCGTTAAGATTCACCCGCAATACCCGGTAGAGTTCGAGAATTCGTTTTCACTGGCCTGGCATCGGGTGCCTTACAGCGGGGGCGGCTGGGCTACGTATGACGACAGTACCCGCAAAAAATACTATCCGTCGCTGATGGAACCCGATGGCAACATCTATTTTGCGGGCGAACACACTACGTACCTGACCGCCTGGATGGCCGGAGCATTCACCTCCGCCCACCGGACGGTTGAAGCGATTCATTCCCGCGTGGGCGAGTACACAAAAAAGTAAACTGTACTTTTAATCACTGGGTTTTAGCCCGCCGAGCCGCCGGAGCGGTGAAAAAACATACAACCATGAAACACAACCTGCTTTCTCTCCTGATTTTCATTTGCTGCGCAGTAGCGACGCAACTCCTCAGCCAGCGCGTTTGGGCGCAAACGGCCTCCGCGTCCATGACGGCTGAGCAACTTACCGCCGTCAAAGCGATTAAAATCGCTAACCTCGACAAAGACACATATTTCAAGTCGGGTGGTTTTATCCTGGATCGCTACGAAGAGCGTCCGGCCTACGTATTTAACTATACCGACGGCATCACGCGCAAAATTTATCTGTACAAAATCTTCACTGCCGAAGACACTAAAGAGTTGGGGCTGCTGGCTATTTATCAAAATGGCAAAACCAATGAAGTAAAATCGTTCGTTATTCCCGGTGCCTCTGCCGACCGAAAAGCGTGGGATGCCTACATCGACGATCTTAAATATGTGGGTGAAAAAGAGCCGGGTCTGATGTCCACGCTGACGTTTGTTCTCTCCCGCGAAATGGCCGGATTGCTGTCGGGTGGCGCGGGAAAATCCGCAGAAGGTGGGGATAAAAAGAAAGAGGAATATAATTTCTGCTTCGCGCCCGACGCTCCCGTGACAATGGCCGATGGCTCCTCAAAAGCGATCAGTACCGTAAACGCTGGCGATGTTGTCCTGGGTTATGATGCAAAAACGAAAACCCTCACGCCTACACATGTAACGAAAATAGACACGCATCAGGGCGATTTCGCTTTGTCGGGCGTATGGCTCTCGCCCATCAACGAACTTACCGCCGATACGCAAAATACGTTAACTGCCCCAACCCTGCTGGAAGCAACTGCTAATCACCCGGTTATGACGGCTACCGGACGTAAATCATTGGGCGAAGTAAACGCCGGAGATGTTTTATACAGCTATGATGCTGCAACGAATAAAGTGATCGCACAGAAAGTTGTGCAGACTGAAAAAGCTGTTCGCTCTGTGAGGACGGTTTATAACCTGGCTACAGAATCCGGCGCGTATTTGGTGGGCGAAGCTGTGGTGTTGGACAAGTGAGATAAGCCCGGTAACTTTTTGGAAAGCCGAAGGAGCCTCTGTGTTTCTTCGGCTTTCCTGCTTTCGGTAAAGAAAATATCAAATTAACCCAACCTCGTTGCCCCGTTCAGCTTTTGACCGTACTTTTGTTTTTCTGAAAACCGTATGCATGCATACTAATTTTTCGACAAAATTATGGCTGAAGCCTTCATTTATGACGCCGTCAGAACACCCCGTGGACGGGGAAAAAGCGACGGTTCCCTGCACGACGTGCAACCGATCCAACTCCTAACCAGCGTTTTGCGCGAACTTCGCGACCGCAACCAACTCGATACGTCGCTGGTGGACGATGTCATCATGGGTTGCGTAACGCCCGTTGGTGAGCAGGGGGCCGACATTGCCCGAACTGCCGCCCTCGAAGCCGGATATGACGAGTCCGTAGCGGGGGTGCAATTGAACCGGTTTTGCTCGTCGGGGCTGGAGGCTATCAACATGGCAGGAGCGTATGTAATGTCGGGGCAGGTCGATGCGATTGTGGCCGGGGGCGTGGAGTCGATGTCGCGGGTGCCGATGGGTTCCGATGGGGGCGCATTGTTCATGAATCCGCAGATTGTGGCCCGCCATAACATCGTACCGCAGGGGATTTCCGCGGATTTGATTGCCACTAAATACGGTTACTCGCGTTCGGATGTTGATACGTTCGCGGCTGAGTCGTACCGGCGGGCCGTTGAGGCACAGGCTAATAATCGTTTTCATAAAACACTCGTACCGCTCAAAGATGAGATTGGCGTGACCTTGCTCGACCGCGACGAAGGCGTCCGGTCCGGCACGACGGCTGACAGTTTGGGGAAACTTAAACCGGCTTTTGAGGCAATGGGGCAAATGGGTTTAGACGCCCTCGCGCTGCTCAAATACGCCCAATACGACAAAATCAATCACGTTCACCACGCCGGAAATTCCTCGCAGATTGTCGATGGTGCGGCTGCTGTACTCATTGGCAGTCAGGAGTTTGGCGAAAAATCGGGTTTGAAACCCCGTGCGCAGATTAAAGCCTTCGCCATTGTCGGCTCCGAACCGACGATTATGCTGACCGGCCCTGTTCCAGCCACACGCAAAGTGCTCAAACGAGCGGGTATGAGCATCAGCGACATTGATTTATTTGAAGTTAACGAAGCGTTTGCGGCTGTACCCCTGCTGTTTATGGAGGAATTTGGCGTATCGCACAGTCAACTGAACGTCAATGGCGGGTCGATTGCGCTGGGGCATCCACTCGGTGCTACCGGAGCCATTATTTCGGCCACGCTCATCGACGAACTCGAACGTACCGGCAAGCAATTCGGCCTGTCAACGCTCTGCATCGGGGGCGGCATGGGCATCGCCACTATTTTTGAACTGATTTAGTTAGACGAGGTCACTAATTCGTTGCACAAGCCGAATTCCCTCAGCAAAACAGGCGGGTGCAAAATCAGCATCATAGCTGGCAATTTGGTCGATGCCGCTGAGCTTGCAGGTTGCTAAGATGAGCGCGTCGTTTGGTAGTAAATTATACTCCACCATAAATTGCAGATAAAGAGGAATAAGCGCGTTTCCTGGCTCTAAAAAAGTGAGTCTCGACAGCACATCAGCAGGGCTGTAACTGCCAACGATTTGAGAAACGGCTCCGTCTCGTTTGAGCGTTACGGGAGATTTTTTACCCTCAATAGCAAGCCAGTAGTACGTAAATTCGCTCAACACAACCTGACTAATACACAGCGTATACTGCGTATCTGTGGATAAATAATCGAACAACTCAATCTGCGTTTTTTTGGCCCATTCAACTAAAACAGAACTGTCTAAGAAAATTTTACTGTTCATAAACGTTCACCTCCCCCCAGTTAATGGTGGGGTCCGGTGCGGGGAGTTTCTCGAAGAATGTGCGGGAAGCTTCCGCAAGCGTCTGCGTCTCATTTTCACGGACGGGCCGGAACTCAACAATCAGGGCCTGGTCACGCATGTCATCCGGCACATTGATAATTAGCTGGCCGTTCTGCGGTTTCTGAATAAGTCGGATGGCTCCCATAAACGAAAGAATTTTTCATAAAAATACAAAAAACTTCCCAAGCATGATTCAATACAGCGTTGACCAAAACGTGGCCGTTATTTCGTGGGCGATGACCTCATCCCCAATGAACGTCCTCAACGACGAGTCGATTCCCCAATTTGAAGCGGCCCTGCAACAGGCGTTCGCTGACGAGTCGGTGAAGGGAGTAATTATAACTTCCGAAAAGCCCGAATTCGTGGCTGGTGCCGATCTGAAAATGATTCTGCGGAACAACGACAAGGAACCCACTGAGATGCTGAAAGTCTCGTCGGAATTGAACCGTGTGTTGCGAAACATCGAAACATCGGGGAAGCCAACCGTTGCGGCCATGAACGGCACCGCGCTCGGTGGTGGCTACGAAATCTGCTTAGCCTGCCATCACCGCGTAGCATTAAACAATCCGAAGACGCTGATCGGCTTAGTCGAAGTGACCATTGGCCTGTTGCCGGGGGGCGGTGGTACGCAGCGATTGCCCCGGATGATCGGCATTCAGGCCGCGTTGCCATTGCTGGTTGAAGGCAAAAAAGTTGGCGTTCAGGACGCGAAAAGCCTCGGTATGATTGATGATATTGCGGATAGTCCGGCGGAGATGATGGCGAAAGCACACGCCTGGATTGAGGCCAATCCGAAACCCATCAAACCCTGGGATGAAGTTGATCGGAAGACGGGAAAAATCGTTGGGAAAGACAATTTCAAGGTGCCCGGCGGTAACGTTCAGAGCGTAGTGGGCGCGCAGACATTTGGAGCGGGAACGGCAATGCTGATGGACAAAACCAAGGGCAATTATCCGGCTCCTCTCGAAATTATGGCCTGCGTGTATGAAGGATTACAGGTTAACATAGACCGGGCGTTGGTGATCGAAGCGCGGCATTTCGTAAAAGTCGCAACCTCGAAAGTGGCTAAAAACATGATTCAAACCCTGTTTTTGGGTATGAATGAAGCCAACAAAGGTGCCAGCCGTCCGAAAGACATTCCTAAAACCGATGTTAAAAAACTTGGTGTTCTGGGGGCTGGACTTATGGGCGCGGGCATTGCCTACGTAGCGGCACAGGTGGGCATCGAAGTCATTTTGAAAGACGTATCGGTGGAAGCCGCCGAGAAAGGAAAAGACTATACGCGGGGGCTGCTGCACAAAGGCGTTGAACGCGGGAAAGTGGATGCGTCGAAGGTGGATGGCATTCTCAACCTCATCAAACCCACTGCCGACGCGCAGGATTTGCAGGATTGCGACCTCATCATCGAAGCTGTTTTTGAGAATCGCGACCTCAAAGCGCAGGTTACCAAAGAAGCCGAACCGATGCTGATTGAAAACGGAGTTTTTGCCTCGAATACCTCTACCCTACCCATCGGCGGACTGGCGCAGGCATCGGCCAAAACCGAAAACTTTATCGGCATTCATTTCTTCTCGCCAGTCGACAAAATGATGCTTGTGGAAATTATTATGGGTCAGCAAACCTCTGACTACGCGCTGGCCGTAGCGATTGACTTCACCCGCAAAATCCGCAAAACACCCATCGTCGTCAATGATTCGCGGGGATTTTATACGTCGCGTTGTTTCGGTACGTATTCGGCCGAAGGGATGGAGTTACTGAAAGATGGTGTCAATCCGGTGCTGATCGAAAATGGCGGGAAAGCCGCCGGGATGCCCGTTGGACCGCTGGCCGTGACGGACGAAGTTGCCCTGGATTTGGTCTACAAAATTGCCGGTCAGGGCATTAACGACGGTGCCGTTCGCGAAGATGATACGAGTTATCAGGTCGCCAGGCAATTTGTCGAAATCGGTCGGCTCGGCAAGAAAACCAAAGCCGGTTTCTACGATTATAACGACGACCGGAGTAAGAAACTGTGGCCCGGTTTGTCCGATCTGTTCCCCCATGCCGAACAACAACCGACGCTCGATGAGGTGAAAACGCGGCTATTATATCGGCAGGCCATCGAAGCCGTTCGCTGTTTTGAGGAAAATGTTGTCCGTACGAAATTAGACGCCGACCTCGGCTCCATTCTGGCGTGGGGATTTCCGGCCTACACGGGTGGAGCACTCTCCTTCGTGGATTTCGTGGGTGTCGATACGTTCGTAAATACCCTCGACCGGCTGGCCGACCAATACGGCGAACGCTTTCGCCCAACGGAGCAATTACGGGAGCTGGTGGGTATGAAGGCATTAATCAAGTAGAGCTTTTTTTGCTGTGTAATTGTCTAACTTATGGACAAAAACGCTTTGGGCGTGAGAGAGTGGGTTCCCTATGGAAATGCACCTGCTCGTTGTTTAAAAAAGGAATCGGGATTAAATCCTGATTCCTTTTTATGTTTATTATCCTCATACTATTTAAGGCTAACTGTTTTCGTCCAGTCCGCACTTCTATCAGATAAGCCATCAGCATCGTCGTTCACTCCATCCGGTACTTGAAATCACCAGAGAATCTCTCCAGTTTCCGGGTTGTTTTTCTCATTGATAAACTTTGGTACCGGTACCAAAGTGATTGTTAAAATCCGTGTCAATAAGGCGGGGCTTTAAATAGTGTATTGCGCAATTCGTAAGCCAAAACAATGGTATAGCTATTTGTTATTATGCAATTTCAAAGTCAGTTGGGTCAACTTCATTTGGTTGAATAAACAAAAGTTTACAACCATTTTTTGAAGAGTGTGGGCCATGAACTTGTCCTTTGTTATGGCAAAAGAATGCACCAGCTTCGTAGGTAACACCATCATTAATAAAGTCTCCTTCTAAAACATAATGCTGTTCCTCTGTTTTGTGGTGAATATGTGCTGGAATGAAAGCCCCCGCTTCCAGTTTTAATTCCGCGAAAACGGGACCGTACTTTGTGTCAACATTTAAGATTTTTGCAAACAACTTATCAGAAGTTGCACCTGGGATTGGAAATGGCACATAATCCATTTCATTTGATTTGATGATATTTTCCATCTCTCTAATTTTAACTTTTAAATTGATAGTACAAATATCTTTTTTAAAGTATTTTGGTAACTATCATTCTTGCAGGAAAAGCTATCAAATTTAGGTAGCGGCCTTTCGATATTCGGTAGGTGTAACTTTTTCGTAAGTTTTAAAAAAACGCATAAAGTTGGAAGGTTCCTCAAAGTTTAGTTCATAGGCAATCTCTGATATGTCAAGATTTGTATGCAATAATAGGCATTTTGCTTCTAAAATAATACGTTCTCTTATAATCGAAGCGGCAGTTTTACCCGTTTGTTTTTTGAGAATCTGGTTTAGATACTTTTCATTAATATTCAGCTCTTGAGCATAGTCATAAACTGCTTTTTTTTCGCTAAAGAATTTATTAACCAAACTTTGAAAATTGTAAACAATATCATCTTGCCTTTTAGGGAATGATGTATCAATGATTTTAAGATTTATCCGTTGAGCCTGTATCAGTAAAATTTTGAGATATAACCGTATGATTTCAAATTTCATAGGCTTATCGTTTTTGTACTCAAATAAAATCTTTTCAAGTATTGTTACAAAATCGCGTTCGTCTTCGTTGTCTGATTGTGATACGTTAATTCCTTCTTTTTCAAAAAGCATTAAATCCTTTAGTAATTGGCTTCCTTGAATTGAGTAAGTTATAAATTTAGGTTTGATAAGCATTACAAAGCCTTTCCAATCTATAGTTCCTCTTTTCCAATGAATAAGCTGCTCTGGTGCAATGAAAAAGAAAAGGCCACCTTTTCGGCAGTCATATTTTTTGTCATTTATAGTCAAGATTGCGTCCATTGACGTTGCAAAAGTGATATGAAAAAAAGCGTCTTTGTAGTAGGGTGTTTCGTTAACAAGGTTTGTCATTACTTCTTCGTAACGAAAAATGTGAAAGTCGGCATGCAATGTTTCAAGTCCTGTATTTAAGGCTTTATGCCATTCATTAATTGTGTCAAAAAAGGGGAAGGTTTTGCTTGTCGCCATTTTCAAGTTTTGCCAAATTGTTGGAGTGTGTCGTAGGGCGATGCACAATGGCTACAGCAGTGGCTTAATACTGTTGATTGGTCAAGAAAAATTATTAGTGAACAGGCCTGTTTTGGCGTCATTTACGATCATCGACGCGGTATTAAGTATCAGCGTGGGTATTAACATACCGATTAACGTGTTGGATTTATTCACAATGTGGGCAAGAAACAGCTTCTAACACCACTCACAAAGCTACCTAATTCAACACCAATGGGCCATTACTGTTTGTTTAAGCACTTAACACGGTTTATCAGCTTTTTATGATAGCCGGAAACTCATTCGGTGGTATTTGGTAGGGCCGAACTGCCGGATGGCTGACCGGTGCATGAGCGTTGGATAGCCTACATTTTTGGCCCATCCATAAGCCGGAAACTCCTGCCCAAGCTGCGCCATCAGGTCGTCGCGGTAGGTTTTTGCCAGTACGGATGCGGCAGCAATAGACAGAAAATGAGCGTCGCCCTTTATGATGCTGGTGTGCGGAATCATTGGGTAGGGCGTTAACCGGTTGCCATCGACCATCAGATGTTCGGGTTTGATTGTCAGTGCATCAACAGCTCGGTGCATGGCTAAAAAACTGGCTTTCAATATATTAATTCGATCAATGTCTTCGTGCGACACTTCGGCAATGGCCCATGCCAGAGCATCGCGCTCAATATCTTTTTTAAGGATTTGCCGCTGCCGGTGAGACAGTTGTTTTGAGTCGTTAAGAATCGGATGCGTATAATTTTTGGGTAGAATGACGGCAGCCGCTACCACCGGCCCGGCCAGACAACCCCGTCCAACTTCATCTAAACCAGCTTCGGTAACGTCCGCGTTGTAAAATGATTTGAGCATATACGTTTCAGTTTGTCGTTTGTGGCGGTCCGTCGCTACGGTTTGTGGTTGGCTGACGCAAAAAGTGCTTCCACTGTAGACGTACATGCTGGTCTGCCAACTACGAACGACAAACCACGAACTATTTTTAATCTTCCAGTACGTTACCAAAAATTGTGTTTTTCAGGAGCAAGGCAATCAACAGAAAGACGATACCCCAGTATAAATAAATGCGATAATAATCCTGCACATCTTCATAAATCCGGGTACGAATGGGTGCTTTCTCCAAGCGATTAATCTGGTCAAATACAGCTCTCAGCCGTCTGGCATCCGTAGCCCGAAAAAAACTACCATTCCCGATGGTAGCGATGGTTTTCAGAATACCTTCATCGACCGTAACGGTTTTGGACGACGTAACAGCCGGTCGGCCAACGGCAATAGTGTATAGCCTGATATTGAACGCCTTCGCCAAACGGGCCGCCGTTACCGGATCGAGATTGCCGGCTGTATTATCGCCATCACTTAGCAGGATAATAATTTTGCTTCGATCTTTTTTCCATTCGTCGGCCTGCTCCTGAGTTGTATCAATCGACGAAATGGGCCGACCGCGCAGGCGATTGATGCACCGGGCCAACGCATCGCCAATGGCCGTGCCGGAGGTTTGAATCATCCGGGCGTTGAGGTAATTTAAGTACTGTTTTACCAGACTATAATCGGTCGTGAGGGGACAGAGTGAAAATGCTTCGCCGGCAAAAACAACCAGGCCGATACGGTCATTTTTGCGGCCATTGACAAACGTCTGCGCTACCCGGCGGGCAACCGCCAGGCGCGTGGGCGGCAAGTCGGTTTCGGTCATCGACTCCGATACGTCCATGGCCAGCATGATGTCGATTCCTTCGGACTGTTCCTCCCGCTGCTCCCGCACAATTTGAGGCCGCGCCAGTGCCACCAGCAATAAACCAACACCGATGGACACACTCAACGGCAGCAAATATCGGCCTAAACTCAGTAGTGAGCGGGTTGTTTGCAGGCGCGTTCGGGGCGCGTTAAGCGGGTTCAGCGACATGTTCAACCGTTGCTGAGCATTCCTGTGCAGGTAATACCGAACCGGGAAAAGAAGCAGAACGGCCGGCATCAATGTTAACGCCAGTGGGTTTGCCATCTGAAACTGCTGCCACTGTACCGGGCTGAACCAATGAATTGAATACCAGGGTTCCATGCCGTCAGGTTGAGGGAGACGATTCAGTCGAACTGGCGGTCGACAGGCTTTCTGGCTTCCAATTATCGGTACGTAACAGTTTCTTCCGGCATAGGGCGTAGGTCTGCGTCGCCACATCGCTCAATACGTTCAGGGCCGACTGCGACTGGGGAGTGAACGTACCGCCGTAAATCATCTGGTCGGCTTCGCGCAGCGCATAACGGACACGTTCATCGTTCATTCGTTCGGCCAGTTCAGGCGTTGTTAAGGAGACATACGGCTGTGGATCAAGCTGCTCCAGATACGTTTTCCACATGATAACGGCCTGATTCGCAATTTCGGCAGCGGTGAATGCATTGATACGTTCAGTTAGCTTCGTGTAGTCGCGCAGGAAACGCTGGTGCTGCCGGTTGAGCAAATACAGCCGCCATTGCCGCCTGACCGACCGGCCAAACAGCCCATACATCAGGCTGGAAACCAAGCCAAAAACAACGAATCCGATAACCAGCGCCCTATAATTGAACTGTTGTTGCAACGGAGCCAGCCTGGTTTCGGTAGCCAGCGAATCCGACAAAACCCGCGCTAATTTAGATTGTAGAAAAACGGTATCTGTCAATGTCCAGTGGGCTGTGCAGTCGATGTCATTGATAATCCGGACCGGCACCTGCAACAACTGAATGGAATCGGTATTGAACGACACCAACGTATAAACCGCACTATCCCGACTTATTGCCGCATCACCGGTGCCAGTAGTCTGGGTCGCAAAGACGGCCACTTTCTGCACGCGATAAGGCGCGAAATGGCGGGCGGTGTCCGGAAACAGTACATCAACAGCAGGCGTGTGTTGGTACGTCAGCGCGTACCGAAATGGTCGGCCAATCTCGATACTATCCGACAGAAAATATCCCCGCAGTGGAGATTGCCGCAGTGGAGATTGCTGCAATGATCGCTTTTCTACAGATTGCTGTGCGGGTAACTGCGCCTTGCCCAAAACTGGTACCACACAGCAGAGAATCAGGAAGAGCCGGTCGAATCTGTTCATGACTATTTTCTGATCCTGAATAATTCGACGAGCTTCGGCACGAAATCTTCCTGCGAATCAAGCGCAAGATAATTGGCATTATACTGCTTACAAAGTCGTTCGAGCCGGGACTGGTTTTGCCGAAACGTGTCGTGTAGACCGGTCCGAAACGAAGCCGACGACGTATTCACCCATACGGTTCGTCCGGTTTCGGTGTCATGTACCGGAATAATGCCCAGTTTGGGTAGATTAACTTCCCGCTGATCGTATAGATGAATCACGACCAGATCGTGCTTTTTGGCTAATGCTTTGAGGTTATGCTCATAATTCAGGTCGATAAAATCAGACAGCATGATAACGACACTCCGGCGTTTGAGTGCATTAAGCGTGAACAGCAACGCATCGGCAATGCTTGTGCGGGTCGACTCAGGCTGTAGCTTATAAAGGCTCATAATCAACTGATAGCCCGTTTTCAGCCCGTTTCCCGGTTTGATGTACTTTTCCTTCTGATCCGAAAAACAATACATGCCTACGTGACTGGCTTCACGAATAGCCGACAGGGCCAACACGCCACAGATCTCTTTGGTAGCCACTAATTTGTCGCGGTGGCGGGGGCCAACCTGCTGCGATGCGCTGACATCGACCACAAAAAAAACGGTCTGGTCTTTCTCTTCCCGGAAAACTTTCACGAACGTACCGTGCCCTTTCGATGATACGTTCCAGTCGATAGCCCGCACATCGTCGCCGTATTGATACGTGCGTAGATCGCTGAATTCCAGACCTGTTCCCTTAAATATCGACCGGAAACTACCGCGCATCTGCGAGTTAACCGCCTTGCGGATGCGAATGTCGAAATTACGGAGTTTAGCCAGGAATTCGTCCATGCAAAACGGGTGTTATGCTATTTTAACGGTTAACCCCGAACTTTGCCGAACCGGATTAACTTACAAAGTTACCCATTTAAGCGTATGCATCGAAAACAATATAATCGTCATCTGTGGAGTCTGATACTGGGCGGCTGGCTCGTTGCGGCCTGCACCGCTCCGGATGATAAACGCCCGGAAAACCTGATTCCCGACGATAAGATGGCTGATATTCTGACGGAAGTTCACCTGGCTGAATCGCAGGTGAGCCGCCTGAGTTTACGCGCTGTAGACTCATCGAATATTGCTTATAAACACTTAGAAAGCCGGATCTTCAAAAAATTCGGCGTCGACACCGCTACCTATCGCAAGAGCTATATTTTCTATTCGTCGCATCCGGCTGATATGGAGATCATCTATAAACGGGTTACAGAAAAGTTGAAGAAGAAAACCGAGGTGAAAAGCCAGAAACGCCCATGACCATCGGCATAATTGGTGCGGGCATTTCGGGACTGACGCTGGCTTACGAATTGCAACGGCGGGGTGTCGATTATCACCTCTGGGAAGAGTCCGGACAGCCGGGAGGCTACATCCGGTCGCAACGGGAATGGGTCGGCCCGCCGGGCAATTCCAGAAGCCGGAGTTACCTGCGTGAACTCGGCCCGAATTCGCTGCTGGGCGATGCCGACCTTCTGCAATGGCTTGACGACCTCGGCCTGACGCCCGAATTAACCTTCAGCCAACCCGTTGGTAAAGACCGGTTTATCTTTCGTAATGGGCAATACCGACAGTTGCCATCCAGCCCGCCATCCCTGATTTTCAGCAATTTTTTTAGCTGGAAAACCAAATGGGCTATCCTTCGGGAACGTACCAATCGAACGCTCTCGCCACCGGGCGAAACGCTGGCGCAGTTCTTCCGGCGTCGATTCTCCGATGAGATTGTGGAGTACGCGCTGGGGCCGTTTGTGGCGGGCATCTACGCGGGCGACCCGGAGCAACTGCTTGTTTCAGAAACCTTTCCGATCCTGCTTCAGTACGAAAATCAATACGGATCTGTGCTGCGTGGCCTGATAAAAAATCAATCGACAACGGGTCGGCGGCAGTCGTTCAGTTTTCGGGAGGGGATGCAGACATTACCCAATGCATTGGCGGATCAACTAAAAAGCCTGTCTCTTAACGACCCCGTCAGGCAAATCCGCAAAGTGGATGATGGGTGGGAAGTTGACGCGGAAACAGGCACAAAAACCGTTGATAAATTAGTGCTCGCCGTGGGAACGGACGCAGCGGCCCGGCTTGTCGATACGTCCTATCCCGACTTTGCCAGTGCCCTCCGCGCCATTGATTACCCACCCATGACGGCGGTTCATTCGGCCTATAAACGCACTGATGTGCGTCATCCGCTCAACGGCTTTGGCGGATTGAATCCAAAAAAAGAAGGTCGGTTTTCGGCGGGGCATATCTGGAGCAGTTCGGTTTTTACGGGTCGATGCCCGGACGACGAGGTACTTTTCACAACGTTTGTTGGCGGACAAACGGGAGTACGCAACGCTCGGCTGCCCGATGACGTATTGGCGGATAATGTTCATCGGGAACTGGTCGATGGGTTTGGCATTACGGCTGACAAACCTGTTTTTCGGTCCATTGCGCGCTGGGAACGGGCTATTCCGCAGTACGATGCCAAAATTGTTACCGTCAAACCGCCTGTTGAGATTGCGAAAGCTGACCAGTTGCTGGTTTGCGCGAACTGGTACGGGGGCGTGTCGCTGTCCGACTGTATCGGCAAAGCCCGTAAACTGGCTGAACAGCTAACGAATGAGGCACGGATTAACAATTTTTAATGATTTTTTTAGACAAAAAAGGAGTACTTTGTTGTTCTATCGGTAACTCCCTGCTAACCCCCTCAATGTCCTGTGAAAGAGCGCTTAGTCGTAATTCCGACGTATAACGAAATTGAGAACATCGAAGCCATTATCCGAAAGGTATTCAGCCTGCCGGAACCCTTCGACGTGCTTGTTGTGGACGACGGCTCGCCTGACGGTACGGCTCAGCGTGTTCGTGATTTGCAGGATGAATTCTCGGTCACAAACCCATCCGGGCGCGGTTCTACCTTCCGGCTGCACATCCTCGAACGTCGCGGCAAATTAGGCTTGGGCACCGCCTATATCGACGGGTTCAAGTGGGCTTTGTCGCGCGGGTATCAGTATTTGTTCGAGATGGACGCCGATTTCTCGCACAACCCCGACGACCTGATTAAACTCTACCACGCCTGCGCCGACGAAGGGCCAAGTCGCGCCGACGTAGCGGTTGGGTCGCGCTACATCCGGGGGGTGAACGTCGTAAACTGGCCGATGGGCCGGGTGCTGATGTCGTATTTTGCGGGGGTTTATGTGCGTTTCATAACGGGCATGTCGATCATGGACCCAACAGCGGGATTCGTCTGCTACCGGGCTGAGGTGTTGGAAGTTATTCTGCACAATCCCATCAAATTTGTGGGGTACGCGTTCCAGATCGAGATGAAGTTTACATGCTGGAAATACGGTTTCCGCATCCGGGAAGTGCCCATTATTTTCACCGACCGTACGCGGGGTGTCTCCAAAATGTCGTCCAAAATTTTCAAGGAAGCGGTCTTTGGCGTCCTGCAAATGAAAGTCAGCAGTTTCTTCCGCCATTACATCCCCCGCAAGCAAGCCGTTGAATCCGTGCCCGAACCAGTGAATGCGGTGTGATGTATTGGGTTGGTTGATACACGGGTGATTATACAACACTCAGCATCAGAGAAATTATGTATCTAGCTCTCAGTCACGATACAAAATTGGCTTCCAAGATCATAAGTATATTTATTCTCTTGTCTAATCTGTATGGCTGTGCCGTTCTCGGTCAAGCGAAACATATAGAGTCATTCTCTCTGATAGGGAAATTACCATACTCTCTTAAAGGGAATATTTATTTGCTTAATCAAGATGGTAAAATAGTATATTCATCTACTATCAAAGGAAATCGATTTGCCGTAGGAGGAAAAATCTCTGAACCTGCCTTGTATCAAATTCAGATTGATACTGCCTCCAAGAAGTACCCAATTTTTATGGATGCTTCATCTATGCAGATACTATTTCGAAGAAACGGAACATACCAAGTAAAAGGATCTAAGCTGCATGCTCGGTGGGAGGGGTATAATAACCATATTGACCAAATTAGGGAGCAGTTAATCGGACTCTACCAGAAACGGAGCGCAGCTCAGCAAAAAGGCGACACTGTACTTTTCAACAAATTAATGAAGCAAAATGACTCAGTCAGTATTCATTATGGCACTTACCAGAAGGAACAGATAGCTCAAAAGCCCTATTCATTCTTCAGCCTGTACTTATTGAAGAATGCCAGTATGACTGATGCATATTCTGCAAATATGCTTAATGAATTCAAACCTTATTTATCCTTATATCCTACTTTTCGATCCTTTGAAGGAGAACTTAAGAAAAGAGTAGTTCTGAAACAAAAAGTAGCAATCGGTCAAAAAGCTTATAATTTTAGCTTGCCCGATAGTACCGGAGCAATGTACAGTTTAGAGTCGCTACGAAAGACGAACAAGATTATTTTGGTGGACTTTTGGGCAAGTTGGTGTGGACCTTGTATTAAAGAGCTACCTAACCTAAAAGTGCTTCATGAACAGTACGCCAGCCAGGGCTTAGTGATTGTTGGTATCTCAATTGATAGTAACCCGAGACAGTGGCAAAAAGCTCTTTCAAAGCATACTCCAGCAGGTGTTCAGCTTCTAGCTGCGGACACAAGTCCGTTAATAGAAAGTTATGCTGTCTATAGAATTCCTCAAACGTTCTTAATTGACCAAAACGGGAAAATTCAGGCTCATAACCTACAGGGGAATGACTTAACCAAAAAGGTGACAGATCTGCTTTTAAAATCACGTTAGTCAAATCTCCAAACCAACGGCTTTACCGTAACACGTTAGTGAGGGTTGAGATTATAAGGGGCACACAATTGATTTCTAAGATATAGTTCTTTTACATAAGGTTAGTGATGAATGTCATTCAAAAATCATAAAATCTCCAAGCACCGCTGTTTGCATTTTACCCAAAACTAAAACGGTTTATCGTGCCAAAATCCGCTCTTGCAAGCAAGCCGTTGAAACGGTGGCTGAACCAGTAAATGCGGTGTGATAACTGATTTTAGCTGACGTGGAGGTGATTACTTAACAGACTCAATCTAATTATCTAAACGCTATGGCCGAATATCAAACACCTAAGGACCGTGCCTATACGGATAGCCTGATTAAGTCGGCCCCCCAAGAGGCTGCGGCATTCCTTAACCTCAAGCACACGGCCGAACGAACCGATGGTGTCATTCCTATCAAGTATCGGGAACTGATGTCAGTGGCGGTAGCTCTGACCACTCAATGCGCGTACTGTATTGAATCGCACATTAACAATGCAGTCCAAGCCGGTGCCACTCGTGAGGAAATTGCCGAAACGGTGTTTATTGCCGCAGCACTTCGGGCAGGTGGTGCCGTTGGCACTGGTCTGATGGCCATGCGTCTTTTCGAGGAAGCAAGTATGAAAGCTGTTTAAGGGTATCCATCTCACCTTCGTGCATATCTAATTTTATGAAAACTCATCTTACTATTTGCTTGGTCGGACTGATCTCAATAAGCTCATTCGCCCAAAGTAAAGTCACTTCAGTTGATCTCCTGAGATTGGCGGAGACGCAGAAGCTTCAAGTCTTTAATCGCGTAGTTAGCTCCCTCTCAGAGGGCGATAGGAAGGGTGTTAGTCTTTCTATAAAAGAGAATGATGGTGTAGCCTGGCTCAACGAAATGAGCTTCTCAAATGGTATTATTGAACTTGATATAAGAGGAAAAGACATCCCCCAGGGCAGCTTTGTCGGTGTTGCCTTTCATGGAGTTGGCGAAAAGAAGTTAGACGCCATTTACTTCCGGCCCTTTAATTTTCGGGCATCCGATCCAATTCGTAAAATCCATGCTGTTCAGTATGTCTCCCATCCTGAATATCCCTGGCAACGACTTCGAAAAGAATTCGACGGCCAGTACGAGAAAGCGGTTGATCCAGCTCCAAACCCCAATGAGTGGTTTCACGTAAAGATTGTTGTTGAGTATCCTCAAATAACGGTATATACTGACAGGCAGGTTACACCTTGCCTTACCGTTAAAAAACTGAGCACTCAAAAAACAGGGAAACTGGGCCTCTGGGTGGGTAACGGTTCAGGAGGAGATTTTGCAAATTTGACGGTATCACCGACGAGTAGTGAAAATAAATAATTACGGGGGTGTATCGTTCTACCTATCGCGCATGTAACTCCATTTACATACTCTATTCACAGTGATAAAAGTCATATTCAAACAGTACAAAGTATTCTAAATACCGCTACTTTGCATTTTGCCCGAAACTGAGACGGTTTACCCGTTCGAATACAAGTTGTTGAAACCCGCCGGTCTGCTCCATGAAGTGTAATCGTTTAGTTTGATGAACTGAGATTTTAGAACGGGTAAATGACTATAAAACGCATTACTTCTATTCTTTGGCTGGCACATATGACGGTGTTCGCTTGGGCACAAACGAGCCAGCAATGCATCGTACTGGGCAACATCGAAGGGCTAAAAAATCAACCCGTTTATTTCACATACCAGGGAGAACACGGGAGCAAGACGGATACAATAGTCGCTGTCAATGACGGTTTCACCCATACCGTTTACGCCCCTGCTGACAGTATTGTCAACCTCTCTATTGATGCCAACTCGATGGTTTTTTTCTGGTATGAGCCAGGCATCGTTTATATCACGGGATCAGTGGATGCGCCTACCAATCTATACATTGCAGGAACCCCGGAAAACGACGTATTATCTTTATTTCGTAAGCAGGTGGAATGGGTTTATCCAAACCGTGTCGAAAGATCAGCGGGTAAACTGATGGACAATCCTCAAAAGAAGCAAGCGACTATCGACTTCATTACCAAGCATCCCGACCACCAGACCAGTGTTTATTTGCTCTTTATGCTGGCCGTGTTCAATGCAGCCGAAGTAAAAAAGTACAACATTCTGTATCAGGATTTTAGTCCCAAAGTTCGGACCAGCAAAGTAGGCAAACAGTTAGGTGACCTGTTGAATGAGTTTTGACAAGCGGGTATTCAATGGGGCAAGACCCGTTTTTTTTTACTAATTCGGCCAGTGCTATCACTTCCCACGTAGCGCAGACAGGCTCCCCGCCCGGTCTGATTATGTGCCTTTAGATAACTTCTATTTCGTTCGTTTGACCATTTACTGATTTTGTCAGATTCTCACTTGTACATTTTAGTTTGATTCGTATATTTGAAACCTTTGACAAGTGCGTAAAGTCCATAAATAACTCATTGTGAGTGATTTTGACCCACTTAAATACTTGTCAACAGGTACGTCCACGCGATTTCTTTTCCACAAGTGTTCACCTTTTTTCGGCTTTCTGTCCAATCCATTTTAGGGCTGGTCCGAACGGTCTCGTTGCCATGAAAGTTTCGCCGTTGCAACCGTTTCAAATCGTGTATTCGTTGCTGGATCACGAGTTTCTGGGCTATTTGATTGAGGCTTTTGTTGTGCAGCGCAACAGCCGGGGCGAACTTACACTGCAGAACCAAACGCTCTCGACACAGAACGTTGGCGAGTTCGCTAAGGGCCTCGACGAACGGGACTTCGAACTGGTACGACTCATCGACAGCATTCAGCAGGATACCATCGTTAAGAGATTTAATACGCGGAAACTGCCCGCCGTCGATTTCTTTCTGAAAATATACGACCCGCAAAAAGGCGATAAACTCATTCAGGAAGCCATTGGCGCGTATCTGGAAACGATAAAAGCGCAGATTATGGCGCTGTTGCCCAGCAAGCCTTTTTATATTATGGGCAATGACGGTAATCCGGCATGGGAACCCATTACGTGGATGCCCGAGCCAGCACGGGTTCATTTTCACTTCGTCCGGAATGATGATTCAACTCACTATTTTCCAATTATCCGCTATCCAGTTACCCAACGAGAGGGCGGCCCGTCGGGCGAGACGGAACGGGTCGAATTTCAATTCAAGGACGCGCTGATGATTTGCGACGAGCCTGCCTACCTGATGGTCGGTAGTCGGCTTTATCATTTTAGCAAGAATGTGGATGGAAAAAAACTGCGCCCATTCTTCACAAAGAACCACATTGTTATCCCGCGAAACATTGAGCAGCAATACTACGAGCGGTTCGTTACACCCCTCATAGCGTCGTATGACGTGTATGCCAAAGGATTTGAAATTCGGGCGGAAGTGCTTGATCCGGTGGCTGTTCTGACCGTTTCGGAAATGCTTCAGACCAGTAAGCCTGTTCCGGTAGGCGTGTTTCAGGATGATCCGGAAGTGCCCGACAGCGATGAGGGAAGCGGCCAGCGTATTGTGTTCGATCTGTCGTTTCAATATGGCGACTTTACGTTTCGGTTCGATAGTTTTGGTCCATCGGCCAATGTAAGTCTGGAGAAGAAAAACGACGACTATATCTTTCATAAAATTCGTCGCGACCAGCGTTTGGAGCGTTACAAACTCCAGTTTCTGCGGGATACCGGTCTTGATTTACGACATGGCCGGTTGGCCCTTCCAAAGATTGAAGCCTTCACCTGGCTATCGAACCACAACAGCCAGCTTCAGGAAGCCGGGTTTTTGCTGCGGCAGAATGCACAGGATACGAAACGCTATTTTCTGGGGTATTCAAGCATCAACGTATCGATTGAAGAGGGACGTGACTGGTTCGATATTTACGCCAACGTGCGCTTCGGTGAATTTGAGATTCCGTTTTTGAAACTGCGAACGCTCATCCTCAATAAAAAGCATGAGTTCACGCTGCCCAATGGTGAAATTGCCGTCATTCCCGACGCCTGGTTTACGAAATATTCGGAACTGTTTGGTTTTCTGGAACATCCCGGCGGTATCGACCGCGATGGACATTTGGTGTTGCACAAGCATCATCTGGCTTTAGTGCAGGAACTGGAACGCGATAACCTCGCGACAACCATAATTACCCGCAAACTCGAACGCTTACGGAATTTTGAAGAAATCGAATCGTTTCCAATGCCCAACCGGTTCAATGGCAATCTGCGCCCTTACCAGAAGGCCGGTTATGACTGGATGAATTTTCTGCGGCAATACCGCTTCGGCGGCTGCTTAGCCGATGACATGGGGTTGGGTAAAACCGTAATGACACTGGCTATGTTGCAGGGACAAAAGGAAGCCGGGGCCGTAGAACCGAGCCTGCTGGTGATGCCCACGTCGCTATTGTACAACTGGGAACTCGAAGCGCGAAAGTTTACGCCCGACCTGCGGGTGATGGTTTACACCGGTACGTATCGTGACAAAAACACCGCTCAATTTGACGACTACGATCTGATTCTGACCTCGTATGGCATCGTCCGGATTGACATTGATCTGCTGAGCGATTACCGGTTCAATTACGTCATTATGGATGAGTCGCAGGCGATTAAAAATCCATCGTCGCACATTACAAAAGCCGTCATGCAACTCAATACGGCCCACCGGCTCATTCTGACGGGTACTCCGCTCGAAAACAGCACGATGGATCTGTGGTCGCAGATGTCATTCATCAATCCGGGTTTGCTGGGTAGTCAGTCATTTTTTCGGAACGAGTTTCAGATTCCCATCGAGAAACGCCACGATGAAGCGAAAACGGCGCGGCTGTATGGATTAATCAAGCCCTTTATGCTGCGACGTAACAAATCGCAGGTGGCGACCGACTTGCCCGCTAAAGTGGAAAGTGTGTTGTACTGCGATATGACACCCGACCAGTCGGCGCAGTATGAGGAAGCGAAATCGTATTTCCGGAACCTGATTCTGGAGCGAATCGAGGAGGAGGGCATGGCTAAGTCGCAGATGGTTGTGTTGCAGGGGCTGACTAAACTCCGCCAGATTGCCAATCACCCGCGCATGGTCGATGCCGATTATGAAGGGGATTCGGGCAAATTAGATGACGTATTGATGCGGCTGGAAACAGCCATGACAGAAAATCACAAGGTGTTGGTTTTCAGTCAGTTCATCAAGCATTTAAACGTCGTTCGACAGTATCTGAAAGAGAAAAATATCAAATATGCGTATCTGGATGGGTCTACAACCGACCGACAGAGTCAGGTTCAACTGTTTCAAACCGATCATTCGGTAAAACTCTTTCTGATTTCGCTCAAGGCGGGCGGCCTGGGTCACAATCTGACAGCCGCCGACTACGTATTTATTCTGGACCCGTGGTGGAACCCGGCCATCGAAGCCCAGGCCATCGACCGGGCACACCGGATTGGTCAGCAGAAAACGGTGTTCACCTACAAATTCATCGCCAAAAATACCGTCGAAGAAAAAATCCTGTCCCTGCAACGCGCGAAACAGCAACTGGCCGGAAGCCTCGTTACCACCGAAGAGAACTTCATGAAGTCGCTGACGAAGGAAGATATCATGGTGTTACTGGAGTAACCGGATAAATGAAATCGTTATTTCAGGGAGGATTTTGTCTGGCCGTAGTTAGTTATCTGATAAACGATCATTCACGTCAAAAACTTAACGTATGAATACGAAGAGCATATTTGGTATTATCCTGACAATAGTTGGTTTAGTCGGCCTTGTTTATGGCGGCATTGATTTTACTAAAGGCGGTGTTTCTCAAGCTTCGTTTGTCTATCTTATTCTGGGCGCGATTTTTTTCTTCACAGGTGTCAGCCTGATTCGCAGCACGAAAGCCTGAACGGCACAAAACGTATTGACTGGCTCCGGCCTTATTTGAGATAGACGCCCATCCGCTTTTCGTCGCTCAGCACTACGTCCACAAATTCGGTGAGGGTGGTGCTGAGTTCATACCCTTTATAATCGGCGGCAACGGGATAGCGCGGGTGATTGCGGTCGACCAGCACCGCTACCTGCAGTTTATGGACGGGCACACTCAGAAACGGCTGCAAACCAAAAGCCAGCGTTCGGCCCGTATAAAGTACGTCATCAACCACAATAACGACGGTGTTGGTGTATTCGGCTGCAGGACGGTTAACCTCAACAAGAGGCTGAGCCACCTGCGTTTTGTCGAAATTGAGCTGGAGCAGATTGACCGAAAACGGGGCAATACTTTGTAGTTCACGCGCCAGTTCCTGTGCCAGTACGTAGCCTTCGCCGGCAATTCCCGCCAGCAGTACAGCCGGTTCTTCAAAATTATTCTCGTAAATCTGAAACGCTATCCGCCTGATTTTCTGACGAATCTGCTCTGGATTCAGGATTAGCGTTGGCTGGCCGGTATTCATCTACACGTTCAACGGTTGAATTTAAGCTGTAAAGATGGGGAAAAACCCGTTAGCCAGTGAAATATCTGTTGGCCGGGTTGAGTTGGCATAGTTTTCGCCTTTGTTCATACAAAGGGAATCTTGCTTTAGCCAACCATGCATACGATTAGTAGTTTTATCTTCGGCCTGTTGATTTGGGCGCTCCCCCACAAACCACTGGTGGAGCCTGACATCATTCAAACGGTGGGTACGTCGCTCCGCAGTGGCGATGCCAGCGGGTTGTCGGCACGTTTTGCCAAAACCATTGAGTTGGTGATCGATGCTGAGAATGTCGAATTTCAGGCCGTTCAGGCTACCCATGCCAAATTGATTCTGCGGTCTTTTTTTCGCAAATACCCACCCCACAGCTTTCAGTTTGTGTATCGGGGTTCATCGGACCGCCTGCGTTACAGCACCGGTACGTACCAGACTAACGGACAGGTATTTGCCGTGTATGTGCTTATGCGTCAGTCAAACGACCACCAGTATGTGATCAATGCCCTGCACTTCAGGAAAGAATGATGTATGATATAGGGTATATGACATGTGGATTGACATACATCATATACCCTATATCATACATCATCTCTTATCTTTGCACTTTCATGAAGAAGTGCTATGATCGTTAAGACTAAAAAATACGCGTTAGACCAAAAGACGTACATCAACATTGCCCTGCGGCAATGGGTAAAAGACAATTGGAAGTGGGCTTTTGTGCCGCTGGCACTTATTTTGCTAAACGTCGTTCTTAGCCTCACAAACGTATATCCCAACTACTGGATTTATATTGTCATCGTATTGCTTACCCTTCTATACGTCTTGTTTTGGGCTGTGCAGATTACGGGTATCGCGCAGATGGAGCAGAGTAAGGCCCTATTCCAGAAGTACATCTACGAAATTGACAGCCGCCAGATTCTCATGCGGATCAATGCGAAAGAAGGGGGAATTCTGAAATGGAACCAGATCAGCAGCGTAATTAAAGATAAAAACGCCTATATTCTGTTTCTGGATAATGCTGAGGCTATGGCCAATGTAAAGGCAAGCTGGATTGCCAAAACCGTCACGAAAGGACTGTCTAAAGCCCAGTTTATCTACCTGCCATTCAACATTTTCACCAGCGATAATGACCTGCGTTTCACCGACGCTCTGCTGAAACGCAAAGGCCTGATGCCGGGCAACGTACCGGCTGAAACGGTGAAGTAAGGGCCTCTGTGGTTATTTTATGACGTGTTAAATTTATCCCTTTACCCATTTGTTGGGGTTCACCATCGGGAGGGGATAATCCGCACCGAGCGATATACCGTATTGTTCTTGTTGCGTACGGCTCAGGTTTGACACCAGATGTACCTGATTGGCGGGTACTTGCGCCAGTTCGGGAAGCCAGTGTTTCACGTAATCGCCCCGCTCGTCATAGCGCGTGGCCTGACTATAGATGTTGAAATAGCGCGATTGGTCGCCAGTACCGCGCGGATCGTTGCCCACACCCGCTACGTAGTTCCAGTTTCCCCAGTTGCTGCACGCGTCGTAGTCAACCAGCAAACTCTCGAAATAAGCCGCACCCCACGTCCAGTCGATGCCCAGATCTTTCACCAGAAAGCTGGCTACGTTCTGCCGTCCCCGGTTGCTCATGAATCCCGTTGCGTTCATTTCGCGCATGTTGGCATCAATGAACGGGATGCCCGTCTGGCCCTCCGCCCATTGTAAAAACACATGTTCGTCGCGCCGGAATGTCTTACGAAGGTCGTGCATGATGCCGCTGACTTTGAAAATGCGGGTGCCGAATTTGAGTGCGACGAACCGGAAAAAATCGCGCCAGATCAACTCGAAAATCAGCCAGTACGTCGAATCATTGCGAACGCGTTCATTTTCGTAGCGCATCACCTCGTCATAAATCATCCGGGGCGACAGGCAGCCTGTTGATAGCCAGCCGGAAAATTTACTCGAATAATCCTCGCCCAGCATTCCATTGCGGGTCTCTTTGTAGGTCGCAATCAGATCAGTTTGCCACAGATACCGGTCGAGCCGATTGAGGGCGACGGTTTCTCCCCCTTTAAACGGGACCGCCCGGCGCTCATCCGGTTGCAGGGCCAGCTTCTGCGTTTCGGCACTAAAACCAAACGTAGATAGCGTTGGCAAATCGCCCGGCAGTACGTCCGGCACGAGTTCTACAGAGTCGGGAGCCTTGAACGTTGGGCGGATTTTAGCGCGTTTCTCGACCTGATTTCTAAACTGGGTAAATACGTCGGGCAAACGCGAAATCTCGAACGGCAAATCCCGGACGTGGTAGAGCGTACTCATCCAGAACAGGTCGAGGTCGATGTTCTGCTGTTTCAGTTTTTTGCTCAATACAGCCTCTACACTGGTTTCTTCCTGCGTAATTTCTTTGCTGGCGTAAATGGCCGTTGCTCCGGTTTCTTTGGCGAGTTCAGCCAGTACGTCGGCGGGGTCTCCGACCCGGATAATCAAATCGGCTCCCCGTTTTTTGAGCGACTGACGAAGGTCGGCCACGCTCTCGATCAGAAAGTTAGCCCGAAAAACACCAGTCTTTCGGAACCCCAGCCGGGGATGTTCCGTAAACAGGCGTGGGTCAAACACGAACACAGGAAGCACCTGACCGGCGCGTTCGGTGGCACGAACAAAGCCTTCGTTGTCGTGAAGACGGAGGTCGTTGCGAAACCAGTAGAGAATACGATTCATTCGGATACGTTAACCGTTCCCCTAAATAATGAATCGTTGGGTCTGATTGTTTCCTGCTGTGTGGTGGCGGGTCGTGGTGTGAGGGATGGACGTTAGCCGTGGTGTCGGGTTTGACCGGGCTGGCGTTTCAGAACCCGACACCACGGCCATTACGTTCGGCGAGTGCAGACAAGGCGTTTCATTTGGTTGTAACAGCCAATGTGCCCTTCTGTTTGTTGACGTCTACCCGTAGAATGTCATTCGGAGAAAGTGCCGTTACAGCCTCTTTAGTAGCTTTTTTGCCGTCGATGGTGAACTGTTTAATGCCTTCCAACGCCGATGCGTCGTTTGCCGGAACCGGTGGTGGCGGAGGGATCATTTTTTTAAGAGCCGCCGTTTCCGATTCTTTATCTTCCAGTTGAAAATTGATCGGCAAATTATACTTCACATTCACGGCCTGACCGCTCTGCGAACCGGGTTTCCAGCGGGGCATGTTTTGTACGACCCGAATCGCTTCTTCGTCGGCACCGAAGCCAATGCCTTTTAACAAGTTTACGTCTGTAATGTCGCCTGTTTTTGTAACAACAAAGCTGATAAACACCCGGCCTTCTGCATTGACTTTCTGAGCAGTTTCAGGATAGTGCAGGTTTTTTTCTAAATAAGTACCTAACTCTTTCATACCGCCTGGAAATTCAGGCTGATTCTCGACAACGGTAAAAATTTCGCCGTCGACTTTTACATCTTTTCGTGCTGATGACTGTGTGGTAGCGAGGGCAGTTTCGCTGACGGGCTGGTCGCGGTCGGATTGCGTACACATGACCAATAGCGCGGCAAAGGGCAGAACGAGTGCATAACCGAGCAATCCCCGGCGATGCGTTTGGGGTTTTTGTAACATAACGATTCGTTGTTTGAGGGTTGATTTAGAGACAAAAGGAGTAATGAGGGCCGAAGGCGATACGTTGAGCGCGTAGGCCACCAACTGCCGGGGATAATCGGGCTGGGGTGTTGTCAGAACAGACCGGTCGGCCAGAAATTCGTGAACTTCCTGCAACGCCCGTTTGTAGAAGCCTACCACCGGATTGAACCAGAATACAGCCTGAACCAACTCCAGAAACAGTACATCGGCGGTATGATGCTGGCGAATGTGCGCTTCTTCGTGACGAATCAGCGCGTTGGGTTCGGCTAGACTGTCGGTTTGATTAAGGACCAAATACCATCCGAAGGAAAAAGATGGTGTCGAATCGTCGGGAAGGCGAACGAACGTATAATCCGTTTTTTGCTCGATAATTCCCCGCCCGATGAGCCGAAATACCGCCCGCAAATTCAGGCCCAGCCGAATGAACATACTCATTACGCCCAATCCGTAGAGCAGCCAGATCCATTGACCTGGCGTTACGTTATCGGTCTGTGTCGCTTGCGGATTGCCAACTACGAATGTGGGCAAGGTGATGCTGCCAACGGGTAGTGAATCAACCGTTTCGCCCGTCAATTCGACAAATGGAAGCAGCAGTGAGAGCACAATTGATATCAGCAAATACGCCCGGTTAAGCCCGAAAAACGTATTTCGGCGGAGAAGCAACCCGTAGCAGCCGTAGAACAACAGCAAATACAGACTGGCGGTCAGGAGGTAGGGGAGGGTTGTCATTTCTTCTTCATAGTTATCAGGACGACACCATTTTTGCCTTTTTCACCGTATGCAGCCGCTGACGAATTTTTCAATACGGTTATACTCTCAATTGTATTGGGGTTTAAACTTTTGAACGTTTCACTTGTGGTTTGAACGCTGTCAATTATGTAAAGCGGCTCAGCACCTAATTCGCCTAATGGCCCTGTCCCTCTGATTGTTACGTTCGCAGTTTTGAATCCTGACTGAATAGGCCGGGTTGTTGGAGAGTCACCAATGGTGCTATCAGTGAGTTTGATAAGTGACGGATCGGCCTGCCCCGTGCGTTTGTCTTCCCGCTTTTCCAATGAAAATTGTATGGGCAGATTATATTGCACGGACACGGCTTTGCCATTTTGTTTGCCGGGGTTCCAGTTAGGCATCTGGCTCACAACACGCACGGCTTCTTCGTCGCATCCGCCACCAATGCCTTTCAAAACGCGCAGGTTTTGTATCTCGCCTGTTTGAGCAACCACAAACTGTACGAGAACCTGACCTTGTACTTTGCCCTGCCGGGCCTCTTTCGGATAGCGCAGATTTCGGCTCAGATACTGGCTCATTGCCCGCATACCGCCCGTAAATTCGGGCTGTTGTTCGACAACCGTAAAAACTTCATTGTTTATACCAGTTTGGCTGTTGGGTTTGGCTGGTATTGATTCGGCCACCGGCACTGGCTCAACTGCTGGCTCGTAGGCTACCACAACTACTTCATTTAACTTACTGGTTTGCAGAGCCATAGCCACATTAATGACCCGCTGATTATCAACTTTTAACTCTTGTGGTATGAAACCGACAAAGCTGACCACCAACAGCGCACCTTCAGGAACATTAGATAGTTCATATCGTCCGTCTGCATCCGTAGTTGTCCCCTGCTTTGTGTTCTTAACAACAAGGACAGCACCCGACAATGGCTTTCCATCCGCTACGTTCGTTACCCGGCCCGAAATAGTAAATGCCTCGTTCATTGCCTGACTCACTACGTTGGCGGTCTCTACCCGTATCGCTGGCTGTATATTATTTCCTGTACTGGTTGCGGTAACCCCCGAAATGGGTTCTCTACCTGTCGCACTCGTTACCCGGCCCGAAACGGTGATGGTCTCGGCGGCCGTTGGCTGGATTATATTGACGATTTCTTCCCGCGAAGTGGTCATGGCCAACAGAATGAACGCTAATGGAATAACCAATACGTATTTGCCTAATGCCCAGCGGGTTGTGGCACGTTGGCGCAACATCTGAATCCGCTGTTTGAGCAGCGACGGATTGAAAAACCCATTGGTCAGCGTGTCAGGGCGAACGCCAAACGTGTACTCGACCAGAAAACGCGCGTAATCGGTCGGCTGACTTACTGGCTCATCGGCCAGAAATTCGTGTACCTGACGTAGCATCCGGTCAATGAGCCATAGAGCCGGACAAGCCCAGAATACGGCCCTTAGCAACGCCATGCCTACCACATCCGCGCTGTGGTATTGCCGGATATGAACCAGTTCATGTTTGATAATCAGGTCATTATCAACATCCGCCGGATTGAGAACCAGATAGCCGAAAAACGAAAAAGTCGGAATGTTGGGGTTGTTGGGCTGCACCAGTAAGTAGCCATCGCCCATCTGCCGGGGCGACCGACGAATGAGCATGACCAGACGCCCAACCCGAACGATAACCCAAAGCAGAAAGAGTACCGCCATCAATCCATAAATCAGCAGTCCGATCTGTTCCCAGTCTGGCCCCGAACCGGACTGGCCCATCTCAGCGGTCACCGTCGAAATGGTCGCTACCGGCAATGAGATCACGCCCACCGGCACAGGATCAGGAAGCGTCTGTACCGTTTGAGTAGGTAAACTCGCTACCGGCAAAACCAGCGACAGCACCGCCGATATCAGTAAATACGCCCGGTTGACGTTGAAAAACGTGTGGCGACGCAGAAACAGCCAATAGCAACCCACAAAGAGCAGGCCGTAGAGATTGGCTTTCAGGAAGTAATCGAGCGCGTTCATTGGTCTTTCTGATTGTTTAGGAGCTTGATAATTTCGTCAGCTTCGTTCAGACTGATGTTTTTGTCCTGCACGAAAAACGACACTAATTTTTTGAGCGAACCGTCGAAGTAATTCGTCATCAGTTGCTCGGTCTGGAAACGGCGGTATTCTTCTTCCGTGATGAGCGGAAAGTATTCATGCGTTTTTCCGTAAGCCGTATAACCGACCAACTCCTTTTTCTCCAGAATACGGATGATAGTCGAGACGGTGTTGTAGGCTGGCTTCGGCTCCGGCAACTCAACGATAACATCTTTGACAAAACCCTTTTTGAGTTGCCAGAGCACCCGCATAATTTCTTCTTCGGCCTTTGTCAGTTCACGTATCGGCATGGTTTTTTCAGGAATGTAGAATGATGATCGAAATGTATGACTAATGATTTAGTTTTACAACTAATGTATTAGTTATTTTGTTAAAAAAATCCGCTCTGGCTTCAGAGCGGATTTTTTTGCTTGGGAACAGGCTACACCGGGATTTATCCCGGTGCAAGTGATTTTTGCATTAGGGGAGTCGATTGCCTTCTGCACCGGATGACTTGCACCGGGCTTTATCCCGGTGTAAACCATTGCTATTCATTTACGCTTTGTTAATTTGCCTTCGAGCATTTTAATGTAATAGCCGCCAACTACCGAACGGGCCTGAAAACCAACCTGTTTGGCATTGATCGTCTCGTGCCAGTCGGTGAGTGGCACCCGCGATGGCGTTTCGTTGGCAAACCGCCAGACGGGTTTGATAAATGCCTCAAAATCCCGGTCTGAACTGGCGAGTGTAGCCGTCCATATAATCCAGTCCGACTTGGTATAGGTCTTTCGGCTGTCTAAGGGCAATCCGTACGGTAGTTGTTTGGTCAGGTAATAGTTGATTTCTGTTTTGGTGATCTCCTTCGGAAAGATGTTCATATCCAAGAGTTTATCCCATACCAGATTATATTTTTGACTCCACGTATCACCCGCGTTCTCGAACGTCAGGTCATAGTGATCGCGGGTTGAAGGGGTCTTGTCGAGGGCAAGCTGCTGCCATTTTGCGGCCATGTCACGGGCAGTTTTCAGGTAACTATCTGCCGTAGCTTTATCGCCCAATTGACCGGCCAACTGCCCATAAGCTGCGATGCCCAGAATGGCCTTTACGGACAGGTTTGCGTTGCGGGCGATGTGTCCGGCGAAATCGTCGGTGCAGAGTTGATTGGCCGGATCGAAGCCGTCCTTTTTGAGGTATTCAACCCAGGTAGTCAGCATTTTCCAGTGTTGTTTGGCGTAGTTGGCGTTGCCTTCGGCGCCGGCAATGGCAGCCGTCAGAATCAGCATGTTACCGGTTTCCTCCACCGGCATATCCTCCCCGTAGGTTTGTCCGTTGGCCTGCGGATACGTACCGACGTCGTGGGCGGCAAAGGGTTTGGTCCATCGGCCACTTTCCGAATATTGAAAAATTGGCTCCATCATGCCCTTCAGCAACGTGGGGTTATAAATCAGAAAAAGCGGAGCCGATGGGTACGTTATGTCCACCGTGCCGATGGAGCCGTTGGAGAAATTTTCTTTCGAGAAAAAGAGAATTTCATTCTTCGGGCCTGCCACAATTTTGTGGGCAGAAATGGCCTGACGATAAGCTAACACGCATAAATCAGCATACTCTTTGCCACCTGCTTTTCGGGCGTCGGCGCGGAGTTGAGTATCGAACGTTGTGCATTTTTGCTGTAGCCGGGCGTAATCTTTCTCCGCCATTTGCAGAAGCGCGGGCATCGTGATTTTGTTGGTTCGGTTCCACCACGGGCGCAGATTTTGCTTGAAATACTGCACCGAGTA
>JANPJE010000120.1:0-4917 GCA_031425355.1 Spirosoma sp. | reverse complement strand
ACCATGAGCAGTACAAAGCAATTCTGCGAACGGTTGGCAGTCTGGCCGGGTCGGTGCGGGGCAGGGATGGCAAGCTGGCTCCCATGCTTTTTCGGCCTTATCACGAGTTCGACGGTGGCTGGTTCTGGTGGGGAAAGCCGCATTGTACGCGGGAAGAATTTACATCACTCTGGCAATTCACCGTTACGTATCTGCGCGACAGTTTGCAGGTGCATAACTTCATCTACACGTTTTCGCCGGATTGCCTCTTCAAAACCGAAGCCGACTATCTGGATCGCTATCCCGGCGATGCGTGGGTCGATATGGTAGGGATGGATAACTACGCGGATTTCGGGCGAAATGGCCGGTACAACCTCCCGGCGGGCATTGCCAAACTCAAAATTGTGTCGGACTATGCGAAAAAAGCGGGTAAACTCGCAGCCTTCACCGAAACCGGTCTGGAGTCGATTCCCGACACGACCTGGTGGACAAACTCCCTGCTAAAAACGCTTAAGGCAGAAAAGATGGAACTGGCGTACGTGCTGGTCTGGCGCAATGATGCGCGGAGTCCAACGCATTTTTACGCGCCTTATCCGGGGCAGGCGAGCGTACCGGATTTTATGCGGTTTTACAACGACCCGTACACCCTGTTTGAAACCGACTTACCTAAATTATATCGGCGAAAGAGGTTATTGTTTTTTTAGCCGGAGATTTATAGAACGCTGATTGGTATGATTTTTAAGATGCGCTATGATTTTTTCAGCGTAAATCTTAAAAATCATACCAATCAGCGTTCTATGTATTTCATCAAAGCAGTTTATCCAGCGTAATGGGCAGGTCCCTCACGCGCTTCCCGGTGGCGTGGAAAATGGCGTTGGCAACGGCGGCCGGCATGCCTACAATCCCGATTTCGCCCAATCCTTTTATACCCAGCGGGTTCACAATTTCATCGTGCTCGTCCACAAAAATGACGTCGAGGTCGTGAATATCGGCGTTGACCGATACGTGGTATTCGGCCAGATTGTGGTTCATAAACCGCCCGAACGTGTGATCTAAAACGCTTTCTTCGTGGAGTGATTTGCTGATGCCCCACACCATTCCGCCCAGAATTTGGCTACGGGCCGTTTTGGGATTCAGAATGCGCCCCGCAGCAACAGCCGTCACGGCCCGTGTTACTTTAACGGTGCCGAGTTCTTCGTCCACCATCACTTCAACAAACACCGCAGAGTGTGTACTGCGGGTGTAATTTTTGAGCTTCAGTGCATTCGGCATGGATCCCGTTATTTCCCGAACGGCTTTGCCACCGTTTTGATCCACGAGCGTTTGCAGGGAAACCGTCGTCGACGGGTCGCGCTTTAGCCGCATCTGTTTATTGGCAAAGTCAACATCCTCCCATTTCGCCCCCTTAAATGGCGAGCCGGGCATCTTCTTTGCCAGTTTAAGCAGCGTCTTTCCAACGGCCTGACAGGCAGCCTGCACCGCTGTTCCTATTGTGGCCGCCGTCCAGGAACCACCCGAAATAGGCGCAATCGGCATATCGGTGTCACCGAGTTTAAACATTACATCGCCGATAGGCATTCCCAGTGTATCGGCGGCAATTTGCGTCATGATCGTGTACGTACCGGTGCCAATATCGGCGGTGGCACTGCTCACGCGCAGTTTTCCATTCACCATCAGCACGGCTTCGGCACGGGCGGGCATTTGGTTGGCCTCCCAAATTCCGGTCGCCATGCCCCACCCAATCAGGTTATGCTCTTTACGCATCGAACGCGGTTCAGGGTTGCGGCTACCCCAACCGAACCGCTCGGCCCCCTGCCGAAAACATTCTCGGAGTTCCTTGCTTGAATAGGGTCGTTTTTCGTTGTGATCCTGGTCCGTATAGTTTTTCAGGCGTAGCTGAAGGGGGTCCATGCCGAGATTATAAGCCAGTTCATCCATCGCCACCTCCAGCGCGTGCATTCCCGTTACGCCCCCCGGCGCGCGCATATCGAGTGGACTATACACATCCAACGGCACTAATTTATAATCCAGCGTTACGTTCTCAGTCGGGTAAACCATCCCGCCCCAGTTGACAACCACTTCGGTATAATCCTCAAATTGTGAGGTTTCGGCCATCGCATCATGATACAGAGCGTTCATCGTTCCATCGGGCAGCGCACCGAGTGCTACGTTCTGCACCGTTGCCGGACGATGACCGAACGTAAACATCTGCTGGCGCGTGAGCGATACCCGCACCGACCGCTTCAGTTCGCGAGCCGCCATGACACCCATAAATAGCTGATATTGAGGACGCAAGCCTGACCCAAATCCGCCACCTATGTAGGGAGAAATCACCCGCAGGTTTTTGAAGGGAATGTTAAACACCTGCGAGACATACAGAATGCTGTTCGTTACGCCCTGCGTTTTGTCGTAAATCGTTAGTCTATCGTTAGTCTCATACACCACCGTAGTGGCGAACATTTCCATCGGATTGTGGTGTTCAGCCGCATGAACGTATCGTCCGTTCATAGTCACGGGCGCGTCGGCGAAGGCCTTCTCGAAGTCACCGCGCGGTTTCGGCGGTGGGGGTTTCAGCAGATCGGCAACACCGTGTTTTGGCTTGCGGCCCTTATGCAGATTGGCTTCCAGGTCGGTTTCGTGGGCTGCCTCCTCATACTCGACCCGCACCAGCGATGCGGCATAGCGGGCCAGTTCGAACGTTTCGGCGACGACCAGCGCAATGGGTTGCCCGCTGTACTTGATCGTTGCGTTGTGCAAAGGTCGAAACGGCGAACCCGGCGGAGCATCCTGATCTTTGTAACTGATGTCGAACCAGGCCAGTTTCGGGCGATTTTCGTACGTAAAAATCTGTAAAACACCAGCGAGACTCAGGGCATCGCCGGTATCTATTTTCTTGATTTTTCCTTTAGCAATGGCACTGGAAACAACAACGCCATGCGCCAGATCCGGTACGCTGAACTCAGCGGCATATTTGGCTTTGCCTGTTACTTTATCGACCCCATCGACGCGGCTGATGGGCTTCCCGATTGTGTTATTTATGATTGGCGCACTCATGCGGTTGGTTCGAGTTTAGCGGCCTGACCCAACGCCCGGACAATGGCGCGTTTTGCCAGTTCGATTTTAAATGTGTTATGAGCAAATCCCTGAGCACCAGCCAGTAACAGTTCGGCAGCGGACTGGAAATTTTCTTTTGTGGCGGGTTTCCCAACCAGCGATGCTTCGGCTTCGGGCTTCCGCCAGGGCTTGTGAGCCACCCCGCCGAGGGCGATTCGGGCGGTCGTTATGGTGTTATTGTCCATCTCCAGCGCCACCGCTACCGATACCAATGCGAAGGCATACGAGGCCCGGTCGCGGAGTTTCAGGTACATAAAATACTCCGGGAAACCGTTGGCGGGCAGGTCGATGGCCGTAATCAATTCGTCGGGCTGGAGCGTATTGTCGATATGGGGCGTGTCGCCGGGAAGCCGGTGAAAGTCGGCAAACGGAATAGTACGTTCGCCATTGACCCCCGTCACACGCACTTCAGCCTCGAGAGCCGCCAACGCTACGCACATGTCCGACGGATGGGTAGCGATGCAGGTGGGCGTTTGGTGTGGCGATCCGGTTCCCAGAATCGCATGAATCCGGTTGTAGCCGTTCAGTGCCGAACAACCCGAGCCGGGTTCACGTTTGTTGCAGGGCGTTGCCAGATCATAGAAATAATAGCAGCGTGTGCGTTGCAGCAAATTACCGCCATCGGTCGCCATGTTCCGCAACTGGGGCGAAGCACCCGCCAGAATCGTTTGCGACAGCAACGGATAGCGCTGGATAACCTGCTCATTATAAGCGGTATCGGCATTGGTAACGAGCGCACCTAAGCGCAGTCCACCGGCAACCGTTTCGGTAATGGAATTTAGTGGCAGGCGCGTGATGTCGATCAATCGGTTGGGGCGTTCCACATTCTCCTTCATCAAATCGATGAGGTTGGTGCCACCCGCAATGAATTTGGCGGTCTGGTCGGATGCCCGTTCGTCAACGGCGGTATCGACGGCGTCGGCGCGGGAGTAGGTAAAGCTGTTCATGCAGGATTCTGGTTCATTACGTCTTCAATCGCATCGACAATGTTCGTATAGGCACCGCACCGGCAGATGTTACCGCTCATTAGTTCCCGGATATCGGCTGTTGATTTCGCCTTTCCCTCGTTCATCAACCCAACTGCCGAACAGATCTGGCCCGGTGTGCAGTAGCCGCACTGGAAGGCGTCATGCTCGATAAACGCCTTTTGCAGCGGGTGAAGGCCATTCGGCGCGTCCGTATTCGTCTGGGCGATGCCTTCAATAGTGGTAATCTGGGCACCCTCCTGCATAATCGCCAGCGTCAAACACGAGTTGATACGTTTGCCATTGACCAGCACCGTGCAGGCTCCGCACTGACCGTGGTCGCAGCCTTTTTTGGTGCCGGTCAGGTCGAGGTACTCGCGGAGGGCGTCGAGGAGGGTAGTCCAAGGGGCGATTTGCAGCGTTTGTGGGGTGCCGTTGATGGTCAGCGTCACGGCGCTTGTTGGAATTGGGAGCGCCGGTGGGGTGAACACGGTTTCGGGTTCGAGGGTTGCCGTTGGGGTCATGGGAAGTCGGTTTAGAAATTTGCCGATGCATCACCCGCTTACCGGAACGGGTGGGATTCAAGTCAAAAAGCCGTGCCGTTTTTCAAACCTTCCCGAACGGTCGTAAATACACGCCTCAGTCCCTGGGGAACGGGATTTTTTTTCGCCTTTTGGGTCAGCGGGCCGACAGTACGGTTGAGACGAAAAGGGGTTACTTTGCTGAGTCTTACGACAAACCGCTTCCGAATGAAACCGAAACGAACCACGACCCCGAAGACCGGCCAATTCAGCCCGCCGCAGCGGATTATCCACAAGCATCCGCTCGCCATCCGCTGGGCCCACTGGGTGAATTTCCC
>JANPJE010000119.1:0-6390 GCA_031425355.1 Spirosoma sp. | reverse complement strand
TTCGTAGTTGCGCCAGGGCAACCCGCTGTAGAGCGTACTGGTGGCCCCCCGGACTTCCTCCGCATTGTTGTAATAGTTGCCGGTCGTGGTGCCCGACAGCGAAGGCCGCTCGATGAACTCTTCTTTGCAGGCCGACAGCAGCAGCGTCGGAACCAGCAGGGCAGCATATATGATTTTCCGTTTCATGACTTTTGGTTTTTGGTATTCGGTTTTTGGTTTACGGTTTTCCGTAGTCGGTGTTCCGGTTGTTGATGCGGCATAAATAGTTTTTGCGTCAGCCAACCGAATACCGTAAACCATATACCGTGAACCGTATTTAAAATTGCAGATTCGCGCCTACCGTGAACGTACGTGGGTTTGGGTAGTGGCCCGTATCCACATTCATGAGCTTGATGCTGTTATTGAAGGCACCAATTTCAGGATCATAACCCGAGTAGTTCGTGAACGTTTTCAGGTTCTGAATCGACCCGTAAATCCGCAGGTTCGCTACTTTGACTTTGCTTAACAGGCTGACAGGCAGTCGATAGCCAAGCGTAATGTTCTGAATGCGGGCGTACGACGCATCTTCGATATACCGGTCCGACATGGCCGTGTTGTTCTTGTTGGTGTTCGTAAACCGGGGCAGCGCACCGTCCGTGTTGGTTTCCGTATAACGATCCGTCACGGTCCTCATCTGATTGGTATAGGCATTGTTCAGCCCTTCCAACTGCCAGCGCAGGAAGTTATACGCTTTGGCCCCCTGACTTCCCTGCAAAAACAGCGAAAAATCGAAGCCCTTGAAGCTGAGCGAGTTCGTGAAACCCCAGGAGAATTTCGGGAGCGGGCTGCCAATGAACGTCTGGTCCTGCGCGTCGATTTTGCCGTCGGCATTGATGTCCTTGTAACGGACATCGCCCAGCCAGGTTTCGGTCTGGTTGACCTTGTAGCCAAACTGCGGCAAACTCGCGTCCAACTCGGCCTGCGTCCGGAACAGTCCATCTGTAACCAAACCCCAGAACGAACCAACAGGGCGACCCGGCGTGGTGTGCGTAATCAGGAAGTTGTTGTAGTAGACTTTTCCGTCCAGTGCCGATGCTGCCGAAGCCGCCCGGTCGTAACTGTTGGTGAACTGGGTCAACACCGCATTGGTTTTCCACGTAAAATCACCTTTCCGGATGTTGGTCGTTGTCAGGCCAATGTCGATACCAGTGTTGGTCATCTGTCCGGCATTGCCCAGCGGAGCTTTCAGATCGTCCCACTGGTCGCCCACGCCAATCAGATTCGGGCCGGTCAGGAAGATAATCATGTCGGAGGTCACCTTCTTGTACACATCAATCGTTGCGTCGACGCGTCCATTCAGGAAGCCCAGATCAACCCCAACGTTGGTTGTTTTCACCGATTCCCATTTCAGATTCGGGTTCGGAATGCCGTTGATCATGTTCGACGAGCCGAAGCCCACCGGACCCGAGAAGAACTGCACAGCACCAACGTAGGCCGGGTTTGGTGCGCCACCCGGAAAGTTCTGATTGCCTACTGCGCCGTAGCCCACCCGGAGTTTGGCATAACTCAGCACATTGGCAATGGACCCTTTCATGAACTTCTCGTTCGATAGTGTCCAGCCTGCCGATACGCCGGGGAAGGAACCCCACCGGTTGTTCGGGCCAAAGTTTGACGAACCATCGGTCCGGAAACTGGCCGACAATGAAAAGCGATCATCGTAGGTGTAGTTGGCGCGGGCAAACCAGGATTCCATCGCCCACTGGCCTTTGCCTCCGCTCAATCCCCAGGTCGTCTGGTCGGCACTACCCGTGTTGAGGTCGAAGATGTTGGCCTGCAAATCTACTTTCGTTCCCGAAACCGCCTGGTAGTAGGAGTTCTGCGCCTGGTGACCGAGCGTTGCCTGAATGCCGTGCTTTCCGATGTTTTTGTTGTAACTCAGGTAATTGGTCAGCGACCAGTAGTAGCTGTCCGAGCGGGAGTCGATCAACTTGCTGCGGAACGACGTACTGCCCACGTTACCGGCTCTTTGAAAAGCTTCGTTGTTGTTCTGGCCAATCGAATAAGACAACTCATTGCGTATTGAGAGGTCTTTCATCAGTTGAAATTCGGCGTACAGGCTCCCGAAAATGTTGTTCGTGGTTTTGGTGTTTCCCCGGAACTGGCTGTTGCCCACGAGGTTAGACCCGTAGTACTGCACACCACCCACCGTTTGTCCACCGCCCCAGGTCCCGTCGATGTTTTTTACCGGCGTAAGCGGGCTGGTCGATGCGCCCCACCAGATCGTTCCTTCGGCAGCGTCGGCCAGCGATACGTTCTGAATGCTGCGCGAGATGTTGGCACTCAGACCAACTTTTACCCAGCTTTTCAACTGACTGTCGAGGCTGAACCGGGTTGAGTACCGCTTGAAATCCGATCCCAGCAGAATCCCTTTGTTATCGAAATAATTAAGCGACAGGTAATACGTCGTTTTTTCGCGTCCGCCCGAAAAGCTCAACTGGTGGTTATTGATCGTTCCGCGCTGGAACATGGCTTCCTGCCAGTCGGTGCCGGTACCCAGCAGATCGGGATTCTTGAATTCATCCGCAACCGGGTTGCCAATAATGGGCAATACTTCGTTCTGGTAGCGGGCAAAGTCGCGCAAGTCCATCAGGTCCAGCCGCTTAGCCACTTCCGAAACGCCGGTATACATCTCATAGTTGATCTTGCCTTCGCCCTGCTTGCCTTTCTTGGTCGTAATCAGAATCACCCCATTGGCCGCCTGCGAGCCGTAAATGGCTTGCGCCGAGGCATCTTTCAGTACGTCGATACTCTCGATGTCGTTGGGATTCAGCATGGCCATTACGCTATTGCCGGTTTGCCCATCGCCACCGCCTAAGCCCGCATAACCCGTACTGGATGAGGTGTTACCCCCCACAAACGGCACCCCGTCGATCACGAACAGCGGGTCATTGCTGTTGATGGACGTAACGCCCCGAACCTGCACCGATACGCCACCGCCCGGCTGACCGCCGTTGCTGGTGACCGTCACCCCGGCAGCTTTGCCCTGCAATAACTGGTCGATGCCAGCCGCCGGAATATCCTTCAGATCAGCCGCTTTCACGGTGGTGATCGAGGACGTAACGTCGGAGCGTTTGGCGGTTCCGTAACCAATGACTACGACTTCGTCCAGCGATTGATCGGCCGATAGCAGCGTGACATTCAGCGTCGTGCGCGTACCGACTTCCACTTCCTGCGTTTTCATGCCGATGAACGAGACCACCAGCACCCGTGCGCCGGTAGGCATATTGATCGAAAACGCGCCGTTCACGTCTGTTGTGGTGCCCAACTGCGTACCCTTCACGGATACCGTTGCGCCGGGGAGTGTGTTGCCCTTCTCGTCTGACACGACACCTTTTACAACAGCCTTTACGTCGGACTGCGGGCCAGTGGCAGTCCTTTTTTGTGATGACGACGCAACCCGGTTTTGCCCCGGAACTGCGTTGGCGGTGGCCCTGTCCTGAGCCTGGAGACTCACCCAGCAACTCAGAAGGAAACATCCCGAAAGCACATGTTTAATCATAAGCGGTATGAATTGATTATAATAGTTAGGCAATAGATTTAGTAGATAATATGCACAGGCAGATCATCGGGTTTAACTGAAAGCGGCCTTATTAATCAGGCGATGGCTGGTTTGGGTTTGATTAATTTTTGAATGGGTAATGAGATCATCACGGAGGTTCCCCGTCCCGGTTCGCTCTGCCAGATGACCTGTCCGCCGAGGTACGAAATGCGGGATTTGATATTAGCTATTCCGTTGCCTTTCAGCGGTTTGTCGGGGAATTCGCCCCCCTGTCCGTCATCATCCACGCTGATGAGAGCCGTCTCTTCATTGGCGATTAGCTGCACCGTAATCGTATGGGCGTGAGCGTGCTTGAGCGCGTTGTTCAATAATTCCTGCACCACCCGGTAAATCATTACCGATGCTTCATCACCCCAGTCGGGTCCGTCGCCATAATGCTCCAGCACCAGTTTGGTTTCATTCACCAGATTTAGTTTCTGCACTAAATCTTCAATTGCCGGAATGAGGCCAAACGTCGAGAGAGCATAAGGACGTAAGTCGTTGGAAATCAGCCGGGTTTCGGTACAGGCTTCGTCGAGAAACTGGTTCAGCGGGTCTTTAACCGATACCGGTAGCTGGTCCTGATGCGCTTCGACAAACAGTTTGATACGTGACAACTGAATGCCTAATCCATCGTGCAAATCCCGGGCAATCCGGCTCCGTTCGCTCTCCTGGCCTTCAATCATGGCCTGTAATGACTTTAACTCCAGTTGCCGAATCTGCTGGTGAGCAATAACGGCCTGCTGGTGGGCAATCAGCTTTTGCTGTCGTCGCAGAAACACCAGTGCCAATACACCTAATATGCTGATAATCAGAACAACCAATAGGGCTGAGTTGAGTAATTGCTGATTACGGCTCTGCTCTTCTACCAATTGTTTTTCAACGGCCAGCGTCTTGATCTGACTGTCTAATTCCTGCAAACGGATACTTTTTGTCTGTTCGGAGCGGTAAAACCGGTTTGCCAGATCAAGGGCATTCAACGACGATGAATATGCCTGTTTATAATTGCCCGTGCGCGAATAACTCTCGGCGGAGTGCCGGGCAATTTCCTGCAGCATGGACAGGTTATTTTCTGATTCGGCAATCCGGTAGCTTCTATTATATGCTTCGATGGCGGCCTGATGATGGTTTTTGAACTGCTCGACAATACCCAGATAAAAGTGATTTAGCGCGATTAACCAGTTGATTTTCAACTGCTGGGCCAGCAACAAACTCCGGCTCGCGAAATACTGGGCTGAGTCGGGCTGTTTGGCCCGCGAGTACGTATTGGCCAGCAGGTTCAGCGCGTACGCCTGCGAAAACGTCTGTTTATACTGCGCACTCAGCCGCTCCGTTTCCCGCAGGTTCGTGACCAAACCGGCGGGCATGGGGTCCTTTCGCTGCGCTATGTTGGCTAAACCAAGTCGGCACTCAATAACTTTCGGCATATTCCGGGTTCGCACGAAAAACGCATGGGCTTTCTGTAAATATTTACCGGCGTACGGCTGCATGAAATCGTCGTGCGTGTAATAATCACCGATGATAATGTGGGCATTATAATACCCCGGCAAATTGCCAGTCAGATTATAGTATTTCAGCGCGTTGAAATAAGAATCCATCGTGTATTTATTGTACCCATATTGCTGGTGATACAGCCAGCCCAGCCGTTCATACGATTTGGCAGCCTGTCCATAATTTTTGTTCAGAACTAACTGTCTGATGTGTCTTTTCACGCTGTCGACGGCGGGGGCGTCCGTTTCTGCCGCCCTGAGCCGCAACGAACTACTCAGCCCAAGAATCAGAAAAAACAGAACGAATGGTTTCATCAGATGACTTGTGGGCTTAGGGAGGCAACGGCTAATCAATACACTGCATCTCCATAGCTGTCTTTATCAGCAACGCCGTGTTCGGAACACCGAACTTCATGAGCAGGCTACTGCGGTGAAACTCAACCGCTTTCGCACTGACAAACAACTGGTTCGCTATCTGTTGGGTCGTGAGGCCCTGCGCAATAAGGGCTAATACTTCGGCCTCGCGGGGCGTCAGGTTTGGCTTTAAACCAGCCCCCATCATGGCCCGTTTTGCTCGTGGCTCATCGTTCAGCAAAATGTGCATGATGGTTTCATTGAAATACTGTTTTCCCTGATTCACCGTCCGGATGGCCTGCAGCAACTCAATTTTGGTCGTGTTTTTCAGTAAATACCCTTTTGCGCCTTTCTTCACCACCCGCTTGATCAAACTGGCATCATCGTGCATCGTCAGGGCAATCACATTAACGTGTGGGTACGTTCGGGCAATCTGCTCACACAAACCAAGTCCATTGTCAATATGGGGAAACGAAATATCCAGCAAAACCACATCAATCGGCATCCGCACCAGCGACTCCATAACGGAGGGTGCGTTGTAGCATCGCTGACTCACTTCAATCTCGGACGAACCCGAAATAAGGGATTCGATGCCTTCAACAAAAACATTATGATCGTCGGCGATCAGTACGCGTATCATCCCGTGAGTTTCCTGTTTAAAAGAGTCTTAACGTACTGGTCGATTCGTTTATCGAGCAATGAGTCCTCGTAAAAAATGCTGTAACAAGGCTGTTTCTACTTAATAAGGACTTTCGCTCAGAGCCGTGCCACCGCACGGGCGGCCCCGCGCAACGGCGGACCGTGGTTCTTATAGCTTAGTGATTTACCGTGGCACGGCTATCAGCGAAAGTTCTGTGTTCATCCTATCCAACGATTTAATAGAATTTTGTTTAGCAAAATTAGGACTAACTGTATAATAAAAAGAATAGTGAAAACCCGATTTTATTAAATTTAGGGTTTACCCTATAG
>JANPJE010000118.1:0-2183 GCA_031425355.1 Spirosoma sp. | reverse complement strand
TTTGTTGAAGGGTCGCTCCGGTGCCGGGCCGAGCCACATGGCGTAGTCAACACCGGCGGGTACGGGCTCGTCGGGCAGCACCGGGAACGTTTTGCCGTAAGGCATGAACGCCCACGTTTTCACCGTCCGAACCGTACCAATCTTACCTGCCCGAACGTGGTCGATGGCGGCTTTCCAGTGCCCCCCGCTTCGCTGCCACTGCCCTACCTGCACCACGCGGTTGTGCTTGCGGGCGGCAGCGACCATCAGGTTGCACTCCTCAATAGAATTCGCTAAAGGTTTTTCTACATACACATCTTTACCCGCCTGACAGGCCATTACCGTCGGAAGACAGTGCCAGTGGTCGGGTGTGCCAATAATCACGGCATCGATGGCTTTGTTATCCAGCAGTTTCCGAAAATCGGTATACAACACAGGCTTCGGGCTACCGGCTACCGTTCCGGCCAGTTTCTCCAGGTCGGCAGCCCGTCGATTTAGTACGTTCTGATCCACGTCGCACAGGCCGACGCACCGGACGCCCGGATGCCGAAGCATAGAGGTCAGATCGGCCCAGCCCATGCTGTTGCATCCAATCAGAGCCACCGAAATCATATCGGCAGCCGAGCGGATTATTGGTTGCAGGGAGTCGGCCATGAGTGGGCCAGAAAGGATTGTCCCGGCGGCAAGCTGGGAAGATTTCTGCAAAAATTGTCGGCGCGAGTTTGTCATGGAAATGGTCGGTATAGCACGTTATTTTTAGGAATAGTTTTATCCGGAGCCAGTGGAATCCGGGCGTTTTTGAGGTAATTGGTGTGTAGCACCAACTCGCGGGTAGCGGCTCCGGCGATGGCGATAAACGTACCCGTACCGGGCTGGGCCATGCACTCGCTGATGAGGCCGTTCGTGCAATCGGTGAGCAGCAGGGCGGGCAGTGGCGAGGCTTTGTGCGCCTGCCGGGCCGACACGTTCCGTAGCCGAAAGTTGCTTACTTTATTCAGTACCAGCCCACTCTGCCAGGCGGGTTCGGGTTTTTCGTCGTTCCAGTGAACCGATACATTATCAAGGGTCAGGCCATAGACACCCTCAATCTGCATGGCATTCCGGGTTCGTTTGTCGGGCGTGGCTTCGGGATTCATGAACACCCGCACATTGGCGATGCGAATATTTTCCAGCGGTTTGCCGACGGTGGTCATAATGCGGCTGGTGCCCTGGGCGTAAGCCGTTACGTTGTCGATGGTGATGTTTTTGATAGTGCCGACGACCGAGTTTGGATTGCGTTTTTTCAGCACGAAATAAAACACCTCGGCAGTGCCCCACCAGTTCCAGTGCCGCCGGTGCAGGTCGATGGTCAGGTTCGAGAACAGCACATCGCTGATCGTCCCGCCATCCTGCACGTTGATTCCCATGCCTTTGTTCGATTCCCGGATGACGCAATTGCTGAAAATGATGTGCCGGATGGGCGACAGCGTTTCCGTTCCGATCATCAGCGCGGTCGAGGAACTGGTCAGGATGCAGTTGTCGACCAGGATATTTTCGGTCGGGTACGATTTGCCGCTGTCCTTAAAATCCCAAGAGCCGGATTTGAGGCAAATGGCATCGTCGCCGGTCGAGATGGTGCACCCCGAAATGTGGGCGTTTGAGGTGCCGTCGAGGTCGATTCCATCGGAGTTGACGCCCATCTTCAGGTCGGAAAGCACGGTAACGCCCCTGATTTTTACGCCGTTACATCCCCAGATACGCATACACCAGAGCGACGTATTGACAATGGTTATGTCGTCGATGGTTATATTTTCACATTCTTTCAACAACACGCCGAACGTGCTTTTGCCCACCCGGTAGCTCCGCTTCATTTCCACGCCCGCTTTTTTGGCGATTTCCACCTCGTTGGCAATTTCTACATCGCCATAGTTGTAATCGGTCCACTGATAGCGGGCTTGCCCGTCAATTTTCCCCCGACCCGTAATGGCAATATTTCTGGCGTTTTCGGCATAAATAAATCCCCGCGCCCTGAAGTCAGGATTGGGCAAATCGACGTACAGAATTGACCCGGCATCAAGCTGGAGCGTAATGTTATCGTACAGTACAATGCCTAAGCAAGTATAATCGCCGGGGGGCACCTGCACCACACCCCCACCAGCGGCTTTGGCGGCTGCAATGGCTTTGGCAATCGGTTCAGTAGCGTTGTCCGTTTTTTGACCGGTAGC
>JANPJE010000117.1:0-4478 GCA_031425355.1 Spirosoma sp. | reverse complement strand
AGCCGAAGGAACTGTTTCTGAAGTTCACGAGGAAGATATTGAACGGACGGTTCAGGGAACTACCGTGAAACGTAAAGGCTCACCAGATGAACCGGCTCTGGTCATCAAGCAGGGTAGCAAAAAGATTGTAAAGTCGGCCAGTGAAGTGACGAAAAAATGACGAATCATGGCAACGGCTACGCTTGACGACGAAGATAAAAAGAATTTAAAGGCCGATTTCGATGAAGTTGTGAACATGTCAGCTTCTCAACTTGAAAAATGGCTTAGAACGGATGAGTCGCTATCGGTTGGTCAGAAAAAAGATGGCGATGATGACTCCATCGGCCACCAATCGGGTGAGAAGATTGTCAAAATTCTTGCTAAAAAAGCCGCTGATTTATCTGACGATGACTACGCACACATGCAAAAAGTTGTCAGTTACGTTAAGCGTCACAGTGCGCAGAAGCCCAATGAACCGGCTGGTTCCAATTGGGAATATTCGCTGAAGAACTGGGGTCATGACCCCGGCCAAAAATGAACAGAACTTTCTGATTTACTCAACCATAAGAAGTACCATCATTTAATTCAACACATAGTAAAACCGACAATTATTATGAATGTCAAAGAAACAAGGGGTGAGATCCTCGACCAGCTAAGCCGCCTTTTAACGATTAACCATGATGCTGAAAAAGGGTATCAGGAAGCGGCAGAGAACGTGAAAGATAATGAATTAAAAAGCCTTTTTCTGGCTCAATCGCGGCAGCGCGCCGAGTTCGCTCAGACACTGGACCGGGAAATCCGGACGTTGGGTGGAGAACCGGACAGTGGCACCAGCCTTGCTTCTGATCTGCACCGCGCCTGGATAAACATAAAATCAACCTTCTCTTCCGATGATGACAAAGCTACCGTGCAGGAATGTCATCGGGGTGACCAGGAGGCATTGAACTCATATAATGCTGTGTTGCAGGAAACCGATTTGGTAGCCAGTACACGCGAGTTATTGCTCCACCAGAAGGAGAGCATCGATACGGCCAATTCAACAATGGCTCGTTTGGCCTTGGTAGTGTAGTGAATGGTGGGATTGGAAAGCCTGCCTCCGCTGGAGGCAGGCTTTTTTGTGTTTAATCGGGGCAAATTGGCACTATCGATCATATCAAACAATCCCATTTCACAGCAGGTTGAGAAAAATAGTCAAGTGTTGTCAGCAGGGGTCAAGTATGGTCAGGAGTAGTCAAACCTGACGATTCCTGTCTACTCCTGACCAATCCTGACAACACCTGTCCATTCTTGACAACCTGTTTTCAACGTGCTACTTTTCACTCGCGTTATGAGTAAATTATCCAAAGAAGACTCAACCCACGAATCCGTCCAGTCGAAACCCGGAAAACCTTATCCGCTGGGAGCTACTTACGATGGCGAAGGCGTCAATTTTGCCCTGTTTAGTGAAAACGCTACTGCCGTTTACTTATGTCTTTACGATGAAGTTGACCCCAGTCGCGAAACGGTACGTATTCCGCTGTTGGAACGTACTGAATTAACCTGGCACATTTACCTCAATGGCCTGCAACCCGGCCAGCTCTACGGATTTCGGGTCGATGGGCCGTATGAACCGCAGTCCGGTCATTTTTTCAATCCGAATAAACTGGTGCTCGATCCCTACGCCCGCGCCATCAATGCACCCGTAAACCACCATAATTCATGGCTTGGGTATGATCCTGAGCACCCAACTCCCCGCGAAAAAGGGGCTACGGCTTTCCTGTCAAGGAGTGAGCTGGATAGCGGTCCGACCATGCCAAAAAGTGTTATTGTCGATACGTCGTTCGATTGGGAAGATGACACGGCTCCCGACACACCGCTGAACCGCTCGGTTATTTACGAGCTTCACGTGAAGGGTTTTTCGCACCAGCACCCCACCATCGACGAATCAATCAGGGGTACGTATGCCGCGCTGGGCACGCCGGAGAGTACGGATTATTTGACGAAACTGGGCATTACCGCCGTCGAGCTTTTACCCGTGCATCAGTTCACCGACGAGAGTTACTGGGGCTATAACAGCATTGGTTTCTTTGCTCCTCAAAATACGTACTCCTCAACCGGCATGGACGGTCAGCAGGTAACCGAGTTCAAGCAAATGGTGAAGAGCCTGCATAAAGCGGGTATCGAGGTGATTCTTGACGTTGTCTATAACCACACGGCCGAAGGAAATCAACTCGGACCCACTCTCTCCTTCAAAGGCATCGACAACCGGATTTATTATCACCAGGTTGGCGATAACCCTGCTTATTACATGGATTATACCGGCACGGGCAATACGTTCAACCTGAGTCATCCGCGTGTTTTGCAGTTGGTGATGGATAGCCTGCGCTATTGGGTAACGGACATGCACGTCGACGGTTTTCGGTTCGATCTGGCTTCGGCACTAATCCGCACCGACGAAGAATTTGGTACGGTGTCGTCATTTTTGGATACCATCGCGCAGGACCCGGTTCTCGCCAAGGTGAAGCTGATTGCCGAACCGTGGGATATTCATTCCTATCACGTCGGCGGTTTCCCGGTAAGCTGGTCGGAGTGGAACGGTAAATACCGGGACACGCTCCGGGCGTTCTGGAAAGGTGATGAGGGTAAAGCTTCCGAAACGGCTTCGAGACTGTTGGGTAGTCCTGATCTTTATGCCAATGACGGCCGCTCACCAGCTAACAGCATCAACCTGATTACGGCCCATGACGGCTTCACGCTCAACGACTTAGTCAGTTATAACGATAAACACAATGAAGCCAATGGCGAAGGTAACCGCGATGGGGCCAACGATAATTTTAGCTGGAACTGCGGAGCAGAAGGCCCAACCGACGACCCGGCCATTGCTAATCTGCGTGAACAGCAAAAGCGTAACTTCCTGACAACGATGCTATTAAGCCAGGGAACGCCTATGCTCGTTATGGGCGATGAATGTGGACGAACGCAGCACGGTAATAACAACGGCTACAATCAGGACAGCGATATTAGCTGGATGGACTGGCACTGGAATGAAAAACAGCAGGGTTTATTCGAGTTCACCAGTAAGCTTACTGCGCTGCGTCAGTCTATTCCGTTGCTGAGCCGACGCCGTTTCTTTGGCAATGAACAGGTTGCTTATTTACGCTCCGACGGTCAGGAGATGACGAGTGATGACTTCAGCAATCCGAACACCCATTGCCTCGCCCTGTTCATTGACGGAATGCGAGTTTCAGAGCAGGATGAAGAGGGTCATAGCATCAGCGACCGCGAGGGCGGCCCGGAACAGCTAATCTGGATTTTGAACGCGTATTGGGAAGATATTTCCTTTATGCTGCCTAAAGTTGGTCGAAACAGGAAGTCATGGGAGGTTATTGTCAACACGGCCACCGGCGAAGTTGGTGCGAACAACGAAGTTATCAAGTGTGGAAAGCCTATCAACGTACCGGCCCGGACGTCGTTGTTATTGCGGCTTCGGTAAAGTCAGGGATAGACAGAAATGGTCAGGGGTTGTCAGGTAACTATCTATACCTGACAACCCCTGACCATTCTTAACTACCTGTAATAACCTCTAACTACCTATTACTTTTCCTTAAATGTCCACTTTAGCAAGTCAACTGGTGCGTCCTGCAGGGCGTTGTAGAGTTGCTTGTCATTCTTGAATACCAACTGCGTTAATTGAAACGCTTCGATATGAGCCTCGAACAATGGCACATCAAAAGGCCATGGGTCCATGCCTAAGGAACCATCGGTATGTTGATAAATGTAATGGGAAACGCCATCCGGCCCTACGCTTACTTCGAGTCGTCGACCTTCGGGCGGAATCTGATCCAAGCAAAGCACCAGCGACAGCGCATCATACCATTGTAAAAATGCGTATGCATAATCGGATTCGGCCTTCGTTACGTTAGCCTGTTTTCGCCACTTGGCCTGATTGGTGACCTGCTGATCGAGAAACTCATCCAAGGTATTGTCAGTGCCTCGCTTCGGTTCATATAGAAACGACGTATGCATCGACATCATCAGGGCATTCCAGCGGCTCTTTTGCAGGCCGATCTGGATCATATTCTTGCACTGATCGACCGAATAACTCAGGATTTTAAAATGTAGCGGAGCACCTGATTTCGTCAAATGGTTACGGTCTTCCCAGGGGTCTTGCCCGTCGTCATGTTCGGTCAGGGCAATTAGCGTTTCAACCCAATAGACAGGACGTTTATCGACCTGCCAGTGTAAAGCAAGTTGTATAGCCAGCAATCCATGCGCCTGTTGGTTGATAATCTGCCAGCCAGCATCTATTTGCGTAACGATCATAAAATTAATTATAGAATGATAGACGGGGCCGCCCGCGCGGTGGTTGAATGATTGAATGCCTAACATAAGCACTATTCAATCATTCAACCACCGCGCGGGCGGCCCCGTCTATCATTCCATCATTAATTTTATGATCGTTACGCAAATAGATGCTGGCTGGCAGATTATCAACCAACAGGCGCATGGATTGCTGGCTA
>JANPJE010000116.1:0-11365 GCA_031425355.1 Spirosoma sp. | reverse complement strand
AAAACGTAAAGTTCAGGCGGGCAAACAGGAAACGGCCGTTCTGTCCGAATTGAGACGTATTTCTTGAATAAACGAATTGATTGGCGTTAGACAAATCAACGGTTGGTGTCGTTGCGCCGTAAACAATGTTTCCACTGGCATCGACACTCGCGGGTCTTTTTGCCGCTACCGGACCATAGTTTTTATCGGGGTAAATATCGAACAGGTTGTTAGCACCAACAACCACTTTGAGCAGATTATTGAGCTGATAACCAACGGATAAATCCGTAATTACCCGTGCGCCCCAAACCGGATGCTCGTTTTCAACCGCCTGACCGTTCACAACGATGGCACCAATCATACCGTCGCCATTGACATCAACCGTGTTGGGGTCGGTTACTTTACCGAAATACACGTTTCTCAGGAAGAAGTCCAACTTGTTCACGGTCAACGTATTGCTCAGATTAAATTTGACTCTCGGCACCGATTCCTGTAAATACACGCGCGACATTTCCGAGTAGTAGCGATTGATCTGACCGTTCTCCGCCAAAATTCTTGACGCCTTGATATCGCCAACCTGCTTCGTTTGCGAAACTGTACCGGCTAAATCACTTTTCAGTGAGAAACCACTGCCGAACGAAGCCTGGTGCGAAATCACTACGTCAATGCCCTTTGACTGCGTATCAATGGCGTTGGCAAAGAACGTAGCAGCCGTCGCATTGGCCTGGTCGAATAGTTGTTGCAGCGCGAGAGCCGAGCCGGTTACCGTACCGCCGGGGCGGGCAAACTGGTCCGTCAATACCACCCGGTCTTTAATCGCCACAAAATAGGCATCCGCTGTAATGGTCAGCCTTGCGTCCGGCACTTTCGCCGTGAAACCTGCACTCAAACTTTGGGATTCTTCCTGTTTCAGCTTCGGAATACCCAGCAGTTCGGCGGGACGGGACGTATTACTGAATGTTCCCACTTCAAACGGAACGCCACCTACAAATTGGGTAGATGTGGAGTTAAAGTAGATTTGAGCCAGCGAAGGCGCACGGAACCCGGTCGAAGCGGCTCCGCGAATGTTGATGTTGTCCGTTAATTTATAGCGGGTTGCCAGCTTGAAATTAGTCGTACTGCCGAAGTCCGAATAATTCTCAAACCGGATGGCTCCATTCAGCAACCATTTGGTGGTTACGTCTAACTCGACATCGGCGTAGAGTGCCATGCTTTGACGATTGGCATCTTTGGTCGCACTCTCGTTCTCGGGTCTGAAACCCGGAAACACCTGCGAGCCACCCGGACGCGCATTCCCAAAGAAGTCAGTTGGAACTGCCTGCGTTGATGTCGTAATCACGTTTCCGTTGACATCATACCGCGCCCACGAATTCTGGTCACCCGCCTTTATGCGGTAGCTTTCGAACCGGCCCTCTGCCCCAAAAGCGAAGTTCAGGCCAGCCAGTACGTCGAATTTGCGGCTCAAATCGAGGTTGATGGTGTTTTGCTTAAAGTTCAACCCACCCGCTTTGAACACCGTTGGCGACTTGTCTAACAATGTAGCATTTACAGTATTCTCCACACCATAATTGAAGGTGTTGGAACCAAATGTGTTGCTCAGATCGTACGTAAACGACCCCAATTTTCCACGAAAACCGGCGGCAACTGATGCATCGAGAATTTCAGAGTGAATTTCGGGCAGGAAACCATTGATAAAAATTCCGGTATAGGCGCGTGCCTGATTTGGATTCCGGTAGAAACCAGCGGCATCACCCGTTCGCTGGCCATAGCCGCCAAACGCATAGAACTCGTGTTTTTCGTTAATCGGAATGGCTGAATTGGCAAAAAACTGGAGACTCTGTAAGTTCGATTGACCAACCCGCATGTTGAAATCGCTTCGCTGTAATCCACGAGCCGTTAATTCGCTGTTTGTTACGTCGGTAGCCAGAATCGTCCGCAAGTCTGCCAGGGTGCCCGCTCCGGCAATGCTGGCCTGCGTTGCCGCATCCAGATAAGTCACGCCCAAAGCCCCTTGCTTGATGGCGTCGATGCTGGTGGGTAACGTATTCACATTGCCGCCCGCCTGTAACGTTCTGTATTCGATGGCATTATACCGGTTGAAAAGCGTTGCGGTTGTTGGCATGGCACGGCTTGTGTAGTTCCGCATCTGGGCCGAACCGGTAACGTTGATGAAACCCGCTTTGCCAATCCGAACGCCGTAGTTGGCATCTACCTGAACGTTTCCGCCGTCCATGCCACCCTTAAAGTTGTTTGATCCCTGCGAAAAGTTGCCGCCACCGTAGATAGATAACGCCAGTTTACCGGTCGCTTCTTTCATTTTTACGTTGATGATCCCGGCAATGGCATCGGAACCATACTGAGCCGCAGCCCCATCCCGCAACACTTCGATCCGGTCGATAGCGTAGGCAGGAATCGCGTTTAAATCCGTACCTACCGAACCACGACCGGGCGTACCGTTCACATTGACTAATGACGAGGTATGTCGGCGTTTGCCGTTCAGCAACACCAGCACCTGGTCAGGCCCTAAGCCCCGCAATTGGGCTGGGTCGATGTGGTCAGTACCATCGGCAACAGTTGTTGTATTGGAGGTAAACGAAGGAGCAACCATGTTCAGAATTTGATTCAGGTTGTTCTGCGGAGCCTGGGTTGTTAGCTGCTGTATGCTGATAATATCCACAGGAACAGGGCTTTCGGTTTTTACCCGGCCCGCACTTCGTGTACCCGTTACAACCACTTCCGACAACGAAGCAGTTGACTCCTGGAGCGCGACATTTACCATTTCATTGCCGTCACTGCTCACTGTTACCGTAGTAGTTTGCGTTTGATAGCCGACAAAGCTGACCGATACCTTATACGTACCAGCACCCACTTTCAGGCTATACTCCCCGTTTGCGTCGGTAGTTGCACCGATGTTCGTGTTAGCTACGACAATTGTTGCGCCCGGAATAGCCGATCTGGTCGTAGCATCCGTTACGCGCCCCTGAACACCCTGGGCCAGTACACCAGTGAGCGTAATAAGCCAGACGGCCATGCTCAGCAGAAAACCATTCAATGTAACTTGTTTTTTCATAGGTCTAATTTGTTAATCAAAGCGCAATTTAAGATAAAGTCAAGTAAATGGCAATTTTGCCATATAATAGTATGAAAAATCGTCCCTATACCGACGAATCATCTGTTGCGAAATAAATTTTGGAGTACAGTGTGACTTACATTTTGTTATTACTGGTGACAAATTGAAGCAGTCAGATAAAAAAAGGCCTGCGATACGTATCGCAGGCCAGCAAAAAAAGAATGTATGAAAGCTACCGAACCGAGACCAACTCGATGTCAAACCGCATCGGCGCGTAGGGCGGGATGACTTGTAAGCCCTTCGGTCCGTATCCTATTTTGGATGGAAAAACGATGGTCGCCTTCTCGCCAACTTTAAGCTTGGATAATCCCTCAGAAAATCCGGGCACGAAAGCAGTTACCAAACTCTCATAGGTCCCGGTTCCTGTGCTGTCGAAAGCCGATGAACTTCGGAGTAGCTTGCCTTTATATTTGATTACGAGTCGTTGGGTTGGCGTTGGGACAACACCCGTCGGATTTTCGAGCGTTTTGATAAATCGCAATCCGCTCGGCGTCAACTCAGGCGTTAACTTATTGGCGGTCAGGTATTCATCGATCTGCTGATCTTCGGTACGTGTCCGTTTCAGTGTTATGTCCAAGCGGATGGGCGCGTTTGGGGGAATCACGCCATTGGTCGATCCTGATTTACCAAACCCGTACTCAGACGGGAGCAGGACAGCCGCCTTTTCGCCTTCGCGCATTTTCAGCAAACCCTCCGTCAAACCCGGATTCGTATCGACAAGATACACAAAAGAGGACTTCGTGGCATACGTCGAATCGACCAGTTTGTCCGTCACGACGGCTGAACCGGCAGGGCGCGACAATACAGACATGGTGTAATTAAATTCGATCTCCTGCCCGTTGGCGGGTGCTACTGTCGATGAACCGGGCGTGGTTGTGGCATAATAAACACCCGTTGGGGTCATTGTACCCTTCAGCCCTTTGCTGCCGGCATAACTAAGAATATCGTCTTTGTTCGACTGCAAGATAGATTCGTCGGTGATACCAACTTCCTCCTTGTTACAGGAAACCAACCCGCCAAGCAGCAGGAGGCTCAGAATAGATATGTGAGATTTACGCATGAAAATAGATAACGAAAAAATAGACTGATAAAGAGAGTAACGTACTGATTTACTTAACCGAAACAATTTCCACATCATATCGAAGTGGCGAATAAGGCGGAATGACGTAGTCCTGATTTTGCGACAGCCCCACGCTTCCATAGCCCAGCGACGATGGAAAAATAAGGATCGCCCTTTCCCCAACTTTGAGCTTAGCCAGCCCTTCTTCAATACCGGGAGCATACTTGGGTGTTCCTGCTGTTTTATTATCGGCTCCCGTACCACCAGCAAAACCGCCGGTGGCTCGAAGTAGCTTGCCGGCAAAATTTATAGTTATCGTCTGGCCCGTTTTTATCGAATCGCCGGTGGCATTGCCGGGTAATTTGATAAACCGCAGGCCCGTGGTGGTCGTTTCCGTAACGACTAACTTATTAGCAGCGATGTACTCATTAATCTGCTGATTTTCAGTACGTACGCGACGCAGGGCCACATCGAATCGGACCGGCGAGTTAGCCGGCACGGTTTTATTCAACGAAGGCACATCACCGAAAGCCAGAATCGACGGCATCAACAGCGTGGCCTTTTCGCCTTCGCGCATCCGCAGCAACCCTTCCTCAAGACCTGCCTTCAGCGAACCGGTAAACAACGGAAAAAAAGTAGGCGTCGTGGCAAAGGCCGAGTCCACTACCATATCCGTCACAATGGCCGTGTTGCTGGTGCTGCGCGAGAGTACGTACAGTTTATAGGTAAACTCAAGTTCCTGACCGTAAGTGGGTGCTACTGTTGTTGAACCGGGTTGAGTGGTTACGTAATAAAGCCCCGAACTGGTAAGCGTTCCCGACAGACCTTTGCTAACTCGGTACGTTTCAATATCAGCCTGATTAGCCGCAAGCGTAGCCGCTTTGTCGCCAGTTGCGTCAATATCCTGTTGTTTGCAGGATGTGAAAAATCCTGTCAACAGGGAAAAGAAAACAGCAAAATGAAGTCTGTACATGAAAAATTAGGAAACACAAATCAATAACTACTACGTTCACAGACCCCCGGCCGTGGCAAAGGGTTGGCAAGCGGGTTTTAAAAATATATGGATTAGGGTTGCAATACCTGGTCAATCGTATGAATCACCCCATTTGCAGCGGGTAGGTCGGCCTGTTTGATGGTGGCTGCCATTGAATTTCTGTTGCCTTTAACGGTAAGCTGGTTGGCGGTAGCGGTCACAGTTAACCTATTGTTGTTGAGCAACGTATTGACGCTGCCCGTTTGAAACTGGTTGGAAAACGTTACGCCCGACACCACATGGTATAATAACGTATTGGTCAGGGTTTGCAGATTGGCGGCATTGACAGCGGCCAAATCTTTATAACCCGCCGATTGGAAAGCCGCGTCGGTTGGCGCAAATACGGTGACCAGATTCGTGGATGACTCATTAGTGAGGGTCGCTGCCAGCGTCGGATTTGTAGCAGCGATTCGGTTTACTGCCGCCGATAAAAACGTTAAGTTCGGATTATTCCGAATCAGGGTGAGCAGCGTTCCCGATGAGGGCGTCAGCAGCCGGTCAATGGTGTGAATGTACCCATTCGCAACGGCAATATCGGCCTGAATAACCTGCGCGTTGTTAATAAAAACGCTGCCGTCTGACCGCTTATTCACGAACGCTACGTTCCTGCTGGCTGTTTCAACAGCATTTAACCCGGCCGGAATCGTCGATGCTGAAACGGAACTATACAACACGTGATACATGAGTATGGCCCGCACCTGCTCTTTCGAAAATCCGGTGATTGCCGCCGGAGTTGACAGTCCCGCAGCCTGAAAAGCAGTATTATTTGGGGCAAAAAGAGTCAAATTGCCTCCCTTTAAGGCGTCGCCTGCTTCCGCATACGCAACAGCAGCCGCCAGTAAACTGAACTGACTATCTTCCAGAATCCGGTCGGTAACGGTTTGGGGCGTTGCCACGGCATCATCCGTCTTTGTACAATTCATCAAGGCCAGCATTAACAACGCAAACAGGGCGATTTGGCGGATGCCAATCAAATGAATAGGGTTCATACGTAAACGAAACGAGTTGACAGGAATCTGTTTACCAAAACGCTGATCCCCGGTTTATAGTCTTCGACAACAAAGATACGGAGAGTTCATTACTTAGTCAGTCGGTCAGGTCTACAGAAGATATCGTACATTCCTGTACGCCTGATCAACATTGGACAGGATCAACAGGATTGGTTCACTGATAAAAACCTATTAATCCGAGCGTCTGCCCGGCTGTGCTCCTGTCGAATAAACCTGTTGATCCCGTAATCGTGTCCAAAAAAGACAGATGATACCCTTCCCATACGGCTTGCCGACAGATAACTGGTTAAAATTCCGTATCTTCGCGGTCTTGTTAACTTATGTTAAAACTCCCCAATTGGGATGAAGGAACACATTGACCCAAGCAATCTGCCCCAGCATATAGCCGTTATCATGGACGGAAATGGACGCTGGGCGAAGCGACAGGGCGCTGCCAGAGTGTTTGGCCACCGAAATGCCATCAAGGCCGTGCGCGAAGCAACGGAAGGATGCGCAGAGTTAGGCGTTAAGTATCTGACACTCTATGCCTTTTCAACCGAAAACTGGAATCGCCCGAAATTTGAGGTGGATGCGTTGATGACTCTGCTGGTACATACCATTCGGGGAGAGATTAAAACATTGATGGATAACAACGTGAAGCTGGCGACTATTGGGCATACCGAAAGTCTGCCCGGCGACTGCCAGCGGGAATTGGCCGAAGCCATTCGCGAAACAAGCCAAAACGATGGTATGACGCTCGTACTGGCCCTTAGCTATAGCGGACGGTGGGAAATTCTGGAAGCAGCCCGGCAACTGGCGGCTGATGTGCGCGATGGCAAACTGACACCCGATCAGATAGACGAAACCGTATTCGGCCGGCATTTGACCACGCGCGGAATGCCCGATCCTGAACTGATGATCCGAACCAGTGGCGAAATGCGTATCAGCAATTTTATGCTCTGGCAACTGGCTTATTCTGAACTCTATATGCCCGACGTACTCTGGCCTGATTTCCGCAAAGAACATCTTTATAATGCTATTTTAAGCTATCAACAGCGTGAACGCCGATTTGGCAAAACCAGCGAACAAGTAGTCAAATAATCAGCGCTAATTGAGCACCAGCAGTTGCGCCCGAGAAATATTAATCAGGCTGGCTACAACCCTGTTCTGCTAAATTGAATCCTGACAATCAACACACTATAAGACGTACCAAAAACTTGGAACACCGTATAAAAGTCATATTGGGAGCCGTTTGCCTGCTCATTACGTTACTGCCTGCCCACCTCCGGGCGCAGGTGCGCGTTGGTGCTGGAATACCCAGCATTGCTCCTGCCGAAAGTAATGACCTGCTTAATTACGCTACCCCGAAAGAATACGAGATTGCCGGGCTAACCGTAACAGGAACCCGCTACCTCGACCCTAACTCATTGGTTTCGCTGGGCGGTTTGAAAGTTGGCGACAAAATCCGCATTCCGGGCGAGGTCGTTGGCTCCTCGGTCCGAAAACTGATGGAATCCGGCTTGTTAGACAATGTTGAGATGTTTGCGACCAATTTGCCCGATAATAAGGTGTCGCTGATGTTCAAGGTTCAGGAGCGGCCCCGGCTTTATCGGGTCAGTTTTTTGGGTGTCAAAAAAGGCGAGCAGGACAACCTGAAAGACAAAGTGAAACTCAATCTGGGTAAAATCGTGAGCAATACGATTACTAAAAATACCCAGTTGGCTGTCCGTAAGTACTTCATGGACAAGGGCTATCTGAACACAAAAGTAAAAATCACTACCATACCCGACAGCACCCGGAATAACGCCACTATGCGCGTGCTGGTTGACAAAGGGCAAAAAGTGAAGATTGCAAAAATCAACTTCGAGGGCCTCGAACAACTCGATGAGTCGGCGGTGCGGATGAAGATGAAAGGCACGAAAGAACAGCGTTTTGGCCGACTCTTTACTCCCTCGAAATTCGTCCCGAAAAAGTACGAGGAAGACAAAAAGAAACTGCTTGAGTATTATAACAAACTCGGTTATCGTGATGCAACCATCGAGGGCGACTCGATTATCAACAACGGCGGTGATGCCATCAGCATCAATATCAAGCTGAATGAAGGTCGTCAGTATTATTACCGAAATATTGATTTCACAGGCAACTATCTCTATACCGGTGCCCAACTTCGGTCGGTTCTGGGCCTGACCAAAGGCGATGTGTATAACCCGGAGGATTTAGATAAACGCCTGAACGGTGATCCCGGTCAGGATGTGAGTTCTCAGTACATGGACCTCGGCTATTTGTATTACAACGCCCAGCCCATCGAGAAATCCATCGAAGGTGATTCTGTTGACCTCGAAATCCGCATTTTTGAAGGCAAGCAGGCGACCATCAACAAGGTTATTCTGAACGGTAATACCAAAACCAGCGACCACGTAGTGATGCGGACAATCCGGACGCTGCCCGGTCAGAAATTCTCGAAAACAAACCTGATACGTACCCAACGCGAATTATCGACACTCGGCTACTTCGACCCTGAAAAAATTGGTATCAATCCCATTCCGCAAAACGACGGCACGGTTGATATTGAATATACGGTTGAAGAAAAACCGTCTGACCAAATTGAATTATCGGGTGGTTGGGGCGGCTACGTTGGTTTTGTTGGAACGCTGGGTCTGACGTTCAATAACTTCTCAGCGCGTAACATCACAAACATGAAAGCATGGCGGCCTTTACCGGCCGGCGATGGCCAACGGGTGCAGTTACGTTTTCAGGCTAACGGTTCGCAGTATCAGGTGTATTCGCTATCGTTTACGGAACCCTGGCTTGGTGGCCGCAAACCGAATGCGCTGTCGGTTAGTGCCAGCCACACGGTGTACCAGACGTTCTACGACCCTACCAATCCACTGAGTATTTACCAAAGTCTGAAAGGCCGCAAGCCAACGGGTTCCTATAATAATACGGCCTTCACAGTTGGTTTGGGTCGGCAGTTGAAAGTGCCCGATGATTATTTCAGCCTAAGCCATTCGCTTTCGTTTCAGCGGTATGACCTGAACAACCTCGATTTATTTTACATCGGATATAAAGACGGCATCTCGAATAACATCACGTTCAACACGACCATATCGCGAAACAGCATTGACAACCCGCAGTTCCCGCGTAATGGTTCGTCGTTTACGCTGAGCGGTTCGTTTACTCCACCTTACTCGGCGTTCCGGAAAACAACTATCTCGGAGAAGCCAGAGGACAAATACAAGTTTGTGGAATACCACAAATGGATGTTCGATGCCAGTTGGTTTCAGACGGTATTTGGCAAATTGGTGTTAAATACCCGCGCTCACCTCGGTTTTCTGGGCAGCTACAACAAACGTACGTCTATTGGCCCATTTGAGCGGTTCGTGCTGGGTGGTTCAGGGCTGGCCGGTCAGGGACAGTTTGCTCTGGCACAGGACATTGTCGGCCTGCGCGGCTACGATGACCGTAGCGTTTATACGGCCGATTACGACCGGGCCGTCGATCAGCAGGCCCGCAGCCAGGGCGGTGTAGCGTACAACAAATTCGTTGCTGAATTACGCTATCCGGTTTCGCTGAACCCGTCGGCCACGATTTTCGTACTTGCTTTTGCGGAAGCCGGTAACAACTGGGGCAGCTATAAGCAATACAATCCGTTTGATCTGAAACGGTCGATAGGTTTCGGCGCACGTATTTTCATGCCCGCCTTCGGGTTAATTGGTATTGACTATGGATACGGTTTCGACAAGATTCCGGGCGTGAAAGAAAAGGCAGCGGGTCAGTTCCACTTCACCATCGGCCAACAGCTTAGATAAGATTCGGGAAAGTCAGACGTTTAATTGATTTATGATGTAAGATATCGGATTTACTGTGCGTCAGCCGAACGAGGCCCGGTTAGATCCGAAATTCGATATCCTACATCACAAATTCAGTTGACAATCAATCACTTCCCGCAAAAATTGACGCGCAGCTAATGAAAAAAGCCCTATTCTTCGTACTTTTGTGTGCCGTTTGGGCAGCTACCCCTGCTCAGGCTCAGAAGTTCGGTTATGTGGACACTGAGTTCATATTTGGCAAGATGCCTGAATACCAGAAAGCACTGAGCGAAATTGACAAATTCGCAGATAAGTGGTCGAAGGATATTCAGGATAAGTACGTTGAGATCGACAAACTTCAGAAAGCGTATCAGGCCGAAGAAATCCTGCTGACGGAAGACATGAAGCGCGACCGGCAACGTCTGATTAACGATAAAGAGCGTGAAGCCAGGGAGTACAACAACAAAGTGTTTGGCTATCAGGGTTTGCTTTTCGAGAAGAAAAAAGAGTTAATGAAAGCACCAATGGAGTTAGTAAGCCGCGCTGTTGAAAAAGTATGTTTGCAGAAAAAATTAGACTTCATTTTCGACAAAGCGTCTGATTTCGTGATGCTGTACACGAACCCCCGGCACGACTACTCTGACTACGTAATGGAAGAACTGGGGTTGGACATTAAACCAACAGCAACCAATAGCAATCCAACAAATAAAACAATCACAAAACCATAAGTAATACAAACAACTAATTCGAGATGAAGAAAAACCTCGTGATGGCGTTTGCAGCAGCCCTTCTGATGGGCGGTTTGAACGCACAGGCACAAGCCCCAACAACAACAACGCCGACTACGACAGCCGCAGCCGGTCCATTGAAGTTAGGCTATACCAACATTGATTACGTGCTGTCGCAAACACCCGAAGCAAAAGATATTCAGAACCAGTTGACCATTCAGCGGACGCAGTCGGAAAACGAATTGAAGCGGATGCAGAAAGAACTGGAAGACAAATACGGTGCCTACGAAAAAGGTGCGGCTCAGATGTCGGATGTTATCAAGAAAGACCGGGAGACCGAATTGCAGGGTCTTCAGGCCCGCATTCAGGAGTTTGGTCGCACGGCTGAGCAGTCTTTACAAACCAAATACCAGCAGTTGGTAAATCCGGTTGTACAGAAAATCCAGAAAGCGATTGATGCCGTTGCCAAAGAAGCTGGTTATCAGTACGTATTTAACCTGGATGCCGGTGCCAATACCATTCCTATTTTGCTGGTAGCACCCGAAGAAAACAACATCACGGAACTGGTTCTGCGGAAGTTAGGTATCGACCCGGCTAAAGCAGCCGCTGCCGCGAAACCAGCCACAACCGGTGGCAG
>JANPJE010000115.1:0-19290 GCA_031425355.1 Spirosoma sp. | reverse complement strand
AGGTCGTCTGGCGCGATACGTACTGGAATGCCGACGAAGCCATGTCGGTCTATGCCCGCGCCCATTCGATGTTCGGTATCGAGCCGCATTCGCTCATTATGGGGCTGGCGTTGGGCGTTCCCGTAGTTCATGCCCGCTCGCTGCTGCACGGGCGCAAAGGCTGGATGTTCCGCGATATTGGCCTGAACGATTGGCTCTTCGACATCGACAAGGCATCGTCTGCCGAGATCACAAAAGCCGTGATGGACATTCATAAAAACTATTCGGCGGCTAAAGAAAAGGCAAAGAAAGCCATGCAGTTTGTAGCCGACCGGCAAAAATCCACGATGCAGGTAGTCCGTAAAAACCTGAAATTAACGGCGTGATTGTCCCCCTGCCGACCGCAATGACATTGACCACCCGATGAAACGAAGAACATTTTTAGGCGTTATAACCGTGGCCGGAAGCGTAACTACGTTCCCGGCGGCATCCTCGAAACCAGTGCACACGTCTGACTTACAACCCGCTTCGACCTATAAACGATTTGTAGCGGAGTTAGGAAAACCCTCCTCAAAACCAATACCAAATCAAAAACGGATTCCGTTGGGGAAACCAGGCTTTTCGGTCGCAACGGGTGCATCGACGCAGTTGAATTTCCAGAATCTGAAGCCGAATCGTGGATACTATACACTTCGATTGACAGCCGCCCTCGATTTTCGGGAAGAGAAGGAAATTGAGGTCAGGCTGGGCACGGACGGGCAGAAATTGGGCGTGTTCAATATCCGGTACGCTCACCCGTTTCAACCTTTCGATCTGTCAATTGATGCGAAATGGATACCCGCAATTCGACAGCAGGGCCTTTCGCTGGTGCAGACAAAAGGAACGGTAGATGCGTGGTTTTTTGCCGCCGAACCTGACATGGACGCGCTCGACGGGCTACAGCCTCAGCTTCTGTTCAGCAAACAGCGAACGGGCACCGAAACCGATTTCCTGACTAATCTGCATTCGCTCAATGTCATCAGTCCGTTTGGCTGGCTGGGCGGTTGCGGCATGGATGGGCTGTACGAACTTTATCGGGCAGGCGATAAATCGGCGCTTTCGGCCCTGCAAAAACTTCTGAGCTTATTTTTGAGCGACGAAAAGGGCATCATCTACGAAAATCCGCAGACCATTCCCATCGACGGTACGTTCAACAGCATCGAAGATTTTTTACCGTTTGCCTGCATCGCCGATCTGTTCCCGACCCATCCTTCTATACTGAAAGCAACTGATTTTTTACTGGCCCGAAAAAACAATAATGGATTGATTGTCAGCGGCAACGACGTCACCACGGAAGGATGTTACACGGTTGCTTACCCGCTGGCCGTGATTGCCAAACGGACCAATAACAAGCAACTGGCACAGATTGCCGTTGACCAGTTGACGCACCGGATGCGGCTGCTCACCAGCGAGCGGGCAATTTATCAGCGTTCGACGCTGGCGGGTGTCCAAACCTTTCAAAACTGGGGGCGGGGCGTTGCCTGGTATTTGCTGGGCACCATAAAAACCCTGAACATCCTGCACGAAACCCCGTTTGGCGAACTGGCCGGTGTGGATGCGCTTCGGCAATCGTTTCAAACGTGTGTCGGCTGGATTGTTCCGTTACAGGATAAAAATGGATTGTGGTTTTCGTATCTCGACCAGCCCGAAACGGGCATTGATACGTCGGCGACGGCGGGCATTGCCTCGGCTATCGGCTGGGGTTGTTCGCTGAATTTATTGCCCGCTACGTTACTCACAAACGCCCGGCGAGCCTACACCGGACTTGGCGAATACATCACTACCGATGGTTTTTTGACTCACGTTTCCCAGATAAACCGGGGTGGCGAAGCCCTGCAAAAAAGCGGCTATCGGGTTATTTCTCAGTTCGGTATGGGACTGATGGGTCAGCTAAAAGCTGTACTCGATAAAAACTGACGTATCGCTGAATCGTAATGATTACCACTGACAATTCCGGTCGTGCTGTTGCTGCGTTCAGGCCAGAATACCTCTCACCAACTTTCCTTCTACATCGGTCAGGCGGAACCGTCGCCCCTGAAATTCGTACGTCAGTTTTTCGTGATCGACGCCCAGCAGATGCAATAGGGTGGCCTGAAAATCATGGACATGCACCGGCTTACTGGCAATGTTATAGCCGAATTCGTCCGTCTCGCCATACGTAACGCCCGGCTTGACACCCCCGCCCGCCATCCACATCGTGAAACAGCGCGGATGATGATCGCGACCGTAATTGTCTTTCGTCAGTTTGCCCTGCGAATAATTTGTACGGCCAAATTCGCCCCCCCAAACCACCACTGTATCGTCTAATAAACCGCGCTGTTTAAGGTCCATCACCAAAGCCGCCGATGCCTGATCGGTGGCTTTGCACTGCTTGGTCAGGCCGGCCGGGAGGTTACCGTGCTGATCCCAGCCCTGATGATAAAGCTGCACAAATTTCACGTCACGTTCGAGCAACCGGCGGGCCATCAAGCAGTTAGCGGCAAACGTACCCGGTTCGCGGGCATCGGGTCCGTAGAGGTCAAATACCCAGTCGGGTTCGTCGGACAGGTCCGTTACGTCGGGAACGGAGGTTTGCATTCGGAAGGCCATCTCGTACTGCGCAATTCGGTTGGCAATTTCGGGATCGCCAAAGCGGTCGGCCTGCACCTGATTGAGTTCGTTAAGGGCATCGAGCATGGCCCGGCGGTCGGTGCCTGCATAACCTTCGGGATTATTGAGGTACAGCACCGGATCGGCCCCCGACCGAAACTGCACGCCCTGATGTTTGGAAGGCAGAAACCCGTTTCCCCACAACCGGGCGTATAAAGGCTGATCGGGCGGGGCATTTTTCGATACCAGCACGATAAACGCAGGCAAGTTTTCATTGGCCGAGCCAAGACCGTAGCTTACCCACGCGCCAATGCTGGGCCGACCCGCCAGTTGATTGCCGGTCTGAAAAAACGTCAGGGCCGGGTCGTGGTTGATTTGCTCGGTGTACATGGATTTGATGAAACACAGCTCATCGACCACCCGGCTCGTGTAGGGCAGCAACTCACTGACCCAGGCCCCGCTTTTGCCGTGCTGTGCAAACGCGTAAGGTGATTTTACCAATGGCAGCGACGACTGCTGCGCACTCATACTTGTCAAGCGTTGCCCTTTCCGAACCGATTCGGGCAAATCCTGACCGTGCATTTTCGCCAGCATCGGCTTGTAATCGAACATCTCCAACTGCGACGGTCCACCACTCTGAAACAGATACACCACCCGCTTGGCTTTCGGGGGTCGGTGCGGAGCCAAACCGGCACGGTCGTCGGGAGCAGGTGCCGACCAGATCCGCTGCGGAATCAACAGCGAACCCAACGCCAGCGAACCCAGCCCCAGCGACGTTTTCCAGAGAAATGACCGGCGGTTGAGCGTATCGGCAATGAGTTGATCCAGTTGCTCTTTCATGGGGTTGACCACGTTTAATTTTCGACAGGATTACAGCCCCTAAAAAATTCTGTAATCCTGTCGAAAAAACAATCTAACGTTTCGTGATAAAGGCATCAGAATTCATAATCGTACTCGCCACAACTGTTCCCGCAGCCAGTGCTGGAAGGTCGGTTTGTTTGGTAGACCGATGCGCTCCAGCCTTGAGCAAGCCGTTCATTTTGGCCGGTGATCGCCTGAATTTCGCGTATTCAGAATCATACAATCGGGTCAGGATGGCAAGTTCGCGGGCAACCGGTTTGCGGGCTGTTAAGAGTCGATAGCTGTATGCCATCCGGTCTGTCGGGGTTACGTAACGGACAGATGCCCGTTCGGCCACGACCCGTGCCGCTTCCACAAACTGCGGATCGTTGAGCAATACCAGAGCCTGTAATGGGGTACTCGTTTTCTGCCGCTGCACCACGCAGTAACTCCGCGAGGGCGCGTCGAACGTGTTCATGGACGGGGGCGGGTTAGTCCGTCGCCAGAACGTGTACAGGCTCCGACGGTACAAATCCGCTCCGGTATCCGGTTTGTACACGGCCCGGTTGAGTGCCCATAAGCCGTCGGGCTGGTATGGTTTCACACTCGGACCACCCAACTTACGCGACAGCAATCCACTGGAAGCCAGCGCATTATCACGTACCATTTCGGCGGTGAGCCGGAACGACGGGCCACGGGCCAGCAACGTATTGTCCGGGTCTTTTTTCAACGCATCGGGCGTGGCGTAGGACGACTGGCGATACGTTGCCGACATCACGATGAGCTTCTGCATGGCCTTCACATCCCATTTTTGCGACCGAAATTCAACCGCCAGCCAATCGAGCAGTTCAGGATGCGTAGGCAAGCCGCCCTGATTGCCGAAGTTGTTGGCGTTTTGCTGAATACCCGTTCCGAAGTAGTTTTGCCAGTAGCGGTTGACGACCACCCGCGCCGTGAGCGGATTGTCGGGATGGAGCAGCCATTGGGCCAGCCCTAACCGGTTTTTGGGGAAGTTCTTAAATGGCAGTACACTGGCGGGGGCATCGGGCTGAACTTCGGGGCCGTGCGCATCATACACGCCCCGTTTGAGCAGGTACGTAGGACGACGGTTTTTCATCTCGTCCATCACCATCAGTTCCGGAATATCTTCTACAACCCGGTTGCGCCGGGTTCGCAGTTGCTGCAACGTAGCCGCCTGTTTCGAGTACGTCTTCGACACGTTTGCCAGATAATAGCTCGTCAGGTCGTTGGTTGAGAAGGCGGGCAGTGCCGTTGTTTCACTCTGGAGTTGCACAAGCCCGGCGACTTCCGGCGCGGTCAGTTCGCGGTTGTACACCACTAATTCATCCATCAGCCCATTTTTAAAACCGGCCCCACGCATGTCGGCTCCGAGTTGCAAACCCGGCTGCGTACCGCCAATCAGGTTTTCTTTGCTGTGCAAAATGTCTTTGTAGAGATTGTCTTTTTCGGTGATCACCTCAGCCGCCCGCCCATCTACATACAATTTCAATCCATTGGCTTTTCCCGACCCGTCGTACGTCATCAGCAGATGCACCCACTGCGCTTTGGGAATCAACTGCCGACTCACCCGAACAAGGCTGTTGTAGGGCCAGGTATGCGCCATCAGCAATTCCGCCCGGCCATCGCGCAGGTTCAGAAAATAACCCCGAAAATTATACAGAATATCGCCCATCCCCCGGTGGAAAATCACGCCTTTGTCGAGGTTTTTTGGGATGTTTACCCACAGGCCAACCGAAAATGGCTGCGCCCGGTCGAAGATGCCAACCTTGCCCAATGCCAGCACATCGTCGCCGTTGGATTGAAACGCTTTACCGAGTTTACCCGCCACCAGCACCGGCCCGGCCACCGTTCCCCGGTCGCGGTTCGATACGTTATTCACAAATTTCCCGTTCACTAAACCGTCGAATGAGAAATGGGCCTGCAATCCTTTTTTGTAGTCGAACGGCGGGTTTGGCGTGGTAGACTGCCATGACTCAATGGTCGATTTTTCGTTCGCAACAAGTTGATTTATAGACTTTTCTGTATTGTTTATCTGTTTATCCAGAAAGGCAATCAGGCTATCGTGCCGGGTTTCGGTGAGGAGCATTGTCGGCACGGGCATGGCATCGTCCCACGAGATTTGGCCCGCTTCGTCGATGTTGTTGAAAAAGCTGAACAGGCTGTAATAATCCTTCTGCGAAATGGGGTCGAATTTATGATCGTGGCAACGGGCACACTCTACCGTCAGGCCCAGAAATGCCGTTCCGAGCGTGTTGGTACGGTCGGCAACGTACTCGACCCGAAACTCTTCATTCACGATTCCGCCTTCCATATTCTGCGAGTGATTGCGGTTGAACGCCGTTGCCAGGCGCTGCTCTTTTGTCGGCTTCGGCAGCAAATCACCAGCGAGTTGCCAGGTCGTAAACCGGTCGAACGGCATGTTTTCATTGAACGCTTTAATCACCCAATCGCGCCAGGGCCACATGGGTCGGTAGCGGTCAACGGTGTAACCGTGCGTATCGGCAAAGCGGGACACATCGAGCCAGTCGACGGCCATTTTCTCGCCATACTGGGGTGACTTCAGCAGCCGATTCACTACGTTCTCGTAGGCCTTGGGCGAGCGGTCGGCCAGAAACGCGTCAAGTTCATCAACGGCAGGCGGCAGGCCCGTGAGGTCGAGCGTAACGCGCCGGAGCAGGGTTTCGCGGTCGGCTTCGGGTGCGGGTTTCAGTCCGGCTTTCTCCAGCGAACTAAGGACAAAATAGTCGATGGCATTGTTGGGCCAGCGTTTATTACTGACGTCGGGCAGGTCCGCTTTCCGGGGTTTGAGCAAGGCCCAATGAGGTTTATATTCGGCCCCCTGCTCAATCCATTTCATCAGCACGGCTTTTTCGTAGACCGTCAGAAAGCGGTTCGACGAGGGCGGGGGCATCATCTCGTCTTTATCGGTCGCAATGAGCCGGTGATACACTTCGCTTTCTCCCAGATTGCCCGGCACAATGGCGTGTTTGCCTTTTGCTTTCTTCAGAGCCGCATACGCCCCTTCAGGTGTAGCCAGTTCCAGCCCGGCTTTCTGACTGGCTTTATCAGGTCCGTGGCATAAAAAACACTTGTCGGACAGGATGGGCCTGACATGCCGGTTGTAATCAATACGTTCGGGGAGTTGATCGGCTAATTCGGCAATTTCCGCTGGTTTGTCTACGCCACAACTCTGGAAACACAGGCTAAGCAACGCCAGCCAGCCGCCGGCCAGGCCCCGCAAAAGTCTTTGCCGTTGATGATTCCCCATCGTTACCTTATAGTTATCAGGCTGTTACCCATAAAAGACGCCCGCCGGTGCCGTTTACCCGTTATCACCCTCTCCTATTTTTGGCCTGATAGTTACGGATCAACAAACCTGCTCCCCGACGTATGGCTACTCCACAACCAGCAGACCGGTGATCATGTCGCTTAATCTATCCAGCGATGTTGGCTTGGTCAGAAACTGCTCGGCACCCATCGTTAAGCAAAAATCAATATCTTCCTTCGCGGATGAAGTGGTCAGCATAAAAACGGGTATGTCACGACTGAACGTAGCACTTTTCAGCCGGGCTAACACTTCACGACCGTGTAACTTGGGTAAGTTCAGGTCGAGCAGCAGCAGGTTGGGCCGCACGGTTGTAGCGAGTAAGTAAGGCATCACCTGATCGCCATCGGTGAGCACAGTCAGGTGAGTAGAAACGGCCTGTTTTTTCAGGGCCAGTTTAAAAAAGGCGATGTCATCTTCATCATCTTCGACCAGTACTATATGAATAGCTTGTTGCATGATTATAGGAAGTGTAGTGACTACAAATTTACAGGAATAGCTAATATCTTTACCGATGCTACCTATTGAGCGCAAAAGATAGGTATTTCTCGCGTTATGACTCAACCATTCACGACTGATACCAGCTTTCTGGCCGGAGGAGGTGAAGCAGGGCTGCTGCTGCGTTCGATGGACTGGACCCACACAGCACTCGGCCCCGTTCATCAATGGCCGCAAAGCCTTAAAACAGCCGTTAACCTCATGCTCAGTTCGCAGCAGCCCATGTGGATTGGCTGGGGACCGGAAGCCACTTTTTTATACAACGACGCGTACATTTCGGTGTTGAGTTTAGCCAAACATCCGTGGGCGATGGGTCGGCCTTCGGCTGAGGTTTGGGCCGAAATATGGGACATCTGCGGCCCGCTGGCCGATAAGGTGTTTAAGCAGGGCGAGGCTACGTTCGTCGATGGCGTGCAACTGTTCATGAACCGGGGCAACTCGCTGGAAGAAACGTATTACTCATTCTCGTACAGCCCCATCCGCGACGAATCCGGGCAGGTAGCCGGCCTGTTTTGTCCCAATACCGAAGTCACGCAGAAAATACTTACAACCCGTCGGCTCCGAACCATATCCGAACTGGCCACCAAAGCCCTTGTCGAAAAAACGACCGAAGCAGCCTGTGCCTCGGTGGCCTTCACCCTGACTCAAAACCCGGATGACATTCCGTTCGCGCTGCTCTATCTGACCACAGCCGATGGGCGACAGGTGCGGCTGGAACAGGCAATCCGGCTGCCCGCTGGCAACTCTAACATCAGTCCACAGCGGGTAAATCTGACCAGCCCCAAGTCCGAATCGTCCGTTTGGCCCATTGCCGATCTCATCAGCCAGGCGAAAAGCCAGTTAATTACGATTGACTCGACGGATGGGTTACCCGCCGGACTGGCGGACCAACCGGTAACGCAGGCCTTGCTGTTGCCATTAACTACGCCGGGTCAGGAGCGGCCCATCGGCCTGTTGATTGCCGGTGCCAGCCCGGTTCGCCAACTCGATGCCGATTACCGAACCTTCTTCGAACTGGTTGCCAATCAGGCAGCTACAGCCATTCAGAACGCCCGAGCGGCTGAGGAAGAACAGCAGCGACTGGCGAAGATGGCCGAGATTGATCGGCTCAAAACGCAGTTTTTCAGTAACGTCAGCCACGAGTTCCGCACACCCCTGACGCTCATGCTGGGGCCGCTCGAAGAACTCCTGACCACGGCTAATGGTACGCTCACGCCTACGCAGCACACCAACGCCGAAACAGCCCACCGTAATGCGCTCCGGCTGTTGAAGTTAGTCAATACGCTGCTGGATTTTAGTCGCATCGAGGCCGGTCGGTTCACCGCAACCATCGAACCGGTCGATCTGGCAGCCCTCACAACGGATCTGACCAGCAGTTTCCGTTCTGTCATTGAAAAGGCGGGTATGCAACTGGTTGTTCACAGCCAATCGTCAGGCGGATTGGTTGGCGTCGATCAGGAAATGTGGGAGAAAATAGTGCTCAACCTCCTCTCCAATGCGTTTAAGTTTACGCTTTCGGGTCAGATTACAGTTACGCTGGTTCAGACAACTCAGGAATCCGGGCCGGGCCAGGTTGTGCTGACCGTTGCCGATACGGGCGTAGGTATTCCGGCTGACCAACTGCATCGCATCTTCGACCGTTTCCATCGGGCAACATCATCGGGGGAAACAGGCGGGCCGCAGCGGCAGTTTTCCGGACGCTCGTTTGAAGGCACGGGGATTGGGCTGGCGTTGGTGAAAGAACTCGTTGAGTTACAGGGCGGCACGATTTCGGTGAGCAGCGAAGTCGGCACGGGGAGTGTGTTCACGGTGCGCCTGCCCGTATCAACACCCGCCACGCCCATAACTGAGGAATTACTCCCGGATAGAACGGCGATAACGGCCCCTTACGTAGCGGGAGCTGCTCAATTGATTACCAACAAACTGACCGGCCCACCCCACGAAAATGGTCGGCCCGATGACGAACCGTTGGCAACACCCGGCAAGCCCCGCATATTGCTGGCTGACGACAATGCGGATATGCGCGATTACATCCGCCGGTTGCTGTCTCCGCACTACGTTGTCGAAACCGTAGCCGATGGGCAGGCCGCGCTGGAGGCCATCCGGCGGCACGCGCCCGATCTGGTGCTATCGGATATTATGATGCCCAATGTCGACGGAATCGAACTGCTGAAAATCCTCAAAGGCAACCCCCGAACGGCTCGTATTCCGGTTACGCTGCTGTCGGCGAGGGCGGGCGAAGAAGCGACGATAGATGGTTACCTAGCCGGAGCCGACGATTATTTAGTGAAACCGTTTGCAGCCAATGAACTGCTGGTCCGCGTTCGGTCGCAGCTCAAACTGGCGCAAACCCGTTATGAGAACGAGCAATGGATGCACAGCCTGTTTCAGCAGGCCCCAGTAGCCATTGGTATCCTGCGGGGACCGTCTTTCGTGGTCGAGCTGGCCAATCCGGGTATGTGTGAACTCTGGAATCGAACACCAGAGCAACTGCTGGGCCGACCTATTTTCGAAGTCCTGACCGAAGCTGCCGGGCATGGATTTGAGGAGTTGCTGACGGGTGTGCTGGAAACGGGCGTTGCTTTTGTCGGGAATGAACTGCCGGTCACGCTTATCCGAAACGGGCAACCCCAAACGGTGTGGGTCAACCTCATTTATGAAGCCCTGCGTGAGTCGAATCAGGACGTTGACGGAGGCCTGATAACAGGAATTGTGGCGGTGGCTACCGACGTAACGGAGCAGGTGCTGGCGCGGCAGAAAATTGAAGAGAGCGAACAGGAACTTCAGCGGTTGTTTGAGCAGGCACCCGTCGTGCTTTCTATTGTCGGGCGCGAACCTGATTTTGTCTATCGTATGGCCAATGCAGCGTATGCCGAACTGGTTGATCGCCCGCTTGATGGCATTGTCGGGCGGCCACTCCTCGACGTACTGCCCGAAATCAAAGGACAGGGATTCGACGATTTGCTGAAGCAGGTTATGACGACCGGCGTACCGTTCATAACGCGCGAAGCCCCGGTTAGCCTAACCCGGAACGGAAAATTCCAGTCTTTTTATTTCGATTTCATGTACTACCCGATTCGCAAACCCGGCGAAGAAATTACCGGAGCGATGGGTGTCTGTATCGACGTAACGGAGCAGGTGCTGGCCCGCCAGACCATTGAGGTGAGCCAACAGCAATTCAAGCAACTTACCGACCTGGTGCCACAGATTTTGTGGACGGCCCGCCCCGATGGCTACATCGACTATTATAACCAGACCTGGTACACGTACACCGGCTTTGCCGAAGGCTACGGCGATCAAAGCTGGATTCCCCTGCTCCACCCCGACGACCTGCAATTGTGCATTGACACCTGGTATCATTCCGTGCAAACGGGGGCGCCTTATCAAATCGAGTACCGGTTTGCCGATCGGCGTATGCCCGGCACATACCGCTGGTTTATGGGCCGGGCCGTACCCGTCCGCGACGAAGCCAACACCATCACGAAATGGTTTGGCACCTGTACCGACATCCACGACCATAAAACGGCTGCCGAACGGCTGGAGCACGTAGTAGCCGAACGAACCGAATCACTCCGGCAATCGACCCTGTCGCTCGAACGGGCCAACGCCGATCTGGAACGTTCGAACTTCAATCTGTTACAGTTTGCCTCCGTAGCCAGCCATGATCTTAAAGAACCACTACGTAAAATTCAGGCTTTCAGTAACCTGCTGACCACCACACTCACCGACCGGCTCAGCGACGAAGAACAGACGCATTTTGAGCGGATTGTACGCTCTGCCGTTCGGATGCAGACATTGGTGGACGATATTCTGCATCTCTCAAAACTCTCCGACCAAACCGTCCGCTATGAACCGGTCGCGCTCAATTCAATTCTTAGCCAGATTCAGGACGATCTGGAAATCACAATTCAAGATAAAAACGCGCTCATTCAGGTAGATGACTTACCCACGATTGAAGCCATTCCCGGCCAGATGCACCAATTGTTCCAGAATCTGATCAGCAATGGCCTTAAGTTCAACACAAACCACCAGCCCATCGTAACAATTGAGAGTGGTTCATTGAGTCCGGAGTTGAAAGCTGAGTTGGGAATCAATGGCAATGGCCACGTCGTTGTCTGCGTTCGTGACAACGGCATTGGTTTTGAGCCGCAGTATCGGGAAAAAATCTTCGGTATGTTTCAGCGGCTGCACGGGCGAACACAATATGAGGGCACTGGCATTGGCCTAACCATCTGCCGTCGAATTGTGGACAACCATCAGGGTTTTCTGACCGCCGATGGGCAGCCGGGCGAAGGTGCCCTGTTTCAGATTGTCTTACCGCTCAATCATCCGGGGCATCACATGAACGTAGCAAGCTGACTGGTTTTAAGGACGCGACGGGTGCGGCAGCGATGTCATCTTTCTTGCAGTTGCGCTTAAAAGATGACATCACTACCGCACCGCACCCGACAACATAAAAAACCTTTTCCCGGTCCGGTGGTTTTCCATACACCTAAAACATTCACAACGAGTATGGAAAACAACGCGAATCTTAGCGACGGAGCCAGACAGGCTGACCTCGTTTCGAGCGAACACGCTGAAACGATGTTCGGTGCCGATCAGGCCGAAACCAATATGGTCAAATTAGTCGATGGCAAATTAGTACCAATCGGCGATACAGAATCGGATGTTTCCGACGATATGCCCCGCATTCGGCTGGGTAGCGACGAAGAGCGGGCGTTGCAGGGCGACGATAAAAAGAAATATGAGAACTCGGACGCTGCGTTGCGGGCAGGCACCATGTTCGACCCATCCGTCATGCCTGATGATCCCATTGCCGTTGCTGATATAACGGGCAATCCGGATGCCGGCTCGACGGTCAATACCGGTTTACCATCGGAAGACACGACCGAAGAGACCGACAAAACAACCCCGACAAATTCGTTTGGCGGCTGGAATTTCATTGGTGGGAATGGTCCTTCCGGCGACATGATTCCGCAAACGCCCGGCACGCCAAACCCGATGCAACCCGTTCCGGGCATTCCCGAAACACCACCGGCACCGCCTGTTCCCGGTCCCGAAATTCCGGATCTACCCGGCTCGCCAAACCCAACAACACCCGAAATTCAGGAACCCAGCCAGCCCGACCGGTCGCATGAGATCAATAGCGGATTCAGTACGTTCACTTCCGGGATTGCGGGAATTGCTCCGGCAAACGAACCAAAGCCGGGCGAGGCTGTGGAAGGGACACAGTATCAGGGACTTGCTGCTGGGCCCGACGATCAGGGTATGGAAGACAAGCCGGACACCGGCGATTCCGCCCGCCCTTACGACGTGAACGCCAAAGACACGACCAGCTATCAACCGGGCGAACGTACGGAGGAAGCGCAGGAAGCCGAAAAGTTTCCGCGCCAGATGGCCGACGAAAGCAGCGTTATGGCGCAGGATATGATTTCGGGACCCGACCGCTCCGACCAGAAATCGACCGAGGGCCTCGACCGAAAATACAATGACCCGCAGGCAGCCCGTGACATGGCCACGTAGCATTAAAAAAAGAGATAAGGCGGTCAACCCGTCAGTGCACCGGGCTGGCGCACCAGTAAAAACCCGCAGTTGATCGGCTTATTTTCCATAGCGATCGGTTGCGGGTTTTCTCTTGCCCTACTTTTTTTTACATTTAACCAAAAATTCTAAACTCCATGAAACGATTAATTCTTCTCTGCCTGCTCTTTAGTCCGATAGCCTTTGCGTTTCCCCCAAAATGGACGTCGCTATTCGATGGCAAAACGATCAAAGGCTGGCACAGCTATCACAAAGAGGGCGTTGTGGGCTGGTACGTTGAAGATGGTGCTATGACACCCGACGGCACCGGTGGCGACCTGGTAACAGATAAAGAATATGAGAATTTTGAGCTGGAATTTGAGTTTAAAATTCCCAAAGGCAGCAACAGCGGTGTTGTTTACAAGATAATAGACAGCCCCGATATCAAATCGACGTACATGTCTGGCCCTGAGTATCAGGTCATTGACGACAAGGGTTATCTGGATGGCAATGGTAAGCCATACGGGTTGAAAGAGACGCAGATGACGGGCGCCAGTTACGATATGATTCCTCCGTCGGATTTTACGATTACGAAAGGTCCCGGCGAGTGGAACAAAGGCCGGATTGTGGTCAACAAAAACCACGTCGAGCATTTCCTGAACGGCAAAAAAGTGGTTGACTACATGTACGGCTCCGACGAATGGAAAGCGTTGGTTGCCAAGAGCAAATTTGCTGCCTGGCCTTACGCAACGCCCCACGCAAAAGGAAAAATTGCTTTACAAAACCACAGCCCAAAAGAGCGCGTCTGGTACCGGAACGTACAGATTCGGGAGATGTAGATAGTATTCAGTTGTGGTTTGTCGTTGCTGATGCATGATTGCTATTGCGCGTCAGCAACGGCAAACCACAAACCTTTTATAAGTTAATAATCAACTTTTTTCCGGGTTGCTTTCACATCGCCCTTGCGCTTTTTTCCAGCAATCCGTTCTTCAACGGCCCCCTTCGAAGGTTTGGTGGCTTTGCGGGGTTTGGGGGTCTCAAACGCCTTGTCGATAAGCCGATAAAATTTCTTCGTTACCTTCTCCTTATTGGCTAACTGCGTCCGCTCGGTCTGGTGCGTTAGTACCAGCTCGCCTTCGGTAGTGAGTTTGTTCGCTAATTTTTGTTCCAGAACGGCCCGTTCGTCATCCGTGAGTAACAGTGAATGGCGAACGTCGAAGCGCAACTCCGCCTTCGTCGCTACTTTATTGACGTTTTGCCCACCCGCTCCCCCGCTGCGGGCATACTGATACTGGATGTCGGGTTGCAGGCGCGTAGCGTCCATGTAAGATGAGGTAAACGGTTAGTTCGGTAGAAATCATAGCCCCCAACGAACAATCGTGGAGTCAGGCAGTTTTTTCAAAACTAACGGATTCAACGTTACAACGCATCAGGATTCTGAAATTGCTTCCGATGCCCTACTCAACGAACAAAACCATGATAGCAAAAGATCAAAATCAACGCTCACTTATTGACCAGACCGTCAATACGTTCGATGGGGCGGTTAACGAAACGACAACCGCCGATGGCCTGTCGCTCATCGACAAATGGCTCGATCGACTTGACGAAGTTGGCGATGACGTTACGGACGATATTGCTGATACGCTCGAACAGCTACGCCCTGAAATCGACAACGCGCAACGCTATAACCGAATTGATAATCACCGCATTGCGGATTTATTAGCCGAACTGATCGAACAGATTCGGAACGTAGCGGCCACGGACGAAGCCAGTGCGGAACAAACTGAATTGTCGCAGTTGATTGCTGCACTCGAAAATCTGCATCGGCAGGCAGTCAACGCCATCGGCTAACCTAAACAACTGACAGTATGGCTCTTGATCAGCATGCCGCCAATCTGGTCGATATAACCGTCAAAGCCTTCAACGGCGACGTGACCAGTATATCTATTCTGGATAGTATTTCGCTCATTGATAGTTGGGTGAGCGTTCTAAAATCCGACGACCAATCTACCAATGCCATAGCCGACAGTCTGATAAATTTACGGGCAGAACTGAAGGGTTCATCGCCCAACGGCGAACACATTGAGCGAATTATGAAAAGCCTGATCGACCAGACGAAGCAAATTGCCAAGGCAACCGACACGGATAGCCAGTCAACGCTAAAGTCCCTGTCGACAGCCTTGCAGGCGTTCAGTCAGCAGGTTACCGGTACGTCTAAACGGGCCAATACCGGCGGTCAGGCACCCATCACGAGCACCGTTGGGGGCGAGTCAACCAACAGTGGCGCGGGTGCTTCGGGCGGCACAGGAGATTCGTATACGGCCCAATCGGGCGGACGATCTCAGTACTAAGCAATTCAGGTACTGCTTGCCGGGCCTGAACAAACGGGCCACGCGTGGGTTTATCCGGATACAACAGACCACCGGCAGGCTGAGTGTAGTTCACCAATAAGAATCTACCCGCCTGCCTCAACTCAACAGTAGTTATGGCTTCTCATGCATTAGATCAGCGGCTGTTTACACTAACAGCCGATCTCACCAGCGAACAGGATTCCGTTTCGGCGTCTGACGGCGTCAACCTCATTGATGGCTGGCTGAAGGTAATTGACGGCCATGCCAGCACCGACAATATTGCCGGAAAACTAAACGAATTGCGTGATCAGTTAACGTCTGATGAACCCGATACCGACCTCGTTCAGTCTTTACTTCTCACACTGGCCGACCATACGTCGCAGGTGGCTCAGGGGTCAAACACACAGGAGCAAACCGCCGGTAAGCTTGAGAGTCTGGCGGCTACACTGCGTCAACTGGCAAGCCTGTAACGCGACGGTCAATCGCTATGATTGATTTGTGCGGAGTTTTAGCTGTACATCCTGATGCTACGTTCGGCAGAAACGGGTATCAGGATAGGCACTACTTATAGACACTTAATTCACACGACAATGGAAGGGACATTCACCACATTGGAGCACCGGATGCTTACCGACACGCTTGGTGCCTTTGCCGAAGGAAATCAGACTACCCTCTCGCCCGATCAGGGAATTTTACTGCTCGAAGGCTGGCTCAATGCGCTTCCGGGCGATGTGGGTGCCGAACGCATCATGGCGGAGATAACCACCCTGCGAGATCATTTGAAAACGGGCGAGTACGACAACGAAAAAATCAGTCATCTACTGCTCAACATGGCCAGCCATACCTCGACTTTGTCGCACGAGCCATCCGTTGATGGAAATACGGCTTCTCAACTCATGCAGTTAGCCCAGGCCCTGCGAAATTTCAGCAACCAATTTTAATATGCTCAATCACGAAAAATCTACGACTTTACTTGACTCAACGATGGCCGTTCTGGACGTCGACACCAACACGGCAACTCCTCAATCAGGCACGGGTGTTATTGACCAGTGGCTGGTTGAACTCCACAAAGCCGAGAACGCCACCGATATTGCCGCTACGCTCGAACAGGTAAAAACGCAGTTGAAAAGCGACCAGATCAACACGGGCGAGTTAACTGAATTACTGACCACGTTGGCCACGCAAACCGCTGAATTCAGCACGATGATGGGGTCGGAGGGAGACATGGCTACCCGGCTCGAAGGGTTATCATCGGCACTAAAATCGCTGGCGGGGCAGATCGGGAACGCGTAAAGAAAGTAAATTGAACAAAAGAGACAGACAGGGCCGTTTACAAACGGCCCTGTCTGTCTCTTTTGTTACGTATCTACCGAAGACTTCGATTCTTCCTCGTCAACTTCCGTAATCGTATAGCCGACCGCGTTGGCGTTGGGGGCCACCGCCACGTTTGCCCATTCGGCATATTGACGCGTGAACGATGCCCCATAATAGAAGATCAGGGAGCAATAAAATACCAGTAATAACACGATTGTGATCGTTCCCGCTCCGCCATGCAGCGACCGGAGTTGGCTATAGGTCAACAGCCGGGTCAGCAAAGCTTCACCGAGCAAGAACAGCAGGCTGGTTACCAGCGCACCCACCCAAATTGCCGACCAGCGGACACGCACGTCGGGCAAATACGTGAACAGCATCGCGAACCAGATCGTCAGGATACTTACTGACAGAACAAGTCGAGCCAGGTCAGCCCCTGACTCTTCCAAAAAAGACGAAGACACTTCCAGCGATTCCGGTGTGGGGAGCGTGTGGCCAATAGTCAGGGATGCCGTAAACAACAGGCCTGAGGCTACAATAATGGCTAACGCGATGACCCGCTCCCGGAGCGAATACAGCATAGTCCGGTCGGGTTTCACTTTCACGTTCCAGAGTTGGTTAAGCGAATTTTTCATGACCGCAAACAGCGTCGTCGATGATAGCAGCAACACGCCCACATTGATTACCATTACCAGCGAATCGGTCCGACTGGGCTGGAGGTGCCGGGAAATGTCCTGTAGCTGACGCGCACCGTGTGGGCCAAACAATTCGGCTAACTGCCCGAACAACCGACCACTAACGGCCTGCTGGCGGTCCTGCAGGAGTTTACTCAAAACCTGACTGAGAATGATAACGATGGGCGGCAGGGCAAAGAAAGCAAAGAAGGCAGTGGCTCCGGCCATCCGAACGGGGTCGTTACCGCGCAGGTTGTGAAAAGCCTGTTTGAACAGACTTGGAAACGGAATGAGTTTTTTCAACGAGCCGAACCGGTTTTCTACGGTAACGGTACATCGCACGGTAAAGTTTTGCCGGTCGTTCAGTCGTTTGGCAGCGGCTCTTTAGATCTCTAACAGGAAGCGGGTTTACGTTCTTTTCGGTAAACAGCACTCATTTCGGAGCATCCTGCCCGGCGCTGTACTTTATCGTCAAAAAAGTCTGAATTGGCGCAATGACTTCCTCCGGGTGGATAACCAGATTGAAATGATCGCCCGATACGCGTACGGCAGACTGATCCGGGAAGCGAATAATCGAATCGTTTCCCGAATGGATACGCACCTCAGGCTGGGAGGTGATCGCTACGTTTATCGGATTCAGGATAACGCGTAACTGATTGATAACGTAGTCGTGCGGGCTGTCGATCAACTCCTGAAACACCTCGTTAAAGATTTGAGCGGAGGGTTTATTTCGGTAATTCAGCCAGCTAAAAATCTGTTTGTTGAACCGGTTTAAATACAGCCCGTTTCGGACGAGCCAATACACAACGTCCGGGTTTTTAATCGGAAGAATAACCTTTTCGGGATCGGTCCACGAGGCAATTTGCACAATAGAACAGCCGGTCAGGTGCTTGATGGCATGCGCTACCCATCCACCCATCGAATGGCCAATCACTACGTCGGTCTGGCTAATCTGGTGTTTTTCAAGCAATAGCTGAGCGTATTGGAGGGCTGTGATATTGAACATGGGCTTGCTGCCCAGCAACTCCCGATTGTCAACAAACAGCTTTTCGCCGGGCAGGAATGGCGTAATCCGGTCAAAGATTCGTGGTGTCTCGCCGAAGCCGGGAATGAAAATAAGGCGCATAGTGAGCTGTCGTTCGGTTAAGTAACGACTTGATAATCGGCCGGAGAAAAGTGGTTGGTGAGCCTGCGAAAGTGCGTGTTCAGGCGCGGGTACAAGGTTGTATTTTTGCCTTCCTCATTGATGTACCAGCTTTGGCAACCCGACGTCCAAACCGTTCCGGCAAACTGCTCCTGCAACCGTTGATTATACGCTTTCTGGACCGACTCTTTCAGATCCAGATAGACTCCGTCGCCAACCCGCTCCACCTCATTGATGTACTGCATGATGTAATTCATCTGCGACTCCATCATGTGCACCACCGAGTTATGGCCCAAGCCTGTATTGGGGCCGAGCAGAAAAGCCAGGTTCGGAAAATTAGTCGTTGTAACGCCCTTATACGCTTCACCGCCCGTTTTTCGCCAGGCATCCATCAGATTCTGACCATTCAGGCCACTAAACTGCGTATGAAAATTCAGGTCGGCGACCTTGAACCCCGTGCTCAGAATGATAACATCCAGCGCGTATTCCTGCCCATCGGCGGTCTTGATACCTGTTTCGGTAAAGGTCGTAATGGGGTCGGCTACTAAATGGACATTCGGCCGATTGAACGCCGGGTAAAAATCATCCGACTTCAAAATCCGCTTGCATCCGATGGTGTAGGCCGGCGTCAGCTTCGCCCGGACTTCGGGGTCATTTACCTCATGGGCCAACTTTTTCAGTGAGATTCGTTTCATCACTGCGTTGATTAAGCGGTTGCCGGTAAACCCCGTGCCCACCAACTCATTCAGCCAGAAAATCGACTCCCGCTGTAGTTTCATCAAACCGGGAAACCGCGTGAATCGCTGCCGGGTAGCTTCCGACAACGCACGGTCTAAACGGTGAGTGACCCAGGCGGGCGTACGCTGGAAAACAGTCAACTGCCCCACCACCGGAGCAACAGCGGGTACAATTTGAACAGCACTGGCCCCCGTCCCGATCACCGCGACGTTTTTGCCGGTTAAGTCAATTTTTGCATCCCACCGGGCCGAATGAAGAATC
>JANPJE010000114.1:0-10471 GCA_031425355.1 Spirosoma sp. | reverse complement strand
CTGCAACCCGAACAAGGCCAGATGCTGGTGTTTACCACCAAATTCAGACCGGCAAAAAGTGCACGAGGTTATTACAGAATTGGGATGCGGCATGGTGTGAGCGAGGTAAAAAGCGGCCAGCGAATGACTTTGGGGCTAATTTTTCACGATGCCGCATGACCCCGCATACCGATTTAGGACTCACTCGATTTGCCCGACTTCGCGCATTGGTCCCGTTGATACGAGGTGGAGAAATCACCCTGGGCGGACACCGGCCCGGCAAACTTTATGGGCGACTCGATTGCCGGGCGGGCAAACGCATGAACGATGAAAACCGGGTTTTCTTTCGGGATAAGACCGAAGCTGTCGAACAGGGTTATCGGCCCTGCGCGGTCTGCATGCCGATAGCCTATCGAACGTGGAAGAGTAAATAACCGGCTTGTCAATGTGCCTGTTTTTCGGTAATCTTGTCAACGTATTAAATCTGAAATACCTATGACCGTTATTGATCAGGAAAAACCAATTCGGAATGCTGGCGATGCCAGTACATCGGAGCGGGCAATCCGACCACGGCGTACTACTCGCCTGTCTACCCGCAACATTCCTCCTGCGCTTATTTATGAGATGTGGCAGGGAAAACCGGTCTATTATCGGGGTTACAGGGATGTTTTGGCAGGAAAGAAAACCATCGAAGAAGTCATGTCGTGTTCTGATTTACAGGGAGTTTTAGTATCATTAGAGGCTGTCTAAATTTCATAACCGTCGAATCATTATACGAATCATGGCCAATTGAATCATGGCTTCTGAGACTTTCACTGACCTTTCATAATCAACACTTAAGCGACGCTGATTAGTTAACCAAGCGAAGGTGCGTTCAACGATCCAACGTTTTGGCAATAGCACGAACATCTTGACACCGAAGGGTTTACGGATAATCTCCAGTACCCATTTGTAGGCCTTTTTGACCAGTGTTTCAAACTCACCACTGTACCCACCATCAGCGAAGATTACGCGCAGCCGAGGAAAACTTACCCTCACCTTTTGCAAACGAGCCAGTACGAAACTCGCGCCCCGTCGCTCATCAATATCAGCCCGATGTACTACCACCGCCAGCAACAAACCCATCATATCAACGATAATATGGCGTTTTCGTCCCTTTACGGACTTGCCTGCATCAAAACCACGTTGCCCGCGACTAACGTGGTTTTCACACTTTGTGAGTCGATAATAGCCGCTGAAGGGTTGCCTTTTCGGCCTGCCTTTAGACGGACTTTTTCGCGCAAGGCATCGTTCAATTCCTGCCAGATACCCAACCGCTGTAATTTGCGAAAGTAGTAATACACTGTTTTCCAGGGTGGTAGATCATTGGGCATCTGTCGCCAAGGAATGCCGCCCTTCACCATGTAGCACAAGGCATTAAAAACTTTACGCAGATCATGTTTGCGCTTTCGTTGGTCGGCAAGTAAGTCTTGAATAACTTGCCATTGGGAGTCAGTCAGATCAGTAGGATACATGGGTGGTTCTTTGTTCCTACAAACTTACTGGCTCCTTATTTTGGCTAAGATCACATTTTTAGACAGTCTCTTACTTAATGGATATTTATACGGCGTAATCAACCGTAAAAAATATTTACTTTCCACCAACGAAACAGGGCTGCACTTAGGGCAAAACGACAATCTGGGCAATGACTTAGCCATCTTTGAAAAAGAAAAAGTTGGCAAACTGAAAGGGAAGTACTTTGATGTACCACCCAAAATTGTAATCGAGGTCGATATCAAAGCTGATGTATCGGACTTTGAAGGAAAATTAGATGGCTATCTTATCCAGAAATCTCAGAAACTGATTGAATTTGGCGTCGAAAAAGTACTTTGGGTCATTACAAGTGCTCAGAAAGTTTATATAATCGACCGCAACGACCCGACCTGGTACGTCGTTAACTGGTCAGAAAACATTGCCGTACTGGATGATTGCATTCTGAATATCAAGAAACTGCTCGATGAAGAGGAGATCGCTTATTAAGTTCGTAAACAGGCTTTTTTCAATATCGCTACGCTCCTTTTCAACTCATCTTCCGTACTCGACGCAAAGCCAAGCCGAGTGCCGTTGAGCCGCTGACCGGGCGGATTATGCGTCACACCACTCGACAGGAAAAGACCGGCACGACCGGCTCGCTGCGCTACTGAATCCATGTCAACAGCCGGGTCGAAATTGGCCCAGACGGCCATGCCACCATCCGGCCTGCTAAACCGTATCACATCAGACAACTCAGTCGTCAATAAATCGCAGAAACAATCTCGTCGGGTTTGATACGTGCGTAAGGCTTTGCGAAAATGCCGTTTCAGTTCGCCGGTTTTGATTAGCTGACCGATAGCAAATTCGAGCATAGGGTCGCCCTGCCGGTCGATGATGCGCCGGAGCCGGGCCAGTTCGTCAATCAGGGCCGTTGGCGCCACTACGTAGCCAACCCGAAAAGCCGGAGCGACCGACTTGGTCAGCGACCCGACATACACGACCATTCCCCGCCGGTCGGCACTGGCCAGCGGCAAAATGGGGCGGCTCAGGTAGTGAAAATCATAATCGTAGTCATCTTCAAGAATCGCAAAGCCGTATTGCTCAGCCAGTTGAAGCAGCCTGACGCGCCGATCAGCTCTGAGCGTTACCGTTGTGGGGTAGTGATGATGAGGGGTTACGAACACCAGCCTGATACGTTGATTCTGACAGATACTTTCCAGCGAATCAATAGCTAAACCGTGCTGATCGACAGGCACAGTCTGAATTGTGGCACCGGCTTTCTGGAAATTCATTATAGCTCCCGCCCAGTTCGTTTCACCTGTGACAACCACGTCGCCCGGTCGTAAAATCACCTGACTGGCAAGGTGCAATCCCATAATACTGCCGCGTGTAATCAGTACATTATCGGGTGTAGTTTGCAGACCGCGTGTTTCGTTTAAGTGGATAGATAATTGCTCACGTAGCAACGGATGACCTTTTGTGTCGCCATAACCGAAGTGCTGCTGCGGATTACCCCACCGAAAATAGGAGCGATATGCCCGGCTCAACTCCGCCATCGGAGCCAGCCGAACATCCGGAAACCCATCGTCTAAATTCAGTCCAGCCTGATTGGTTAGCACAGGCCGGATCAGAAAATCAAGTGTTTCAACCGAATAACCGGGCTGCCCATCCGTTACGTTATTATTCTGATCTCTATCTTTCTTCGTATAAACCGGCAACGCGTATGGCTTAACCTCCTGATTATAAGCAGCTACATACGTACCGCTACCCATCCGACTTTCGAGCCAGCCCTGCGCAATTCCTTCGTCGTAGGCGGCTACAATAGTTTGGCGATTTAACCTAAGCGAGTCCGCTAACTGACGTGTTCCGGGTAACCGTTTCCCCGCTGCCAGTGTGCCCACCCGGATGAGTTGCCCAAGCTGGTTACTTATTTGAACAAAAACAGGCGTAGCCGATGCCTTATCGATCTGAAGTAAAGATGTGAGAGAAAGCATAACCGGATGGTCTGTTTTTTGAAAGCTGGACGAGTTGAATAGTCCGGTAAGGTATGAATTTTGTCACATTACTTATCGAAGCAGCCAAAAACAGACGCATCCATGCAAACCACCCGCACAACACCCAGTCGCCTTGCCAAACGCGCTCATTATGACGCCGAAACGATTCATCCGATTTTGGACGAGGCTCTTTTTTGCACCGTCAGCTACGTCGTTGACGGTCAGCCGATGGCCATTCCGACCGCCTTTGTCCGGCAGGACGACAGGCTTTATATTCACGGCTCAGTCGGGAGTCATTTCATCCGGGAAATTGAAAAAGGCGGACCGGTCTGTATTTCGGTGATGCTTGCCGATGGTCTGGTTCTGGCAAAGTCGGCCTTTCATCACTCGGTCAACTACCGCTCTGTGGTGATCTTTGCCAACGCCGAAAAAGTAACCGATGAACGCGAACGAATGGGCGTACTGGCCCGGATTACAGACCACCTCATTCCGGGCCGCTGGGATGACCTGCGCCCAACGACCGACAGTGAAATGCGAAAAACAACCGTACTGGCCTTTTCGCTGGCCGAAGCCTCGGCTAAAATCCGAACGGGTGGCCCCAACGACGATCCCGAAGATGCCCACCTTCCAACCTGGTCGGGCGTGATTCCATTGCAAACCGTGCGGCTGACACCCGTCCCGAGAGAAGGTGAAGAAAATGCGCTTTTGCCCGATTATTTACGATGAAACTTATCGAGCTTACTACTAGTAAAAACCTTGACTACCAAGCGTTTATATTAAAAGGTTTGCAAAAACACCGGGATTGTTTTCGCATCAGCCCGACCGATCAGGCCAATGAAACATTCCCGACAAGTGGCCTGCCCGATAGTTTTACACTGGGGATAGTTATCGAAGCCAACGAATTAGCGGGGGTGGTGAGCTTCCAGCGCGAAGGACAAACGCGGGAGAAAATACGTCACAAAGGGTTGATTTTCAGAATGTACGTAGCGCAGGAATACAGCGGTCAAGGTCTTGGCCGCAGATTGCTTGAAGAAACCATCCGCCGGGCACGATTATTACCCGATATGGAGCAGATTAACCTGACCGTTATTGCCTCGAATAGCGGGGCCAAACGGCAGTATGAAAAGCTGGGTTTTAGCTCGTTCGCGCTGGAGAAAAACGCCATAAAAGACGGCGATACATATTACGATGAAGAACAAATGGTGCTGTTTTTAACGAAGAACTCCTGATTAACCATCTGTTAATCAGGAGCTTGATTCTTATTTAGAATAACTTAAACAAACCCACCCATACCATCCACATTAGAACCCATTTTGAGGGTTAATTTTTTCACACAGCCCAGCGATTTAATTTTGGGTGTTTTATACGTCTTTTTGGGCAACGAAGCCGATATATGTAAAGCTTTTGTAGTCATGAGACAAGAAATTTAATGAGATGAGATTAGTGAATTTGACGGAGTACTTATCGAACGACCAGCCGATGCTGTCGCGTCTGACCCCGTTCCATAACCGTCAGTATATACACCCCAGTCGACAAATTATCGGCGAATTTCAGCAGGAGATTGCCTGACTGGACACCCGTTTTCTGTAGAGACAACGCACGACCATCCGCACTAAAAAAGTTGAGTTTGGCTGTTTCCGGCTCATCCAACCGAAGCGAAAACCGCTGATCGCTCACTACCGGATTAGGATATACGCCGTACGCGTCATCCCGCAATACCACCGACACAGCCGGATAAACCCGCGCTTGGCCGTTGAGGTCGGTTTGCGTCAGGCGGTAATAACTGGTACCTGAAAAAGGCGTTGCATCGGTCATTCGATAGTTTTTCAACGCGCTGCTATTGGCCGATACCTCACCCACTTCACCAACTTTTTCAAAAAGAACCAAGTCTTTGCTGCGTTCAATCAGGAAGCCTTTGTTGTTGGTTTCGAGAGACGTTGTCCAGGCCAGTTCAACCGTATGCGTTGGTTGCGCCTTTGCCGTAAACGATACCAGCGAAACGGGTAGTGCTGGCCCTACGTTCGTCACTGCGTTGTTGTTCAGGGTGATCGCGCCCGTGATGGAAAGGCCTCTTCCTGTAAGTGAAGCCCCTGTTTCCAGAACAATTGCTCCTGATGTCAGTATAGTTCCTATGAACGTTGAGCCGATTCCTAACGTAACTGCACCATCTACCTGAAAGAATACATTTTCAGCGATAGCACCATTCGTCAGCACAATGTTCGAGCTGGTACCAGTCGTTAACGCGCTGCTTAATCTAATGATATAAATACCTGCCCCACTTAACGTCAACGTACCATTTAAAGAGGTAGCCGCGGCTGTATTCTGACAAGAGACACCTGGTGCAAGCGTCTGTCCGGCCAATTCGGGGCCTATTGTCGTACCACATACCGCTGAGTTCAGTGAGTTGTATGCAGCAAGCACATCAATGGCGGCCTGTACTGCTTCAGGAGAAGACGGTAACCGGGTGTTTCCAACTATTGTGCCCGGAGGAAACCCGTTAAAAGCCCCCGAATTGGTGCCAATATCACCTGTTACCACGGATGTTCCCGTGTTGTTGATAGCTCCTACTGCCGTAAACAGCGCGAAACTGGAAGCTGTCCCTAAATTGGGTGGCGCCTGTCCGAAACTTACGCTCTGGAGCGCGTACAGAATGCCAGACGTTAAAATGAGTAGTAGTTTTCTTTGCATTTTTCTGGAGTTGAGTTGCGAATTTGTTTCCGCGTTGCAAGAATAAGCGCTTAAACTCCAGATCGTATTATATAATTATGTAATAAAGTTACACGATTCACATATTTAGACTAATAAGTTACAACAACTACACATTTTCAAGTGCGATGCGCTTTTTTCTCTTAAGTTGTTTAAAGAAGGTAGGGGTTAAACCCGTAACCTTTTTAAACTGATAGGATAGATGAGCCACGCTGCTATAGTTCAGTTTATCAGCTATTTGAGTAAGATTAAGTTCATCATATAAGAGTAGTTCCTTTACGTATTCGATTTTATGAGCAATTATGTAGTGCTCGATTGTGCGCCCCGTAACCTCAGAGAAAAGGTTCGCCAAGTACGTATAATCATATTCAAGTTTCGTACTGATATAATCTGAATTTTTTAGCTTGTGAGGCTCATCGGCATGATGTACCATGTAAATAACAACATTCTTTATTTTCTCAATTAGTATGGCCTTTCTATCGTCCATCAGTTCAAGTCCTGACTTTGACAACGCCATCTGCACTTGATTACGCTGCTCAGGCGTAATCGTTTCCCTGACCTCAACTTCGCCTAAATCCACTATTCCGTAATGGAGATCGAGTTTATCCAGCGTTGATTGAACCATCAGTTGGCAACGCCTGCTTACCATGTACTTGATGTATAGTTTCACAATAGTCTTAATTAATGTGGATGATTCTGGTATTAACTCTTTATTTCAAACCGATTACCGAGGGTCAGTCTAAAATTTTATTATAAAAAGCCTACATAGCTTGCTTACACAAATTTGCCTACGTAGGTCCGCGCACATAGGCGGCTTCATAACCCTTTGCAAATACCTTGCCTGAAATTCCTTATAGTTCTTAGTATTGTGTTTACATTAACTTAAAGATGCATATTTTCACTACGCGGGCACAAAAACAAATCACCCAAGTAGACTTCGGTCGATGTACCGATGTCAACCCGCAAATAGGTATCATCCGAATGAGCGTACCAATCGTATTCGACGAATACACGGCATTCCCCCAAACACAGTAGATAACAACATTATTCGAACCTTATTCGAGGCTACATAGACAGTGTATACATAAGTGTCAAGCCTCGTCACTGTTGCATAAAATAAATAAGACCCGATGCGTGGGCATCGGGTCTGGAGGTAGAGTCTATGAGGGCATGAAGCAACCTTATTGGCTTCAGTCCTGCTTCTGCTCATGATAAATCAGTAGCGGCACCTCCGACTTTTCAATAAGTGCAGATGTGTGGTTTGGGTGGAATAATCCATCCAGAAAGCCGGATTTGGGATATAACTGCATGACAATCAGATCTGCCTGGACAGTATCGAGTTTATCTTCGGTCAAGATAACAAGCTCTGCATCAAACGCTTTTACGAGCGATTCGGTCTGGAACGTTACCAGACTTTGGGTTGTCTGGGCTTGCATGGCGTAGGCAATAGTACGTACCTGCACCGGACGAACAGGATGGCCCGGCGTGGATTCGAGTGGGGCGGGAACGATCAGAACCGGACATTTGGCGTCGCCAGCTACATCGGTTACGGCACTGCCCGCCAACCGGTCAAAAAAGGTACTCAGTTCACTTCGCCCCATCACAATTAAATCGGCCGACCGCTCGAGGGCAACCTCCAGAATACTATCGTCAACGGTGCCGATGCGCCATTCCACCTCTATCGACAGCCCTTCGCTGCTGAGCTTAGTGGCCAGTATTTCCAACTGCCGACGACTAATATCTTCAATTTCCTGTGATGCCATTATACCCAGTCCCGGATCGCCGATGGTAGGCAGCGTAGAATCGGGCATCATGGGTTGATAAACGTGCAGCAATGTAACAGTGGCACCTGTTTTGTGGGCAAAAAGCCGAACCCAATCCAGAGCGGCTGTATTGTTGGTGGAGAAATCGGTAGGGAAAAGCAGGTTTGTCATAAAACGGTTGCGGTTTTCAGTATACGGTTTCCGATTGGCTGACGCCGTGAGTTGGGGCAGCCGAAGAACCGTATACTGAAAACCGTAAACCGCAGACTATGTTTTAACGCGTGCTCAGTGACGATGGGGGCGTAATAAGTCCGCTGGATTCAATACCGCTGTTCAATTTTTCGACCGCCAGCAATTGCCGCATTGTTTTATCCATGCCCTCGGTAGAGCCGTCGAGGAAAATCACGTTGCCCTTGCTGTTTTCAGCAAAATGCTTGATCGCTTCGGTCCAGATCGAAAACAGAATCAGCGATGCATCGAGTTTGGCTTCATTCATCACTTTAGCGGATTCGGCCATGCCTTTGGCAACTTCTTCCCGGAACAGAGCCACCCCCTGCCCCCGCAATTGCGACGCTTTTTTCTCGGCTTCGGCAGAAATCTGAATGGCGTTTCCTTCTGCTTCAGCAGCTTTTGTTTTCGTGATCAGCAGGGCCTGCCCTTCGTTTTCGGCGGCTGCTTTCAAGTTCGATGAGGCTACTACCTGCGCCATCGACCGCATAATGACTTCATCAAACGCAATGTCGTTCAGTTGCAGGTCGGTAAGGTGATACCCCCAACTTTCGAGCAACGTATCGAGTTGAGATTTCACATGCTCAATGATTTCGGAACGCAGAGCCAGAATTTCCGACTGTCGTTTGGTCGCCACAAAACTACGGATAGACCCTTCGATGGTGCGGATGAGTGCCTGCATAAATGAGGCTTCATCAATAAATTTGAACGCTACGTTCTTGATCGTTTCTTCTTCCTGATTGAGGACCGAATAGACCAGCATGGCCTTGAAATTAACATTGGCCTGGTCGGCGGTGATGGCCTGAAACGCCAGTTCGACGGAACGGTTCTGGATGGAAATGCGACGGTATATGACCTCGATAAACGGAATTTTGAAGTTCAGTCCCGGTCGAAGGACGCGGCCATATTTGCCGAAAATCGTAATAACTGCCACCGTGCCCTGTTGCACAATGACAATGGAAAGGTAGATGACGATAATCGCCAAAGGTAAAAGGACAAGCAGAAAGTTCATGTAGTGAATTGGTTTAGGCAGTACGTGACGAGCAGCAAAATACTCATTCCTTATGTGCTATTGCCTATAAATCATGTAATCGGTAAAAAACCGTTCGTCAATGGGGTAAACCACAACGAAAACATTACGAACAGACAGTCTATTCTATTTGTATACTAACGTACCGTCTTTGCCTGAATAAAATGCTGTTATGACTAACCGACCGGCCATCAATATTCTCTGGTTCAAACGTGATCTACGGCTGCACGACCATGCACCGCTGAAAACAGCCATAGACGCTTGCAAAAACCTGAATGGCGGTCTGGCGCGACCTTTGTTATTCGTGTATTGCTTCGAGCCGTCGGTCATTGCCGATCCTAATTACGACCTGCGCCACTGGCGGTTTGTGACCGAATGTTTAGCCGACCTCAACCGTCAATTGCCTGAACGGATCAAACCTACCGAGGCCATACCCGCACTCACGCATGAATGGCTGCCGTTTATTTTTGACGATGAACCGGCACATGAATCCGAAACGGGCACGCCCAGAATCTGGATATTTCATCGCGAAGTGACGGACGTATTGACTGCTTTACAGCAACAATTTACAATCGACACCATTTTCTCCCACCAAGAAACAGGTCTCAAAATAACGTACGACCGCGATAAGGCCGTTACCCAATTTTGCCGTCAGCATAAAATCATCTGGCATGAATTTCAGAGCAACGGTATTATCCGGGGTCTGAAAAACCGGGATACCTGGCCTGTTGACTGGCAACGTACCATGCGGGCACCACAGCAGCAACCGGACCTGACCCGATGGCAACCAGCCGCCCTGCGCGACGCCTGGTATCATATGGAGCGCGGCCCTGATCTGCCCAGAAACTGGCTGATACCCAATACGTTGTTCCAACCCGGTGGCGAGCATAACGCCCATCGCTACATGGACAGCTTCCTGACCGAACGCGTGGCGGTTTATGCAAAATCCATCTCAAAACCGCTGGAGAGCCGACGGGGTTGCAGCCGGTTGTCGCCTTATCTGGCTTGGGGTTGTTTAAGTATTCGACAGGTATTTCAGGCGCAGATGAGGGCCAAAGAGGACGTCACTATCAGCGGTCGTGTAGGGCGCGGGCAGTTCAACGCCTTCGCGTCGCGGTTACGCTGGCACTGCCATTTTATCCAGAAATTTGAGTCCGAAGACCGAATCGAGTTCGAGAACATCAATCGGGCGTTCGATGCTTTACAGAAGAGTGAAAATCAGGCTCATTACGTGGCTTGGCGAGACGGAAAAACCGGCT
>JANPJE010000113.1:0-9606 GCA_031425355.1 Spirosoma sp. | reverse complement strand
TATCTGCGTACGAACCAACTGCCCAGCTACGAAACGAATACGATTGAGGATTGGGAGACGAAATTAGAGCACATTATCGACGAAACCATTGCCCAGCCGATGTCGCTCATTTCAGGCATTCCGCCCTGGGTGCAGATGTATTTTGACCGGATTCAGGAGCGAACGGGCAAATTGATAAAAGACGTTTTCCCCGATTTTTCAGTGTTTGTGTACGGCGGTGTCAACTTTGAACCGTACAGCGCCAAACTGTTCGACAGCATTGGCAAACGTATTGATTCGATAGAAACATACCCCGCTTCGGAAGGTTTTATTGCCTTTCAGGATAGCCAGAACGAAGAGGGCTTGCTGATGCTTTTAGACAGTGGCATTTTCTTCGAGTTCATTGCCGCCGACGAGTATTTCACCGAAAACCCGCGCCGACTGACGATTGACGAAGTTGAACTGGGAAAGAATTATGCAGTCATTATAAACAACAACGCCGGGCTGTGGGGCTACTCCCTCGGCGATACGGTTAAGTTCGTGTCGCGGGAGCCGTATCGGCTACTTGTAACGGGACGTATCAAACATTTTATTTCGGCCTTCGGCGAACACGTTATTGGCGAAGAAGTTGAGAAAGCGTTGAAAGATGCGATGCAAAAGCACCCGGAAACCGAAGTTGTCGAATTTACGGTAGCCCCAATGGTCAGCCCGAAAGAAGGTTTGCCGTATCATGAGTGGCTGGTCGAGTTTGCTACGTCCCCGCACGACCCGGCTGCCTTTGCCCGCGATGTGGATACCCGCCTGACCGAATTGAACGTTTATTACGATGACCTCATTACCGGCTCCATTCTGCAACCGCTCAAGTTATCGAGTCTGCCGCGCGGGGCGTTTCAGCGATACATGAAATCACAGGGGAAGTTAGGCGGTCAGAACAAAGTGCCCCGGCTGGCAAACGACCGCAAAATTGCCGATGGGTTATTAGAAATTGGACAAACAGTTTGAGAACATGGAAGCAGTAGCCATCAATCAGGAATTCATTCTGGAAACGCTCCGAGCCAACTGTGAGCGTCTGCGAAACGAATTTGGTATCGAACGCATTGGGCTATACGGCAGTTTCGCCCGAAACGAGCAAACCGAGAAAAGTGATATTGATTTGGTGTATGACTTAGAGAAAGGGCGAACATTACCCTAGGCAGAACGCGAACGTCTCTATCGTATTCTTCGACGACGTTTACATAGAAAACTGGGTTTAATAGACTATAAGTACATGAATCCAATCATTATGTATTACATGAAACAAGACCTTATTTATGTATAATCGCCGTAACTTCATTTACCTGTGTACTATTTTGGAATGTATTGAAAAAATAATCATTTATAGCCGTTCGTTTGAGAGTGTTGATGAATTCACGATTGCCAACGAACAAATGAATTACAATGCATCATGGGCACTTTTATTGTTTATTGGCGAAGAGTCCAAGAAGTTATCGAAAGAACTAAAATCTGAGTATAAGGCTATTCCATGGCAACTACTTTCGGGTACAAGAAACCTTCTGGCACATGAATACAGGACACTCAATCAACAGTTAATTTTTGACATAATACAGCAAGATTTACCCCCGTTGAAGAGTGCCATTATTAGTATGTTCACTAAAGTAGATTATAACAAAGAGGTATTAGAGATCGCTCTTTCATCCCCATATTACCAGCATATTCAATACCTCCGCGACAAACTAAATGACTGACCTAAAAAAACGCCATATCGCTATCCTCGGCTCGACCGGCTCCATCGGAACGCAGGCCGTTGAGGTGATAAAGGCGCATTCCGACCGGTTTCAGGTTGAGATATTGACCACCAACAATAACGCCGAACTGCTGATTCAGCAGGCCGTTGACTTGAAACCTAACGTAGTGGTTATCTGCAATGAAGACCGGTATGATCTGGTTTTTTCGGCACTCGACCCGTTAGGGATTAAGGTTTATGCCGGAGCAAAAGCTCTTTCATCGGTTGTGCAGATGGATACCGTCGATATGGTGCTGACAGCGATGGTTGGTTATGCGGGTTTGCTACCCACCATAAAGGCCATCGAAGCGGGGAAGTCTATCGCGCTGGCCAACAAAGAAACGCTCGTCGTAGCAGGCGAACTCATTACGCAATTAGCTGCCCAAAAAGGCGTCAATATCTACCCGGTCGATTCGGAACACTCGGCTATTTTTCAGTGTCTGGTTGGCGAGTTTCACAACCCGATTGAAAAAATTATTTTGACAGCGTCGGGTGGGCCGTTTCGGGGGAAATCGCGGGCGTTTCTGTCGACCGTTACGAAGGCGCAGGCTCTCAAACATCCGAACTGGACAATGGGCGCGAAGATCACTATCGACTCTGCTACATTGATGAACAAGGGGTTAGAAGTAATTGAAGCCAAATGGCTCTTCGGCCTTCGGCCCGATCAAATTGACGTAGTGGTTCATCCGCAGAGTATCGTTCATTCGCTGGTTCAGTTTGAGGATGGAAGCCTTAAAGCGCAAATGGGCCTGCCCGATATGCGTTTGCCGATTCAGTTTGCGCTGAGCTACCCGAACCGGCTGAAATCCGATTTCCCACGTTTTAACTTCATGGATTATCCTTCGCTGACATTCGAGCAGCCCGACCTCGAAACGTTCTGCAATCTGCAACTTGCGTTCGACGCCCTCAAGCGGGGTGGAAACGCAGCCTGCATCATCAACGCAGCCAACGAAGTGGCGGTAGAGGCTTTTCTGAATGACCGAATCGGTTTCCTCGAAATTTCGGAGATCATCGAACTATGCTTAGCTAAAGCAACCTTTGTGCAAAGCCCTACGTATGACGATTATGTAAGCACAGACACCGAAACCCGCCAACTGGCTTTGGAGCGAATTAAAAGTTTGGTTTAACTGTTTTATCAAAAATCATGAAACCTATAGGTTTCTCTACCGTCTTTTAACGTTTCACGAAGATTATTTGGTCACTGGCCGTCGTTTATTGAGCGGCAAAGAACAATACGACAATTACTCAGCACAATCAGTTAATCAGCATTATCACGGTTCTCAATGGAAATTTTAGTAATGGCAGGACAACTCATTCTGGGTTTGTCCATTTTAGTCGGTTTACATGAGTTAGGACACCTGTTGGCGGCCAAGGCATTTGGTATGCGGGTGGAGCAGTATTTTATTGGCTTTCCGCCCAAAGTCTGGAGCATCAAACGCGGTGGAACCGAATACGGCGTTGGCGCAATCCCGCTTGGTGGTTTCGTGAAAATTTCGGGAATGATTGACGAATCACTCGACACGGCGCACACCAATACCGAACCACAGCCGTATGAGTTTCGGGCAAAACCAGCCTGGCAGCGGCTCATCGTTATGCTGGGTGGCATTATTGTCAATGTGATTGTTGGTATTTTGGTTTTTGTGATATTGGCCTACAAAAACGGTAATACGTATTTAGCAAGCCAGGATATCAAGTATGGTATTGTCGCAAATGAGCTGGGTAAAGAAATAGGCTTCCGAACAGGAGATAAAATCGTAAAAATTAATGGCAAGTCATTCAGCGATTTCTCTGATATATACAGTTCCGATGTATTGTTGGGAAACAATAGCTACTACACTGTAGAGCGGAATGGCAAGCCGGAGGATATTTACATTCCGAATAACTTCTTGAATAAGTTATCCGATAGTAAGAGAGGAGATAACCCATTTATTGAGCCTATTCGACCATTTAAAGTAGCTCTGTTAGCTCCCGACCAACCTGCTATTAAAGCGGGGTTGAAGCCGGATGATATGATTACAAGCGTTAATGGAAAGCCGGTCAAGTTCTATCATGAATTTACAGAGATAGTGAAACCACTCATTAACAAGCCAATTAGTCTTGGCGTTAACCGTGCAGGCCAGTTGTTAACGTTGACCATGACTACAACTGAAGAAGGCAAAATAGGGTTTGCACCAGAATTTCTGCTGAAACAGACACACGTTGATTATACATTTGGCGAGGCTTTATCTGTAGGCACACAGCGTGCTTTTCAGGTCGTTTTTGATAACATTAAAGGGTTCGGAAAGATTTTCCGAGGTGAAGTATCGGCATCTAAGGCGTTAAGTGGTCCCATTGGCATTGCGAAGAATCTATATGGTAGCATTTGGGATTGGGAGAACTTCTGGCGGATGACAGGTCTGCTCTCGATGGCGCTCGCGTTTATGAATGCCCTGCCCATTCCGGCCCTCGATGGTGGTCACGCCACTATTTTAAGCTATGAAATCATATCGGGCCGTAAACCCTCCGACCGTTTTCTGGAAGGTGCGCAACGTGTTGGTATGGTCATGCTGCTCGGTTTGATGGCGTTCGCTATTTTCAATGACGTATTCAAAGCTTTTTTTTGATGATCTAACTACAGAGAACTCAGCCTTACTCCCTCAAGAGTTATAGAGTTTTGTATTCTCTGTAGTTAAAATCTGTTTTCTCCGTGTTGCAAAAAGTACTCATCGGCATTTTACTAATTAGCCTGTCTGCCAGCCGTCCGGCGCATGATTTCCACGCCAGTGTGACCCAGATGCAGTATGATGCAAAAGAAAAAACATTTGAAATCAGCATTCGGATATTCACGGATGATTTTGAAAAAGCACTTTCGGCTTCGTCGAACAGCAAAATACAGTTAGCCGCAAACGATAAATACGACCCGTTAATCGAGAAATATGTCCAGTCGCATTTCAGTTATTTAAATCCCCAGAAACAGACTAAGGCGATTAAATACATTGGACACGAGATTGAGGCCGATGCAAACTGGGTGTATTTAGAAATGCCTTATACTGAACCATTTAAAGGTGGCCTGTTAAAACAAAACGCGTTGATGGAGCTATTTGACGACCAAGTCAACATGGTTAACATTCAATACCAGGGTCAGAAAAAAACATTTGTCTTCCGTAAGAATCAACCAACGCAGGCCATTCTGTTCGATTAATAAATTTATGGGTAACTAAGCAACCCATTTCGTTAATTTTGTGGTTGTAACGATTAACCCGACATTACGTCATAATAGGACGGCTGGCACGGGCCTTGTACCTACTCCGTATTCCCTGCCTATCTTTATATTTCAGGCACCAAATATTCAAAGCTGCCATGCTGGCAGTGTACTTATGCGTTCAGACCAAGATTTAGCTACCCGTTTGCTAATGTCCGATTTTGATTCGGACAATTTAGAGATTGTACCGCTCGGGTCGCCAGAGGGGATAGATGAAGATTATGAATTGCCCGCAAACCTGCCGATTCTGCCGGTGCGCAATACGGTTTTGTTTCCGGGTATGGTTATTCCCGTTACGGTTGGTCGGTCAAAATCAATCCGGTTGGTTAAGAAAGCGTATAAAGGAAACCGGATTATTGGGGTTGCAGCTCAGTTGAATCAGCAAAAAGACGAACCAACTGCCGACGATCTCTACCGATTTGGAACGGTCGCCTACATTATTAAAATGATTACGTTGCCCGATGGCAACATTACGATTATTATCCAGGGCAAGAAACGCTTTGAAATTCAGCAGATTACGCAGGAAGAACCCTTTATGACGGCGCAGGTTCGCCAGATTGACGACGCTTTTCCGAACGTAAATAAGAAAGAAGGCAAGGCCCTTCTTCAATCGTTGAAAGACGCGGCCTATAAAATGCTGCGGCTCAACCCCGAGATCCCGCAGGAAGCCCGCATTGCGCTCGATAATATTGAAAGCCCGACGTTTTTGCTGCACTTTCTTTCGTCAAACGTTAACGCCGATGTAGCCGATAAACAGCGGCTTTTAGAAACGCTGGAAGGCAATCAGCAGGCTAATCTGTTGCTTGAATACATGCTCCGTGAGGTTCAGTTGCTGGAGCTTAAGCGCGAAATTCAGTCTAAAGCCTCGTCGGATCTTGACCAGCAACAGCGCGATTATTATTTGCGTCAGCAGATGAAAGTCCTGCAGGATGAACTGGGTATTGACAATCCCGACCGCGAGATCGACGAGTTGCGCATGAAGGCCGACCGTAAAAAGTGGCCTACCGAAGTGCGTAGTCATTTCGATAAGGAGTTGACCAAACTCCAACGTATCAACCCGATGGCTCCGGAATATCCGGTCACGATGAACTACGTTGAGTTGATGGTTGATATGCCCTGGAATGAATACACAAAAGATAATTTCGACTTAAAACGGGCACAGAAAATATTAGACACGGATCATTTTGGTCTGGAGAAAGTGAAGGAGCGTATTATTGAGTATCTCGCCGTTCTGAAACTAAAAAACGATATGAAAGCCCCGATCCTGTGCCTCTATGGCCCACCGGGCGTTGGTAAAACCTCTTTAGGTAAATCAGTAGCGAAAGCATTGGGCCGGAAATACAGCCGGATGGCACTTGGTGGCGTGCATGACGAAGCCGAAATTCGGGGGCATCGCAAAACCTACATCGGTGCAATGCCGGGCAAGATTATCCAGAACATCCGCAAGTGCGGCACGGCCAATCCAGTGTTTATTCTGGACGAAATCGACAAAGTAAGTTCCGACTTCCGGGGCGATCCGTCGTCGGCTCTGCTCGAAGTACTTGATCCGGAGCAGAACTCGACGTTCATGGATAACTACTTGGAAACGGAGTTCGATCTGTCGCGGGTGTTGTTCATTGCAACTGCCAACTCGCTCGATACCATTCACCCCGCCCTGCGCGACCGGATGGAAATTATCGACATAGCGGGTTATACCGTCGAGGAGAAAGTACAGATCGCCAAAAAGTATTTAGTGCCGAAGCAACGTAGGGATCATGGTCTGAAACCCAAAGACTTACTGATTGATGACAAAGCCATTCTGCGCATTATTGAAGGCTATACCCGCGAGTCGGGCGTCAGGAATCTGGAGCAGAAAATCGGTGCGCTGATTCGGAAAATAGCCAAATCCATTGCGATGGAAGAGGAATATAACCACACAATCAGGGCCGCTGATATTTCAAAAATGCTCGGTGCAGAAATCTTCGATAAGGAACTCTACGCCGACGACGATATTGCTGGCATCGTGACGGGCTTGGCCTGGACACAGGTTGGGGGCGAAATTCTGCTCATCGAATCAAGTTTGAGCCGGGGCAAAGGTGTTCTTACTCTGTCGGGTCAATTGGGCGACGTAATGAAAGAATCGGCAATTACGGCACTTTCCTACCTCAAAGCCCACGCCGATGATTTGGGCATTGATTATCGGATTTTCAGCCATTACGACCTGCATATCCACATTCCGGCTGGGGCTGTTCCCAAAGATGGGCCGTCTGCCGGGATTACGATGTTGACGTCGATGACCTCGATTTACACCCAACGCAAGGTGAAGCCGTATCTGGCCATGACCGGCGAGGTGACCCTTCGGGGGAAGGTACTGCCTGTGGGCGGTATAAAGGAAAAGATTCTGGCGGCTAACCGGGCAGGCATTAAAGAACTTATTCTCTGCTCCAAAAACCGCAAAGACATCGACGAGATCAATCAGAGTTATATTAAAGATTTGACTTTTCACTATGCCGATACGGTCGATCAGGTGCTTGACATTGCGCTTTTGCCCGGTAAGGTTGGGAAGCCTATGAAATTTGTGCTTCCAGAAGACGACCCGACGTATCGCAGAGAACAGCGCGAAGTAGAAAGAATCTATTGATTTTTGTTCGAGTGAATAAGAACGCGACTTGACTGGTTAACCAGTCAAGCCGCGTTCTTATATTTACACCGTGCTTGATTTTCAAAAACTCTCAGCAACGTATCAGCAGACTCTGCTCCGGCAAGTTGTACCGTTCTGGCTTAAATTCAGTCGCGATGAACGTTGCGGAGGCTATTTTGATGTTCTGTCAGCTACCGGTGAAGTTATTGACGGTGATAAATTTGTTGTCCGGCAAGCCCAACAGGTTTGGGCTTTCTCCTGGCTCTATAACACCCTCGATGCCCAGCCCTCCTGGCTTGCACACGCCCGGCACGGGGCCACTTTCCTGAGTCAGTTTGCTCATATCGATACCGCAACCAGTTACGCACAACTCGACCGGCGGGGCAACCCAATTGTGCTCTCTTCCGATTGTTTACCGGATTGCTCTATGGTTATGGCCTATGCTCAATTTTACCGTGCCACCGGCGAGGACGAGTGGGCTATGGCTGCCAGGCAATCATTCACCGCTATACTCCAGCGTCGAGCCGCCATACGTAACGCGCAAACGTCGACTATAGGTGGTTTTCGCCAGATTCGGCACCTGAGCGAACCAATGACTGTCTTGAAAATGGTGCTCGATATGCAACCCTTGCTGAATGAAGAGACGTGGAAACAAAGCGTTGAACTGGTTACGCAGGAGTTACTACACGAGTTTATGGATCGACGTACCGATACCCTTCGAGAGTTCATTCTACCCGAAGGGGCGTTTCTGAACACCCCCGAAGGCCGACGATTACCCGTTGGTCTAACGTTTCAGACAGTAAGTTATCTACTTGACTTCTACGCCGGAAATACACTTTACAAAACAGGAACGGTTTTGATGAGTAATCGTAAATTGTCTATGCAGGTTGTTACGTGGTGCCTAACGCTTTGCGAGCAAGCCTGGGATGAGGCTAACAGTGGCTTAAATCAGTACGTTGACTTGAAACAGCAACCGATGACTTTTCCGGACTGGCAGCAAAAATGGGCCGGGGTGCAAGTCGAAGCACTCGCTGTTTTGATAAAAGGGTACGTACAGACTGGCCATGCCGACTGCCTCAAATGGTTTAAGCGCATCCATGATTATACCTTCCACCATTTCCCTGACCCGAAGCACCTGGGCTGGCATTTGGTCATCGACCAGTATGCACAGCCATGCATAGCCGCTAAGGCTATTCCGTCGGCAGGTTGTTTTTCGCTTATTCGGTGCTTAACAGAAATAGCGCAGACACTCACAAAGTGTGAGCAAGTGCCGGTAAAAGATCGAACGAGCCGGGCAGGTGCTCCATTCAAGTCAACATAGGTTATCTCGTCTGAGCATCATGCCCCTCTATTGCTCCACGAACATTGCCAAACTGCTTTAATAAGGATTCAGCTTTGGCTCGGTCAACACCAATTTCGCCCATGACCATTTTGGCCGCCCGATCCTGTAGCTTAATGTTTGACAGTTGCATATCAACCATTTTGTTACCCTTTACCCGACCCAACTGAATCATTACCGATGTAGAAATCATGTTCAGCACGAGTTTCTGGGCAGTTCCGGCTTTCATACGCGTACTCCCCGTAACGAACTCTGGCCCCGTAACTACTTCTACCGGGTACTCAGCCGCCTGCGCCACTGCCGAATCGGCATTACAGACTACGCATCCCGTAAGAAGTCCGGCCTTTCGAGCTTCCTGTAAACCACCAATTACGTAAGGTGTCCGGCCCGATGCGGCAATACCAATTACTGTGTCCCGTTCATCGGGGTGGTACGGTGCCATGTCTTTCCAGGCTTGTTCGGCGTCATCCTCGGCAAATTCAACTGCTTTTCGGATCGCTCCGTCGCCACCAGCCATCAAGCCAATGACCAGATCGGGCGGTACGCCGTATGTAGGCGGACATTCGGATGCATCGACCACACCGAGCCGACCGCTTGTACCCGCACCAATATAGATCAGCCGACCGCCCTCTTTCATGCGCTTG
>JANPJE010000112.1:0-5020 GCA_031425355.1 Spirosoma sp. | reverse complement strand
GCTAAGTCGGTGGTTACCAGATACCGGACGCTGCCGTTTCTAAACTGAACCAACGCCCGTTCGCGGTCGGCCTGTTCCATGCCGCCATGATACACCATCGACTGAATGCCCGCTTCGGTCAGCAGTTCGCGGGTTCGTTCGGCGGTTTCGCGATGGTTACAGAAAATCAGGGCCGCTTCAGAATCTAATGAGCAGAGCAACTGTATCAACGTATCAATTTTATCCTTCGATGCTGAATAGACGATTTTTGTGTCCAGTCCGGCCTGCTCATCGTTTTCGGGGGCAAATGTCAGCGTTACGGGCGCATTAAGCTGGATAAAATCGGGCACCTGAACGCCCGTCGTAGCCGACACCAGCACCCGTTTATTGAGGTTCCGCAAACCCGCAACGATAAAAGCCATTTCATCGTGAAAACCCATTGCCAGCGACTTATCGAATTCGTCCAGCACCAGCGTATGAATGCCGTCCAGCGAGAACGTCCGTCGGTTAATGTGGTCCGAAATACGACCGGGTGTCCCGATCAGAATGGCGGGCGGATTGCTCAGGTTTTTGATTTCGGTTTCAACCGAATGCCCGCCGTAGCACACGTTCACTTTATAGCCCGTCGCCATCTTTTTCCAAACCTGCTCAATTTGAAGCGCAAGCTCCCGCGACGGCGTTAGGATAAGGCATTGCACGGTTTGCTGATCGGGGTCGAGCAGATGCAGAATGGGCAACAGAAAGCCGACGGTTTTCCCGGAGCCGGTGGGCGAAATCAAAAACGTATCGGTATCCTGCGAAATGGCGTTGAGCGCGGCTTCCTGCATGGGGTTCAGGGCCAAAATGCCCATGCCTGTCAGAATTTGTTCCTGTTGCTGAGGGGTTATCATACCCCAAAAGTACGCTAAACCGTTGAGACCCGTGAAAAATCACCGAGTCAAGAGGAGAGGAACAGGGAATAGTATAAAATTGAGGGATGGCCTTTTTTGTTTTGAATAGGTGTTTACCTCACCCCACCCCCTCCCCTAAAAAAAGGGGAGGGGCTAAAAAAGTCAGTTTTTACTTCCTCTCTTATTATGAGAAACAGGAAGTCCGAGTCTTCACCCCTCTCCTGGTTTTCAGGGGAGGGGCCGGGGGTGGGGTAAACACAGACTAAATCTCTCAATCAATGAATCGAAGAGCCTTTGTACGCGTTGGAACGGCTTCCCTGTGCGTTCTGCCAGCCCTGCCATCATTGGCTCAGTCGGGGGGCGTTACGTTGGCGAACAAACCGGCATGGCTACTCGAACTGATTCGACTTAATGACCAGCAGCTAACGAACATCAGGGCGTATCGGATTAGCGATTCTGCCCATGCGGCTTTTGGCGGGGTGAAAGACGGCGACGATATACCGAACCCGCAATCAACGGCCGACTATGTCCGACGGATGGCCTGTGCACTGTCGTGTCCCGAATCCGGCTATTATCGCTCAACGGAATTGCTTCGTGAACTGGAATTGGCTTTGGGCTATTTATTGACCGTGCAACATACCGATGGTACACTTGATTTATTGTCCACGAATTTTCATTCGACGCCCGATACGGGTTTCATTGTCAAGCGGTTAGTGCCCGCCTATACCTTGCTGGAACAATCGCAGACGCCGGGTGTGACGCCGATTCTTGCTACGTTCAAAACCTTTTTGCAGCGAGCGGGAGAGGCTCTGATTGCGGGTGGAATTCACACGCCGAATCACCGATGGGTGGTGTCGGCTGCGCTGACCAAGCTGCACGAACGCTGGCCCGATGTTCGCTACACAAACCGGATCGGGCAATGGCTGGCCGAACAGATCGACATGGACGCGGACGGACAATATAATGAACGGAGCACGCTGGTGTACTCACCACTGACCAACCGTCTGCTGATTACGATTGCCAAAGGACTGAACAAACCGGCTTTGCTGGATTACGTTCGACGCAATCTAACCATGACACTCTACTACGTTCACCCGAATGGTGAGGTGGTTTCGGAGGCTTCGGGCCGACAGGATCGAGCCGGTGTTGGCACGATGGAGGGCTACTATTATGCGTATCGGTACATGGCTTTGCGCGATAAAAACGGCGAAATGGCTACTATGTGTCGGCTAATCGAACAAACCGTATTGCCCAAAGCGGCCTACCTGCTCGATTATTTTTTGGAAGATCCCTCGCTGTGGGCTGAATTGCCTGCCAGTAAGCCGTTGCCTGTCAGCTACATAGAAGCTTTTCTGCATTCGGGACTGGTTCGGATTCGGCGCGACCGATGGGACAGTACGATTCTGTCGGCCAGTCCGGTCTGGCTGACATTCCACAAAGGTGAAGCCGTGTTGCAGGGAATGCGCGTTGCCAGTTCGTTTTTCGGAAAGGGGCAGTTTCAGGCCGACAGAATCGAAAAGCAGAGTAATGGCTGGGTGCTGACTCAATCATTGGATGGCCCGTATTACCAACCCTATCCGGCCACCGCTATTCCCGGTGATGGTGATTGGGAAAAAATGCTCCGGACCAACCGGGTGCAAAGTGAAATACAACGTCTGCAAACAACGGTGACCATTCGCGAAGCCAGCGACGGCATGGACGTGCAAATTCAGATTGCCGGGACTGATGGCGTCCCGGTTTCATTAGAACTGATTTTCCGACCGGGCGGTACGTTCACGGGCGTTACGAAGCACCCGACTCGCCAAAATGCGTACCTGCTGGCCGAGTCGGGTTCATATACCGTTCAACGTGACACCATTACGTTTGGTCCGGGGAAAGCTGCGCATAAAACGGTTCAGTTGCGGGGTGCTTTACCGGCTATGGATGCACCCACCGTTTACATCACGGGTTTCACGCCATTTCAGCACACAATTCGGCTTTCGTAGTCGTGTTTTTACTAATAAGGTGTCATAGTGAAAGACGTCCTATCAGACCTACACCGAACTGAATGAAGACGTAGTGAGTTGACAGATAGCCTATCTTTGTTTATTATATGACTGGCGCGACTATGACTTTCGATGAACTGAATCTGACCAAACCGCTTCTGAATGCCCTTCAGGATCTGAATTATACTACGCCAACGACCATCCAGCAAAAGGTTTTCTCCGTCGTCATGTCGGGTAAAGATGTATGCGGTATTGCACAAACAGGCACTGGCAAAACGTTTGCCTACCTCTTACCATGCCTTCGTCAGCATCAATTTTCCAATGACAGGCTGGCGCAGTTGGTCATTATTGTGCCCACGCGCGAACTGGTTGTGCAGGTGGTTGACGCCGTAAAAAAGCTGACTACGCACATGGATTTGGTGGTAGTGGGTGTTTATGGTGGCGTTAACCTGAAGCCGCAACTGGCTGAGGTTCAGCAAGGTGTTGACGTATTGATCGGCACCCCCGGTCGGCTGGCCGATTTGCTGATGAACGGGACGATAAAAACAAAAGCAGTTAAAAAACTCGTTGTCGATGAGGTTGATGAAATGCTGAACCTCGGCTTTCGTACCCAGTTGAAAAATATTCTGGATCTGCTGCCCGCCAAACGCCAGAACCTGCTGTTTTCGGCCACCATGACCGACGAGGTTGAGCAGTTGATGAATACATTCTTCAACAACCCCGTTCGGGTAGAGGCCGCTCCCGTTGGTACGCCGTTGGAAAATATCGAACAAACCGGGTATCCAGTCCCTAATTTTTACACAAAAATGAACCTGCTGACGTTGCTTTTGCGGCAGGATTCGGGGATGAATAAAGTCCTGGTGTTTACGGCGACCAAACAATTAGCCGATCAGGTGCATGAGCATATCGAGGCCGAATTGTCTGGAAACGTGGGTGTTATCCATTCCAACAAAGCGCAGAATCAGCGGTTTAATGCGGTTAATCAATTTAAGTCCGGTGCGCATCGTGTTCTGATTGCTACGGATATTATTGCCCGTGGTATCGACGTGGCCGACGTGTCACACGTTATCAATTTCGATATGCCCGACGTACCGGAGAGCTATATTCACCGGATTGGTCGCACCGGACGCGCCGATAAAAAAGGCATAGCGATTTCGTTTATCACCAAGGGCGAGAGAGAAGCACAGACGGCTATTGAACAGCTCATGAATTACCCGATTCCGATGCTGTCATTACCGGAAAATCTCGTGATTTCGGATGAGTTGACCGACGACGAAAAGCCGAAGATTTACATGAAAACGCTTGAGGTAAAAATCCCCAAACGCGAAGACGTGGGACCCGCTTTTCACGAAAAATTAGCTAAAAACCTGAAGGTAAACGTACGTCGCGACCATGCCGCCGAGAAGATGCTGAAATACGGCAGACCCATCAAACGCAGCGGCAAGAAATAGCCCAAAAAGTCCGAAGAATTTTACTCATAGATATCCCCCGATGCAGTCGGGGGTGATGCAGTACTACTTGTTTTTTTATTCATTACGTATGCCATTTGCCTCACTTGGATTATCGAAACCGCTTATAAAAGCCATTGCCGAGCAGCAGTATAAAAAACCGTATCCCATTCAGGAACAGGTGATTCCGGCTATTTTGTCGGGTCGGGATATACTGGGAATTGCCAAAACGGGTTCGGGAAAAACGGCCGGTTTTGTCTTGCCTATTCTGGAATTATTTCACCGGACAAAAGCGGAAAAGAACAAATCCGTCAGCGTACTCGTGCTGGTGCCAACCCGCGAATTAGCCGTTCAGGTAGCCGATGTTTTTGGGGAATTCAGTGCGCACCTCTTCGGGAAAGTAAAAACTGTAGCGGTGTATGGTGGCGTGTCCATAAATCCGCAAATGATCGCTGTACACGGTGCCGAAATTATTGTCGCTACGCCCGGTCGATTGCTGGATTTAGTAAGTCAGAATGCGCTGCGCTTGTCGAAAGTTGAAATCCTTGTGCTGGACGAAGCCGATAAAATGCTCGACCTCGGTTTTGCCGATGAGATGGACCAGATTTTTGACCTGCTTCCCAAAAAACGGCAGACGATTTTATTCTCGGCCACCCTCGGCGACGCTATTGACACCATTCGCGAAAACCTGCTGCGTGACCCGCTGAAAGTTGAAGTC
>JANPJE010000111.1:0-31745 GCA_031425355.1 Spirosoma sp. | reverse complement strand
ACTCACTTTCAATAAATTATATTGATACAGCTTTGCGTCAATACCTTCAGATAATACCGTCCGGTCAGCGCTGAATTCGAGCGTTTGGTGGAGCAAATAGCGGAACAGATAAGCCGCCGGGTTGAACCAGAATACGATACGTACTAATTCCGCACCAAGCATATCGACGCTGTGCCGCTCCCGAACGTGAACCCGCTCGTGCCGCAGAATCTGCTCCAATTCGTCGGGCGTGTGCTGGTCAGGATTCAAAACAACCCACCGGAAAAATGAAAAAGGCGACGTAACGGCCTCATTTCGTACGAGGATAAAGTCATCGTACGCTTCGTGAGCCGACTCCCGGATAAGTTTTCGGAGCGAAAGTAACTGATTGCCAAAGCGAAGCAGCAGCAACACAACGCCAAGCATGTATAAGCCCACCATTTCGTATTGCCACGGCCATGTAACCGGCGTTTGCGCCTGCTGAAATGCCGGAAGCGTCTGCCCATTGGGGAATGTAATCGTTACGTCGGGTTGCGGTCTGGCTGCGTTTGGCAACACCTTTGGAACAATAGCCTGAGCCGTTTGCTGCATCACGGTTCGTATAGGTTGCGGACGCCAGTCGGGCAGTTTAAGCTGCGGCAAAATGAACACCCCGGCCAGGCCAAGCCATAGCGCCAGTCGGTTGGCGCCAAAAAACGTTTCGCGCCGAAGCAAAACATAATAAGCCAGGCTCACAACAACCAGCAAAGCATTGACCAGCACAACGTAACGCAGGGTTTCCATACGTAATAAGGGTCAGAAATAGGCAGGGGTTGACTATTTGTTCTCAATCATCGCCAGAATTTCACGAAGTTCATCAGCCGAAATCTTCTCGTTTTTAGCAAAGTAGCTCACTAAGTTCTTGTACGAATTGTCGAAATACTCATCAACCACTTTCGTCAGCACAAACCGATTCTGGTAGGCTTCTTTGGTGATTATGGGGTAATATTCATGCGTGTTGCCGTATGCTTTATGGCCCACATACCCTTTTTCCTCGAGGTTGCGGACAATGGTCGACACGGTATTGTAATGCAGGGGCGGGTTAGTGAACTGAGGCACCATATCTTTCACGTATCCCTGCTCCATTTTCCAGAGTACCTGCATCACTTCTTCTTCTTTTGCGGTTAGCTTTTCCATAGACAAACTTAAAACTATTTTTCTCGTTCGCAAACTATTCGCGTAGTTTTTTCGCATTTGAAAAGCCAGCACAGGCGTCGTAGCTTTGCGTACTATTTTGTGAGAGGTATGAGACAGGTGGGATTTGTGCTGTTGATGGCGTTGCTGGTCGGCGGCTGCGAAACGAACGCGGTTTATAAAGAATATACCGACATCGAAGACGGGAAATGGTACATTAAAAACGCGCCATCGTTTACCTTCGAGATTACCGACGTATCAGTACCGTACAATATTTATTATAACCTTCGCAATAGCCTGTCTTACGGGTATTATAACCTGTACCTGACTAGGTACCTGAGCGATGCCAGCGGCAAAAAACTCGAATCGCGGCTCGACGAACTACTGCTCATGGACCCAAAAACCGGCAAACCCAATGGCGACGGCCTCGGCGATTTATTCGACCACAAGTTCCTGATGAAACGCAATTACCGCTTTCCTAAGCCCGGTAAATACACCATGGAAATTCGGCAGTATATGCGTCAGGACCCGTTGCTCAACATTTTGAGCGTCGGTATTACTGTCGAAAAAGCGGTTCCTTCCCACTAATCTGCCGATTTTTTGCTGATGCTATTCGATTTGTTTCGCAAAAACCAGCTCTTCTTCTTCCTCTACATCCTGGCCTTAGCCACTGTCGGCGTGTGGCAACTGGTCTACACGCAGGAGCAATTGATGCAGTGGGTAAACGTCCGAAACAGTGAACTTGCCGACCTCCTGTTTCCGTACGTTACGTACATGGGCGATGGCGCATTCTCGGTTGTCGTTTGCTTAATCCTGTTGATGTATAACTGGCGTGTTAGTCTGATTGCGTTTGCCAGCTTTGCCCTTTCCGCTCTAACATCCTTATTTTTAAAGAGCGTCGTTTATCCTGTTTCACCCCGTCCATTAGTGTTTTTTGAGCACTCAACGTACCAATATCACATCATAAAAGGGCTGGAGATTTACAGTTACGGTAGTTTTCCGTCGGGTCATACAACAACAGCGTTCGCTCTTTTTAGTATTTTGGCGTTTCTCGACAGGCAAAAGGGACGAGGCTGGTTCTGGCTATTGCTGGGAATCCTGACAGGCTATTCGCGCGTATATTTATTTCAGCACTTTGTGGAAGATGCTTTTGCCGGTTCGCTGGTCGGTACGTTATCATCAGTTATCATTTATTTGCTGATGAAGCCGCTGATTCTGAAAACGGCACCGCTGAACCCCAATTAGCTTAACGTTTTTCTGTACCTTTACCCGACCTACCGACGAACCCTTTTTGGGGGGGAGCCGTTACTTCATAACACGCTAAAACTCACTTCGCTTCGGCGACACCCTCATGAGCGACGCCATCAAACATGAGTGCGGCATAGCCCTAATCCGGCTCCGCAAACCGTACCAATATTACATTGACAAGTACGGCACTGCTCTTTATGGAGCCAATAAGCTTTACCTACTCATGGAAAAGCAGGTCAACCGAGGGCAGGACGGGGCTGGAATTGCCAACATCAAACTCGACGTTCCCGCTGGCCACCGATACATCAGCCGATACCGTTCCGTCGATCAGCGACCCGTAACGGATATCTTCGAAAAGGTCAACAAGAAATTCAGGAAAGCTCTTAAAGGAAATAAAGACAAGGCCAAAGATGCCAAATGGCTTCAGGAAAATATAGCCTTTACGGGCGAAGTTTGGATGGGTCACCTGCGTTACGGTACCCACGGAGCCAACGAGATTGAAAATTGCCATCCCATGCTTCGGCAAAGCAACTGGCGCAGCCGAAATTTAGTCGTAGCGGGTAATTTCAACATGACCAATGTTGAAGAACTGTTCGACAAACTGGTTTCGCTGGGTCAGCATCCGAAAGATAAGGTTGACACCGTAACGGTGATGGAGAAAATCGGGCACTTCCTGGATGAAGAAAACCAGCGCGTGTTCGAGCGATTCAAGGGTATCTACGAAAACCCCGATCTGTCGGATATTATCGAAGATAACCTCGATATGCAGCGCGTTCTGCACCGTTCCTGCCGGGACTTCGACGGTGGCTACGCAATGGTAGGCATGACCGGTTATGGGGCTGCTTTCGTAGCCCGCGACCCGGCGGGCATTCGCCCGGCATACTACTATGCTGATGATGAGGTGGTTGTGGTGGCGTCGGAAAAGCCAGCCATCAAAACAGCTTTTAACGTCGAATACAGTGCCATTCAGGAAGTTAAGCCCGGCCACGCGCTCATTATCGACAAATATGGTGAGTATGCCGAACGGGAGTTTGTTAAGCCTATCGAGAAAAAATCGTGCAGTTTTGAGCGGATCTACTTCTCCCGGCCGACGGACCCCGATATTTATAATGAGCGCAAGACGCTGGGTAAACTGCTGATTCCGCAGATACTTAAAGAAATTGACTACGACCTCGAAAATACGGTTTTCTCTTATATCCCGAATACCGCGGAAACAGCTTTTTTCGGCATGGTCGAAGGCTTGGAGGATTATTTAGCCAAGCAGCGGAAGAAGGCCATTATGGAGGGTATTCTGTTCGAAGAGGAGTTGGACCGGGTGCTGTCGTTCCGGCCACGTATTGAAAAGCTGGTGGCGAAAGACGTAAAATTGCGGACGTTCATTGCCGATGATTCGCAGCGTGACGACATGGTAGCACATGTGTACGATACTACGTTTGAAGTCATTAAAAAAGGTAAAGATAATGTGGTTGTTGTCGACGATTCCATCGTGCGGGGCACAACCCTCGAAAAAAGCATTCTACGGATGCTGGATCGCTTAGGTCCCAAGAAAATTATCATTGTTTCGTCGGCCCCCCAAATTCGTTTTCCCGACTGTTACGGCATCGACATGTCGAAGTTTAAAGAGTTTATTGGCTTTCGGGCCGCACTCGAACTTCTTCGCGAACGGGGAATGGAGGATTTGCTTGATGAAGTATATGCGCAATGTGTCGTGGCTATCGAATCGGGCAACGCCAGCAAACAGAACTACGTAAAAGCCCTGTTTGAGCCATTTACTCACGAAGAATTATCCAAAAAAGTAGCGCAGATTGTTACGCCCACTGATTTGATTGCCGAAGTAGCCGTTATTTACCAGACGGTCGAAAATTTGCATAAAGCCTGTCCAAACCACTCCGGCGACTGGTATTTCACGGGCGATTACCCAACGCCTGGTGGCAATAAAGTCGTGAACAAAGCTTTCGTTAATTTTATGGAAGGTAAGTTGGTCAGAGCGTATTAAGCAAGAAGAACGGCCTAAAGGGAAGAAAGGGAAAATGGAATATAGTAGCCATTCTCGCTTTCTTCCCTTTCTCTTTTTGGTGTAAATTTGATTTCCTCTAACAATCCCATTGATGCGAATTCCCGAAGAAACTGTTGAACGTATTCGACAGTCTGCTGATATTCTGGAAGTTATAAACGACTTTGTTTCGCTCAAAAAGCGGGGCAGTAACTACATTGCCTGCTGCCCATTCCACAACGAAAAAACGCCTTCGTTCAACGTTAATCCAACCCGGCAGATTTACAAATGCTTCGGCTGTGGCAAAGCGGGCGATGCTGTGCGGTTCGTTATGGACATCGAGAATATCGGCTATGGTGAGGCACTGCGCTATCTGGCAAAAAAATACGGTGTCGAAATCGAGGAGCAGGAGCAAACTCCGGAAGACCTGCTACGTCAAAATGAGCGCGAAAGCTTGCTTATCGTCCTCAATTTTGCCAAAACCTTTTTTCAGGAAACAATGCAAACTACCGACGAAGGCAGGAGCATTGGTCTTAGCTACTTTCGGGAACGCGGGTTCACTAATCCAACCATCGACGCTTTTGAGTTAGGCTACACCCTTGACCAGTGGGACGCGCTGTTGCAGGAAGGTCAACGTCGGGGTTATAACCGCGATTTGCTGGAAAAGGCGGGTCTAATTCTGATCAAGGAGAGCGAAAATGGCGGAGTGCAAAAGGTGTTTGACCGGTTTCGGGGGCGAGTCATGTTCCCGATTCACAACGTATCAGGCCGGGTAATTGCCTTCGGAGCCAGGATTCTCAAAACCGATAAAAATCAGCCAAAGTACCTTAACTCGCCGGAAACGACGGTTTATCACAAAAGTCAGGTTCTGTACGGCATTTTTCAGGCTAAACAGGCCATTCGGCAGGAAGATGTTTGCTACCTGACCGAAGGCTATACCGATGTGATTTCGCTGCACCAGGCGGGCATCAAAAACGTGGTCGCATCGTCGGGTACATCGCTCACCACCGAGCAAATTCGATTGATTGCCCGCTTTACACCAAATGTTACCATTCTATACGATGGAGACGCGGCCGGTATCAAAGCGGCTTTGCGCGGCCTGGATATGGTGCTGGAAGAAGGGTTAAATCTGAAACTTTTGCTCCTGCCCGATGGCGAAGATCCGGACAGTTACGTACATAAAGTTGGGGCCGACGAGTTTAAAAAATATATTCGTGAGCAATCGCAGGATTTTATTGATTTCAAGGCCAGCCGGTGGCTGACTGAAGCCGGCGACAATCCATTGAAGCGGGCGGAAGGTATTTCAGATGTTTGCGCCAGCATCACCCGAATCCCCGATCTGCTCAAACGCCAGACCCTTTCGCAGCGCGTGGCGCAGGTTTTTCATGTAAGTGAGCAATCTGTTATCTCGGAGATTAATCGGCTGCTTCGGAAGCAACAGGAGCAGCAAGCAAAAGACGCGGGTCGTCAGCAACGGGTTTCAGGTACTACGTCTATTCCGGCAGAACCGTCTCTTGACGATATCAACTCGTTACTGGATGGCTTTGCTACTGAAACGCCGGAAGCTGACTTCTCCGGCACGAATACGCCACCAGTTCAATCTGGTAAGATCGAGCAGACAAAGTTCACCAGAACGCCTATATCGTATCAGGAAGAGGAGTGTGTGCGATTGCTGATGAATTACGGCACGCGCAACCTTGAGCCGGGTATTACACTCTGCCAATACGTATTGAGTGAACTGCATGATATCACATTTCAATCCTCGCCCTATGACCTCATTCTAACTCTGTTTAGGGAGGCTTACAGCCGGGGAGATATTCTGACCGCCAGTGATTTTCTGAACCGCCGTTCTGCCAATGAAACAGACATGCAGAATCAGGCCATTCACCTGACCACACCGCGCTACGAGATCAGTGAAGGCTGGCTCAGACACGAGATTATCGTGCCATCGGAAGAGGAGATTGGCATATTGGCTGATGCCGCTTACCGGAATATTCTACGCATCAAAAAAATGCTGGCCGAACAACGTATGGCAGCTTTGCAGCAGCTACTACGCGAGTCGGGCGGCAAGTCGCCCGAAGAAGCCGATCAATTACTGACTGAGTTCATGCACTTTAAACGAATCGACATCGAAATCTCCAGCCTTCTCGGTACGGTCATTTCCGGATAAATAAAGCGTACAGGCCATAAAAAAGCCCCGACCTGACAGGACGAGGCTTTACCTTTATAACAGGGAGGGTGAACACTATGCCTGGGCTACCGTCGTGACGCTAATCAGTTCGGCATCGATTTGCCTGTTCAACTCATCCAGTAAACTGGCATGTGAGTGAAGCTGGCCGGGTTTGGAAAGTTGCGTTTGTCGGCCAGGTTTCTGACCCGACATATCAAGCAACAGAGTCATCAGAACATCGCCCATGTGCTGGCGCAATTCGATGAGCCGATTCAGACGTGCGCGGTAGGCGGCCGGTTGCCGACGGTTGGCACTCTGCAAATTACGAATGAGTCGATCCAGTTGGGCAAAGCGAAAATGAAAAGCTTCCGTTGCCTGTGCCCACGCCAAAATCACTTTTTGAACCTCTTCTTCTGAGGCCTCATAGCCGAATGTTTTTGCTGATTCTTCCTGATTCATCACCCGATAGTCAAATATGTGTCTTGCGATTCGATAACCAAAAGTAGGGTCGTCTTTAAGCTGAATCCAAACCACTTTGCGTGAAATCACCATTTTCCCGGACGAAATCACCCAAAAAGTTTGAACTAAATGGTTGATTTCATCCGGGAAAATGGTGATTTCATTCATGTGTGTTACTTAAGTACTTATATAGGCGTTACATTCATCCACCAATACGTAGAAAAGATCATGGATCAAACTGCCAGTGGTGAGGAGATCACTAAAAAATTTGCCATTCGTCGCCGGGATTTTTCAATCCTGGTGGCGCAGTCAGAATTATTCAATTGCGAGGTATTAAGCCAACTTCTAAAGGAGCAGGGATACAATGTTGTAGGCCGTGCCGTGGAGATGGAAGACACGCTCCAGCAAATTAGGGTGAAGCGTCCGCAGTGTGTAATTCTGGAAGCAGAGATTTCGGGTCAGCAGAGTTTTGAGATCGTCGAGCAGATGCGCCAATCGCATTCGCAAACGAAATTCATTCTATACACTCGCCATTCCGACATGCGTATGATTGCTACTGCGATGCAAATTGGATTCTTCGGGTTTCTTTACGCCACTGATGGATTGGATGAGTTATACCGTTGCTTTCATACGGTTAGTAACGGGGGATGTTACTATAGTAGTGGCTTTATGGATTTGCTTAAAAGCTACGGAGTAGAAGTAATCTCCGATGCCACCCGCGAAGAATTGAGCCGATTGACCCTGCGCGAGCGTGAGGTACTACGAATGGTCGCCAATGGCGATACGTCCACTGATATTGCTGATCAATTGAACATCAGTTACCGTACGGCTGTGAACCACAAGGCACATATTGCCAAGAAGCTGCAATTAAACAGTTGCCGACAGTTACCCCGGTACAGTATTGCAGTCAAAAATTATATATAGTGTACTGTCAGGAGGTTAATACGAAAGGGTCAGTAGTGGCATAGGGCCGTTGATTACCCTGTAACCATTCCCGGAATTCGTGCATTCTCGCTCGCGGCACAATTATATCGTGTCCTTCGGGAGTATTAAGTCGGACAATGTATTTGCCATTCTCCCAGTAAGCGTAGTTTAAGACAGCCTGTCTGTTAACAATATAGTCGCGCTTGATGCGGAAAAACTGGGTAGGATCCAATTCAGTTTCAAGCTCATTCAGGGTCTTACCAACCAGATAGCGTCCTTTAGCTAACTCGGCATAATAAAAACGCTCTTCTATGGTGAAATAGTAAACATCATTAACTGGAAAATCCAGGTCTCCTGTTGCATTCTTGCCTTTTAGGTAACTTAAATAAGGAGAGGGTACTATTGGTTTTGGCGAAAAAGTAGCTGATAACGCAAGGGCTTCCTGAGATACTTTAGTCGCTTCAGCTTCTGCCACTTCCTGAGCTTCCCGCCGTTGCTTCAAGTAATCCTTTAAAAGCGAAATATTAAGTGCAGTGTAACCAATAAGAAGTACTGGAAATAAATAAGTAAAATACACATGCCAGATAAATGTGTTAACAATATACTGATTCCAGTAATCACTAATGGCATAGTCAGGAAAACGCATCAGGATAAAACGCGCTGTTTGCGTAGCTGGATTGAATATCCAGAATGAGACTAAGAGAATAGGCAAGAAACGTAACTGGTATCGGACTATAGACCGCCAGTTGTTGCTTATGAAATGGAGTTTAAACCATTTATGAGCGAAGTTAAGGAGCGTTACGGTGATAAAGAGAGTAATTAACTCCGGAATAATCAACGAGCGCACCCATAAACCGACATAACGCAGAAAGCCACCGGCGTTCTGCATCTTAGCCGCTTTTATGTCGTACCCTATTGACCAGGACAGAGCCTCGATTAACAGCACGATGCTCAGCAGGATCAGTACGCTATTTATCGGTTTGCTCAGGAAGCCCCGAGTAAGTCGAATCTCCTTCATGCTGTCCTCTTATTCAAATCTTGTACTAATATACTGGTAAATATTAACTAATTCCTATAGCCTTATTGTGACTTTTTTGTGATTGATGGCCCTTGTTTAAGCCGGTAGCTTTGTATCAACAAAAAGGGATTACAATCGCCCTTCTCAAATAAGCAACTAATCAATCATTTAAACAATAAGTCGCCATGAAAAAGCAATTCGCTATCAAATCTGTACAAAACGTTAAGGAAATTGTTGTATCGGCCGCCAAGTTTGAATCGGCAAATATTTTGAAGTTCCTGGCAGATGGTCCTCCTTGCTGCAGCGAATGGGACTTGTCTCCACCCGTAAAGAGCATAGTAGCCACCCGTTAAACCGAGTGTGTTATGTCTACCCCAAAGCAACTTTATAAGCAGGAACTGGAACACTGCCGTGAGCATTTCGAGCAGGTAGATCTGGTGAAAGAACAGGGGTATCTGATGAAGTTTACCACCTTCTCCGCCACTGTTGGAAACCTTATACCGTCAATACCTCGTCAGGAACATGAAACGATGTTTAGGGAGCTATTGTTGCATCAACTTCTCACTACGTTCGATCAGAAATTCTTAACGGCGGGTGATCTGGTAAAGTTTCGTGGAAAGCATAAGTTTCTCAAAAAGGCTGATGCTCCCCGTATTTACTGCACGTACCATCTTGGTTCGTACCGTTTGTTGACCAGTGTGCTCTTTCGGCAGGGTGTAGATTGTGTGCTGCTGGTTGGCAACAACATGAACCGATCCCAAGGTGATGGAATGGCAGAGCATATTGAGGAATTACGCAAAAAGCACGGATTGACGAATGTTTTTCGCGTGGTTGAAACGGGGAGTCCCTCCGCTGGACTGACAGTACTACGGGAGTTGAAGGCAGGTCGATCCCTAATTGTCTATGTCGATGGTAGTCCTGAAACGGCACCTGAAGCTGGTGAGGAGTCGCAGTTTCTTTCTGTACGTTTCGGAGATCGGCGTGTATTAACCCGCAAAGGTGTTGCGTATTTATCGCATGCTGCCGGTGTGCCTATCGTGCCAGTGGTGAGTTACCGACAGGCCGATATGACAAATGTTCTCCATTGTCTGAACCCGATTCTGCCTATCGCTCACAGCAACCGGGAAATTTATTGCCAGGAGGCCATGCAACAACTCTACGATGCGTTCTGGCCATTTCTGATCCAGTATCCCGAACAATGGGAGGGATGGAATTACATTCACTCGTTTTTAGAGCCTGAAACCCGTGCGAACAGGTCGATAGGGAGAGTTTCGCAACCGGCCTTTAATGAAGAGCGGTACTCGTTATGCGACCTACAGCAATCGCCCATTTTGTTCGACCGGCAACTATACCAGACGTACGAGATCACTGAAGATTTGCGTGATTTGCTGTTGAACCTGAAAGAGGTAGAGTCAGTTGAAGAACTCGTTGGTGAGGAAGTATTTAGTGAATTACTCGAACTACAGGTTCTCCACTAATAAAACTCATCTTGTTTTATAAATAGAATGCCCGAATCAGTGTACTGGTTCGGGCATTCTATTTATAAACGTAGTAAAATTTTACTATAAGCCTATACGTTTGTTAACTCTATTTCTTCACCGGACTTATTGAAGAATTTAAAATTAACAATACCCAACGAACTGTCCTTGACGAGTTTAACCCATGTTTTATACCTCATATACCACTGCAATTGCTTTGAGTATAGGCCTTTGGTATAATAAGCATATAAAAATGGGTGCATTGAGACAGAGATACCCTGCTCATTCTGTTTAGTCAGGATGTAGTCAAGATTATTTTCGATGACATCAGTGACCAATACGCTCGCTTGAATAGTGCCTGTTCCATCGCATGTTGGACAAACTTCGCGGGTAATAATGTTCATTTCGGGCCGGACACGCTGGCGCGTAATCTGCATCAGGCCAAACTTCGTGAGAGGAAGGATTGTAAACTTGGACCGTTCTGGCTTCATTTCGTCGCGCATGATGTCCTGCAGGAGCTTTTTATTCTCTGCTTTCTTCATGTCGATAAAATCGACGACGATAATACCGCCCATATCGCGCAGACGAAGTTGCCGGGCAATTTCTTTCGCGGCCTCGCGGTTCACGCTAATGGCCGTTGCTTCCTGATCTTCCTCTGAATTTGACTTATTGCCGCTGTTTACGTCAATGACGTGTAAGGCTTCGGTATGTTCAATAATCAAGTAGCCACCACCGGGCAAACTCACTGAACGGCCAAACAACGACTTGAGTTGTTTTTCCAGTCCTAATGCTTCAAAAACCTTTGTCTTACCCGTATGAAGCTTAAGGATTTTCTCCTTATCAGGTGCAATGGTATGAATGTAATCCCGGATTTCGTCAAACGACTCACGTGTATCGACGGTTATACTCTCAAACGATTCATTGAGCATATCCCGCAAAATTGACGAGGCCCGGTTCATTTCGCCCAGCACTCGGTCACGTGGTTTGGCATCCGTAAGCGCTTTAATAGCCTGATCCCATTTGGCAAGCGAATTCTGCAAGTCACGGTCAAGTTCCTCAACATCTTTGTCCTGAGCAACTGTACGCACAATAACACCGAAGTGCTGTGGTTTAAGCGACGACATGAGCCGCATCAACCTCGAACGCTCGGCACGATCGGTAATCTTTTTAGATAGATTGACACCATCCGAAAAGGGTACCAATACCAGATAACGGCCCGCAATAGAAATATCACAGGAAAGGCGTGGACCTTTGGTTGAGATGGGTTCTTTAACCACCTGAACCAGAATGGGAGCGTTTTTGGTCAGTACTTTATCGATTTTCCCAATCTTATCGATAACCGGCTCCAACTGATTGTCATTGAGCCGCCCGGTAGTGACTCGCTTGGCGATTACATCTTTAACAAGCCTGTTGAGCGAATTAATATTCGGTCCCAAGTCCTGGTAGTGCAAAAAACCGTCTTTTTCATGCCCCACATCCACAAATGCAGCGTTGAGGCCCGATGATAGTTTTTTAACTGTTCCTAAGTATAAATCGCCAACGGTGAAGCTGCTGTCTAACTCTTCTTCGTGATACTCCAGCAATCTCTTGTTTTGCAAGAGTGCAATCCGATCACCTTTCTGAGTCGAACTGATAACTAATTCATTACTCACAAGATGAATGTACGGTTAAGAATGGCTATATAAAAAGAAAGAAGCCACGTTCGGACTTTGCAGACCGGCCGAGGCTTCCAATAAAATAAGGTCACGGTTTACAGTTTAAAGTTTATGGTTGGCTACCGCAAGAGTGTAGTGCGGCAGCTAATCGTAAACTGCAAGCCGTAAACCGCAAAACTATTTCTTCTTATGCCGATTTTTTCTTAGCCGTTTTTTCCGCTTGTGAGTGGCAATCTTATGTCGTTTCCGTTTCTTACCGCAAGGCATAGTTTAACAGTGTTTAATGGTTGAAAATAGGTGTCAGCCAGCCACTCGGAAGGCTCCAAAATTTGTAAAATCTTATGATCAAGAATTGCACGCTTCTGAACGTATTAGCAGGCTGTACAACTCATTTACTGCAAAAATCATTTCGAAAGCCGATCCTCATATTCGCGAATAGCGGCCAGAATCTGGGGGTCTTTCTCCTGTTGTTTGACCTGCTCCAATACCTGCTTTGCCTCAACTTTCTGACCAGCTTCGGCTAAACTGATTCCCAGATAGAACTGTGCTTTCCGACTCGTTGGGTTGTTCACCAGAATCTGACGGAATCGCTCAATAGCGCGTTCGTACTGGTTTGACCGCATTGAAAGCAGACCCAGATTAAATAAGGCCAATTCGTTGGTCGGCTCCTGTTTCAATACCTCACGCAACAGCATAATTCCCTGCATCGGCGTGTCGGTATTGACGTAAGTCATGGCCATATTAGCCTTCGCCGATAACAGATTCGGGTTTTTTGACAGAGCCTGCTGATAAAACTGACGCGTTTTCTGACCTAATGCTGTTGTCTTGCTGTCGTTAACAGCAAACGTGTACGCTTCAAAATACTCATCCCCCGCCCGCAATAAATTACGTTCAGTAGGCTGAGCTATAGCGATCAACTCCGCATAATGCGCTGCGCTGTCATAGCGAGTCGCTTCACGAAAGAATTGAATCAACTTTTCTCCAACCACTCCCTTTTGTGTAGGATTGGCCGACGCAAAATCAGTTTTGAGCACATTGACGCGCTTCAACTGCTCAGGGGACAACGATTTTTCGTGAATCTCCGGTTGACTGGCACTATTGCCACTTGCTGCTCCAGCCGATTTGGTAGCCGTTTGGTTAGGCGTAGGCGTTTGCGTCGTGCTCCCTCCCGAAGTTGCCCCGAGTTGCTTGTTTTCATCACGCACAACCACTTTCGGGCGGGTATACAACCCAACCGTCAGGGCCGAAGCCAATAGAATAACGAACAACACGGATTTATTCATGTGAGGAAATGATCACGATGCAAACGCTCAAACCTGAATGTAGCAACGTAGCTTATTCAGCCGTCACTTTGGCTTTGTCGCTGGTTTTCACCTGCTCAACAAACACCTTGGCGGGTTTGAAACTCGGAATAAAGTGCTCGTCGATTACCATAGCGGTGTTTTTCGAGATATTCCGGGCTACTTTCTTAGCTCTTTTCTTGTTGATGAAGCTGCCGAACCCTCTCACATAAATGTTCTCTCCCTCGGCCAGCGAGTCCTTAACTACTGAAAAGAACGTTTCCAGTGTGTTTGTCACCTCTGCCTTGTCAATTCCGGTCTTATCGGAGATCTCGGCAATTACATCTGCTTTCGTCACGACTTCTTAAACTTTAACGTTTACTGTATTGTTGAAAATTGGGGTCTCAAAATTGGGAGCACAAAGGTAGGGGTTTCCGGTAAATTATAAAACTCCATGCTCTCGTTTTATTCAGGTAACGACCTAAATTTTTGTTTATTTTGAATTGGCAATCAGACCTTAACGCTATCGAAACACAATTCGCCCCGGTTCTTGAGGGGTGGTATGCGGTACATAAACGCGATCTGCCGTGGCGTCATACACGCGATCCATATCGGATTTGGTTGTCGGAAATAATTCTTCAGCAAACCCGTGTGGCGCAAGGAAAACCGTACTATGAGCGCTTCGTAATTGCTTACCCAACTGTGGCCGATATGGCGGCTACCGACGAACGCGAATTACTACGTCTTTGGCAAGGCTTAGGCTACTACTCCCGTGCCCGAAACCTGCATCAGACCGCTCAGTATGTAACTGATCAGTTGGCCGGTAAGTTCCCATCCTCGTACTCTGACTTGCTGAAAATGAAGGGGATAGGTGTTTATACAGCCGCAGCTATCGCTTCATTTGCTCATGGCGAGCGGGTGCCGGTTGTCGATGGAAACGTGTATCGGGTGTTGTCGCGCGTGTTTGGTATTAACGAAGATATTACCACTACTACCGCTAAAAAAACGTTTGCTACGCTGGCTATGCGACTCATTCAGGCCGCCATTGATCCCGCTACGTACAATCAGGCAATCATGGAGTTTGGCGCCATCCATTGCACTCCCGTTGCTCCTGATTGCCTGCTCTGTCCAATACAGCAACAATGTGTAGCGTACCTCACCGGACGGCAGCATCGTTTACCCGTTAAAGCGAAAAAAGCTCCCGTTCGAGAGCGGTATTTTAATTACCTGATTTTTAGGCACAACGGGCGAATTGCTCTTCGTGAACGAACGGGTCGTGACATTTGGCAGAATCTGTACGATTTTTACTTATTGGAAACCGACGAACCTAAAACCACATTGCGGCATTTACTATTACCTGATCTGGTTAATGAACTGGCAAACGAGGGCGTTCTGGCTAACCCACCAATCGAATCAGTACAACTCCTGTCGCACCAGCGAATAAGGGCCAAATTCTATTTGATGGATCTGCCGGATAAGGCAATAAATAGCTTGCCAATGGACTTACAATGGTATTTGCCGGATGAGGTTAGTAAACTGCCGAAGCCTGTTTTAGTTACAAACTATTTGGATAAGCTGTTTGGATAAATCGGTATAATTATGTATCTTTAATCCTCTTAAACACGACGAATTTTTCTACGTAACCAACATAACAAAGCGTATGGCAAGTCTTAACAAGATGACAATCATCGGTAATTTAGGGGCCGATCCTGAAGTCCGCTACTTAGATGGCGGTGCTGTTGTCGCAACGTTTAATGTAGCAACTACCGAGAAATATACGAACCGCAACGGTGAAAAAGTGGAGCAAACCGAGTGGTTCCGGGTCGAATTATGGAATGAACAGGCTAAAGTAGCCGAAAAATATTTGAAGAAAGGCAACTCAGTTTACGTCGAAGGTCGTTTGCGGACTGAATTGTGGACGGACAAAGAAGGTAAAGAACGTACGTCGTTACGTGTTCGGGCCAACACCATGCAGTTACTGGGAAGCCCAGGCCCAAACAGCGGCCAGGAGGATGCTTCTGTTGAGCCACCCCGCCAGCAGGCTGCGCCAGCCCAAACCGCCAGTGCACCCCGCCCGCAATCGGCACCGCAGCCTGCTCCAGCCACACGCCAGCAGGCTCCAGCGTCCCGCCGGGAGCCAGAACCAGTACCGTTTGAGGGCAACAGTGGCGACGACGATCTGCCGTTCTAATTCATGCCACGCGCTCAATTGTTGAACGAGATTTAATATACATGGACCCTGGTGATCCTCTTCCTCGACAGGTGTTCCTGGCCACAGACGGCTGGGGCACCTATTTTGATTTATACGGTCCTTACACGGCTTTGATTCTTTTGCTGCTCACGCTTGCCGGCTTAGTGTCGGCTTCCGAAGCCGCTTTCTTCTCCCTCTCTCCTGACGATCGTGCTCAATGCCGGGAGAGCAGTTTGATGGACGATCAGCGAATTGCGACACTTCTCGAACGCCCCAAGCGTCTGCTGGCGTCGCTGGTTATTTTCAACAACCTACTCAATATTGCCATCGTCGTCATTGTCACGTATTTAACATGGCAGTTCTCGCAAAAATCCCAGGGTTTGGGTTGGGTACTGCCCGTTGTCGCCTTGACAACGACGGTAGCCATTGTCCTGTTTGGCGAAATCGTTCCTAAAGTGTATGCCAGTCAGAACAGTCTGATAGTGGCTCGCCGAACCGCTTCATTGGCCCAAATTGGCCTGACGGTGTTTCGTCCGCTGGCCATGGTATTGGTTAGTTTGAGCAATCAAGTCGATAGCCGGATTCAGCGACGGGGGTACAAATTGTCCGTTGAAGAGTTAAGCCAGGCAGTCGAACTGACCGGGGCGAACACGACGGTTGAAGAGAAGGAAATTCTGAAAGGCATTGTTAATTTTAGTAACCTGACCGCCCGTCAGGTGATGAGGGCGCGATTAGATATCTCAGCGGTCGAAGATGATCTGTCGTTTAGCCAACTGATGGAACAGATAAATTTGTCCGGGTATTCGCGGGTGCCGGTTTATCGTGAATCGCTGGATCAGATCGAAGGTATTCTGTACATCAAAGATTTGCTGCCGCATATTCATCAGGATGATTCATTTCGCTGGCAATCGCTACTACGTCCCGCGTTTTTTATCCCCGAAAATAAAAAAGTTGACGATCTGCTCCAGGATTTTCAGAAGCGACGTGTTCACATCGCCATCGTAGTCGATGAGTACGGCGGAACGCGTGGTCTGGTAACCCTAGAAGATATTATTGAGGAGATTTTTGGTGACATTAACGACGAGTTTGACGACGAAACACCCGTTGGCTACCGGCGCGAAGATGACAGAACCGTAATATTCGAGGGCAAAATACCCCTAACTGACGTATGCCGAATTTTGAACGTCGACGCCACTACGTTCGAAGCCGTTCAGGGTGAGAGCGAATCGCTCGGCGGTTTACTGCTTGAGTTATTTAATCGGCTACCTAAATCCGGAGAGGAGGTGATCTACGCCGATTTTGTTTTTCACGTTTTGTCGGCAGACGATAAGCGGATTAATGAAGTACGTGTTAGGAAAAATGATCCCGTAGAGCAAGTACAAATCAGCTTACCTGCCTGATAGTTTATTAAGTATGGCTACTGTAAATCGGTCAGACCCACAACCCACGCCCCTGATTGTAATCGTTGCCAATTCGTTGTATTTCGCTGCCAGAGTGGGTTAAAAACCCTTTTTTACGTAACGCGCGTAAACGCCTTCTTTCGATGAAGGATAAATTGCCATCGACCAGAACGCCAAAGACAATAAGCCGCTCTAAACTCTGGCGAACGGCAATCGGTGCCTGAGCTACCCGATCCGGAAAATTGCCCGTCAACGGCAGGTCGGTCTGCAATTCAAAACGGTCTATCAGTGTTTCGGTGAGCAGAAAATGGGCGTAGTTGTATTGCCGCTTCAGAATAGCGACGTACTGTAGCGCTTCCAGAATCAGTGGTCTGAACTCGTCATTTTTGCCCCATTCTTCGTGCAGTTCATGCACAAACTCCCGAATAGTTGTCGGAGCCATTACCCGAATCTGGGCTTCATGAAGCACCTGCCACGAGGCCCAGGCATTCCAAAACGCATAGATGGGCATACCGGCCAGATCAGTCACCTGACGCAGGGCATAACGACCTAAAAAACGTTTCAACAAAAACTTCAACGCTACGTTGGTTAGAGCCGCTTTGACCATATTCAACAGAAAGAAAATAGTCAGACCCCAACGCGGCATATTCAGGTAGGGGTCAATACCAAACCGGAAAATGCCCCGGTTTGTCTTCTCCAGCGCTGCGTTGGCTAATGCTTGCAGATGCCGCTCATATTGGGCGTCGTGGGCATTCGGGAACTGGCAAACTTGCATGATAGACTTCACCCCACGGAGGTTCAGAACAACCAGTAGATTTACCTCTATATAAACCAACAATATGCCGTACAGCGTAGTGATAAGGGGCAGTTCATAGACACTGCCGAAAAAGCCAACAGTGGTGGTGGTGAACAAATCCGGCCACATATACTGAGGTCCGTAGAGCAGAAGAACGCCCAGAACGCCCAGTAAAGAAGCCATTGTCAGTGTGACAATCTTTGTTCGGCGAATCACCCGGCTTTCGATAGGATTCAGTACGTACGGTTCATCAACGGGATGTGATGTATCGAGCGACTGGCGCAGGTAGCGCAGTGCCAGATGATCGAACGGACTTGTGCTATCATTAGGGGGCCGAGTGGACATATCGTAACGTTGACAGTGAGTTAACTGGTAAACTGACAAAGGGCTACGGTTGTTGGCGAAACAGTTGCATATCGTGCAAATCGTTTGATTGAACGGTAGTTACGGCAAAACAGGTAAATGGCGGCTCTCTCTCGCTTTATCAATTACGTATCAATATCTCTGCTTATGAAACGCTTCGTTTTTTGCTGGTTACTGGCCGGTCATGCTATCGCTCAGCAAGTGGCTTCTCCACCTAAACAAGTAGCTGCCCAGCAGCGTGTGAAAGACGAAATGCTCGATGCCGCGACCGCGTTCCTGTCAACGCTCTCGCCCGAACAGCGCAAACAAGCGACTTATCCGCTCGACGATGCTGAGCGGTTTAACTGGCATTTTGTTCCCCGCGAACGAAAAGGATTGCCTTTGAAACAGATGACGCCTGACCAGCGTAAGGCCGCAATGGCCATGCTTAAAACCGGTCTAAGCCAGCAGGGATACGATAAAGCAACGGCCATAATCGATATGGAAAATGTGCTGCGTGTGATTGATAATCGGCCACCCAACGATACGTATCGTGATCCCGAAAATTATTCGTTTACGATCTTCGGCGAGCCAGCAGTGAAGAGTCCGTGGAGCTGGCGAGTTGAAGGACATCATTTGTCTCTTAACTTCCTGTCGATGACTGCACCATCCGGTGGGGGTCAGGTGCTGGCTCAAACACCTACATTTTTCGGTAGTAATCCGGGCATTCTACTGTATGACAAAGGCATGGCCGATAAACGCATGGGTGACCCGCGCGTGAATGATTTGCCCCAGAAGGGACGACAGATATTGAAACAGGAAACGGAACAGGCGTTTGCGTTGCTCAAAACGCTCGACGCCGAGCAGCGCAAAAAAGCAATTCTGGCGGGAGTGGCTTACCCTGAGATCGTTACAAGCAACCGGCGCACGGCATCACTGGAAAAAATGGATGGATTGATGCTATCCGAAATGAATCCTGAACAGCGCAAACTTTTTTTATCCTTACTCGAAGTCTATCTAACCAATTACCGGGTTACGCTCGCAAAGCAGCAGATGGCGAAGCTGGAAAAATCCGGATTGGACAGTTTGCGGTTTGCCTGGGCTGGCGACCTGACGCCGGAACTGGGAGAAGGGAAAGGTTGGTATTACCGGATTCACGGCCCAACCCTATTAATTGAATATGACAACACCCAAACCAACGCCAACCATATACATACCGTTGTGCGGGATCTGACCAATGATTTTGGCGAAGACATGTTACGGGAACACTATCGAAACAGCACCCACAGCAAGCCATAAGAGAGATATAGAGGCTATTTAACAAATTTTAAGTCAATTTATTAGCCACATTCTTCGTAATTTGTGAATATTTTTTGTTCTAAATTCATGAAGAAACTCCTTATCAGTGCGTCAGTTTGTCTGTTTTCTTTGGCAGCGTCGGCGCAGGAAACGCAGTGGTATCTGCGTGATAAAACCGATAATACGGCTGGCATCAGCGTTGAACGTACGTATCGCGAACTCCTCAATGGGCGCAAACCAACGCCTGTCATCGTGGCCGTCATCGACGGCGGAATAGACACTACACACCAGGATTTGCGCCGGGTGTTGTGGGTGAATCCAAAAGAAGTTGCCGGAAATGGGAAAGACGATGATAAAAACGGCTACGTCGATGATGTTCATGGGTGGAACTTCATTGGTGGAAAAGACGGTCGCAATGTCGGGTATGAAACGGCTGAAGTAACCCGGCTTTACGTCCAGTTAAAGCCTCAATACGACGGGAAAGACAGGAAAGCACTGAAGCCGGAGCAACAGAAAGAATACGATCTCTACGTGAAAACAAAGGCAGAGGTCGAGAAAAATCAGGCGCAATACAAGGCTCAGTATCAGGGAATCAATCAGTTTTATACGCAGTACACAACGACGATTGCCAGCCTGAAAAAAGCACTAAATGTATCTAAACTCGACACGCTTACCCTGCGTAAAGCGGCCGACACGCTCACCGATGCTGCCCTGAAACGGCCTGTAACGGGCGTTCTACGCCTGCTACGTCAGCAGGGAGTGGCGGATGCTGATGCCGTTATTAGCGAACTCGAAAAGGCAAACGAGCAATTAAAATCACGCGCCGAATACAACTACAATCCTGAATTCGATAGCCGGGCTATTGTAGGTGACAATCCAAATGACCTGAACCAGCGCGATTACGGAAATGCCGACATCGCGGGTCCCCGCCCCGATCATGGCACACACGTAGCTGGAATCATCGGTGCCGACCGCACGAATAATCTTGGCGTTTTGGGCGTGTCCGACGCCGTACAGATTATGGGCGTTCGGGCCGTACCCGATGGCGATGAGCGCGACAAAGACGTAGCAAATGCCATTCGGTATGCTGTTGACAATGGAGCGCAGATTATCAACATGAGCTTCGGAAAAGATTATTCACCCCAGCGGAAAACGGTTGAGGATGCTGAACGGTACGCGCTCTCTAAAGGTGTTCTGATGATTCATGCTGCCGGAAACGATGGCAAAGACATCGATACGTCGGCCAATTACCCGGCTCCCCGCTTTATCGACGGATCGGCAATTCCTAACGTGATTACGGTGGGAGCCAGTGCCGAGCCAAACACCACCGACCTGATTGCCAGTTTCTCAAACTATGGCAAGCAGAATGTGGACGTATTCGCACCGGGCAAAGATATTTACTCGACTGTGCCGGGCAGTAAGTACGAAAACAATAGCGGTACCAGCATGGCTTCGCCGGTTGTGGCGGGTGTAGCTGCCGTACTGAAATCGTACTTTCCAAAGTTGACCTACTCCGATATTAAGCAGATCATTCTCAAATCGGCAACGCCGTACACGACCAAAGTAATCAGACCTGAATCGACGGATACGGTTGATTTTACTACGTTGTCGAAAACGGGCGGTATCGTTAACCTCTACGAAGCGGTGAAACTGGCTCTTGCGCAGGAAGCTGCATCAGGAAAAGCGAAGTAACCGGGATAGACAGGATCAGGTCGCTGCTATTTTTTTATAAATCGGGTCATTTCATCGCAGAACCGCAATGAATTGACCCGATTTTTTGTGTAAACCGTCTCATTTCTACTATGAGATTATCGGTAAAGAAAGGTACGATCAATATTTGCGAATGCGTTTCACCCGAACGGTCTGATTCTGATCACCTTCGACCACAACAAAAAATGTACCGCCCGCCAACTCGGTAATATCGAACAGTGTTGAATATTTTTTGCCTTCTCGCTGCATTGTCGCCGTCCGGATCGTTAGTCCGCGCAAATCGGTCAGACGAACGGTGGGCGGTTTGGGCAAGGCTGACGTTGCTTCCATCGATACGGTTATCTGTCGCGTTGCCGGATTCGGATAAACGCTCAAGTCGCCATCATCCACCGGTTCGGTTGCCAGAATGGTCAGGAATACGTCGTTCGAAATAGCTTCGCCACACCCATTTACACTGCCTCGCACCGAATATCGACCCGATTTTGTAACGGCGTAGGTTGGTGCTGTCGCGCCCGGAATTGGTACGCCATCGAGTAGCCACTGAATATTGGCTACGGCTGTGGACGTCAGCGTAAAACCATTCGTTGTAATGACCGGTGTCTGCGACGTTTGTACCGCTACGGTAACGGCTGACGACCGTACCGGCAAACAACTATTGGCGACCTGAACAGCGTAACTGCCGGCTGTAGCGACCTGAATCAGACTGTTCGTGGCACCAGCGATGACTTGCCCATCCCGATACCATTGATACGTAAGTCCACTGCCTGTATTGGCCTGAAGCGTTACGCTGCCTCCCTCACATACACTGGCCGAACCGTTCGGGGTAATGGTCGCGACGGTCCCAACACCGTTCGATGTAGCCACCACCGTTCGGGTTGGGGCAGGGCAATCGAGCGAGCGAACGCGCAGATTATAAAAATAATACCAGGCGGCTTTAAGCGTGTCGGTCGTCGTGCCGTTATTGAACAATGACCCTTTCATGGTCATAATTGGCTGTCCGGTCTGCGTTTTGAGTTGGAATGGCAAACCGCTTACCGCCGTATTACTGCGAAAAATAGACGCTCCATCACCGTACTCTATCGTAACTTTATAATCCCCTGCTGCCGGAATGCGGAGATTCAGGGCGTAAATAGCACCCTGATCGGTTGGGTCGTCGGGGTAAATACCGCCACTGAGGGCGGCTGTGGTCTGGTTTCTCGTTGGAGCAACATCGAGCGTAACACTCGACACCGCCGTGTTATCGTATTTACGAACCGTGAACGTCAGCGTTCCAGCCGAACCAATGTACAAGCGGGCACTTTCGATCAGCAACGGGACCTGGGTAGAAATAAGGGGCGCGGGCTGAAATCCGGTGCCATACGAACCACCACCAAACGCGTTTTTACCGGCCGGGCCTACCGTTCCCGAAAAGTCATTGAGGATGGCGTAAAATTGTCCACCATTTGGCAATGATCTGACCGCGACCTGATTGCCAGCCGCAAGCAGATTGCCACCTATCGGGGCATCGTACCAAAAAGCCGTTCCACCACCCGTATTTCGGAGTGAAATCGCCGAATCACTGCCGCAACGCGTTACCGTAAACAGCCCATTCGTGGGCGCATTGGCCGTAGTGCGGGTTTCGACGATAGTATTGTTGGTTGTGTTCTGGTCAGTGCCAAGTCCGGTTGAGATAGTGAACCGATACGTTTTCCCGGCAGCTAAAGCCGTGCCCGCCGGTATTTTCAGCGATAACGTACTCTGCCGAAAAGCCGAAAGTTTGGCTACGGTTGCCGTTAATGTCGTTAGTTCGGTGTTGGCATCATCGGTGATTTTGACGCTGACGGGTATGTTTACCTGATCGGCAGTGCCGAAATTGCTCAGGCGAACGGCGACTGTTACGTCGGTGCCGGTCTGTCCGCAGAAAGTGGCACTCGCATCGGGCGATAGCAGCGCGGTAGCTCCGACGTCGTTGGTCGTTTGCACAACATTCAATACGTAATCCTGCGTTTCGCCATTTCCGTAATTGCCACAGGCCGAGACTGTTGCGGCATTGTCTGTTTCCGAAGCGACAATCCGAAGCCGGATAAACTGCGTATTCTGAACGCTTGCCGGAATGGTCACGGTGCTGGTAAATTGGGCTGAGTTGGCCAGTGCGCCCGATGTAGCGAGGGTTTCGCCCGCGTCATCGAAACTGCCATTCTGATTCCAGTCGGCGAAGACTTTCACGACTGCATTTCTGGTTGCTCCGCACGTACCGAGGGATACCGTCAATGGAATTTGCTGTCCGGCCTGCACGGTGGTTGTCGTTTGCGAAAAATCCGTGTACGACGTACAGCCGCTCGCACCGGCCTGATTGATACTGCCAAACTGAACCTGATTGATTTTCGTATCGGCGGTTGAGTTAGCCCCCGATGCGCAGTACGCTTTTCCGCCAATGCCGCTCATAAGTAAGCCATAATCTTGCTTGTTGCCGTTCAGTGTCCCCTTATTAGTGATCGTTATCGTATAACTTTTGCCGGGCACGGGATTCGCCACCAGCACCTGCTCAATGTTATCCCGGATATTATCGCCCCGCGTGGCTGCGTTAGCCGGGTTGTCGGGGTCAAGAATCCAGGGTAACGTTGTGGTTGTGCCATCGCTGATGCGGATGTCGAGGTCATTGACCAACTTGGGCGTCCGGTCGTTCAGCGTGGCGGTTGAGGGAGACGTAGCGGTTCCAACAGGATCGGTCCAGCAGATGGTCGAAACGAGCGGCCCTTTTCCCGAAGAGATCACCGTTACCGTGTACGTTTCGCCCTGATTCAGTGTCCGTTCGCTAATCAGATACGTCTGGTCGGTATTCAGGATGGCGCGTCCGGCACGTTCGGCGTTCAGCAGTCCCCACCCATTCCGGTAGTCTGGTCCAAGTGTTGTTCCTGCTTCGTCGGCGGTATGAATAGCCAGTCCCCTGAGCGTTGAGGAGCGGAGAAACGCACCGCCGTTCCGTTGCGAAAACAACTCCTGAAGCAGCAAAAGAGATCCCGCTACGTTGGGCGATGCCATTGAGGTGCCGCTGTAGGACGAATAAGCACTGTCGCTTTCTGCCGTAGAGGAAAGCACTGCGACGCCCACGCCAACAAGGTCAGGTTTGATACGTCCATCATCCGTTGGCCCCCAACTCGTGAAACCGCTTAACGGTACATCGGTCGACTGGTTATACCCATAATTCAATAAACCCACCGCTCCCACGGTCAGGCTGTTTTTGGCGTTCCCATACGTACTGATCTGATCGTAACCGTCCTGGTTTTTGCGGGGCACCGTACTGGTCGAACTGCTGGAGCCGAAATAGTATGGCTGGCCTGGGCCGGGTCCGTTATCGCCGTGATTGTTTCCGGCTGATTTAACGATCAGGTAATACGGAAAATTCTGGGCAAGCTGATCCCACGAAACAGTCACATCGTTATAAATCCCGAATTTGTAATCCTCTGTCTGACTGATGGTTGTATCGCCCCACCATTCCCATTTAGTAGCCGTTAAGCGACTGTCATTATAAATCCAGCCCGCGTTTGATCCGTACGAATGGTTGGAAACGAGCATATTCGGTGCGGCTGCACTCATCTCGGTGAGGTCGCGGCTAAAATCATATGCCCGCAAATTTGTACCGAACGCCATGCCTTTTACCTGCGGATTGACACCGCCTGCCATCATAATTCCAGATACGTGGGTGGCGTGGCTGGATATGGTCGTTGCATTATCAACCTGCGCCACACGGCTTGCGGTGCCGTTGCGAAACTCAGCGTGTGTCGTGCGTACCTTGCCACCATCCCAGATGCCCAGTTTATCCGTCAGCGTACTGCCCGACAGCGACACGCCAAGACTGCCGCCCGCATACAGCGCGGTGGTACGGGTGCTTTGGGCAGCCCGCGTGGCACTGTGCGTGGCGTCGTAGATGAGTTCCCCCCGGCTGTTGATGCCACGTAGTATGACAACCCGACCCGATGGCGAGGCCTGCTCGACGGGGCGGTTCAGTCGCCTGGCTTCGACCACCGCCTGGCGATAATTCTCCGTTTGTCCCTGCTCAATGGATTTTTGCAGTTCTTTTTGCTCCGTCCGCTGCTGTATGCTGTACTGCGGCAGTGACTGAGCGGATAAAAACGTAACGGCGGTCAGTACCAGAAAAACGACTAACCAACTCTTGAAGGACCATAAACGTTGTTGCATACGAATAAAAACGGGCCGTTTGCTGGCCTGGTAATGAAGGTACGTATTCGTTACGAAAAAAAGGCGATTTCCGTTGCGTGGTAAGCAATCCGGCACTTCCCTAATTTTTAATCTACTGTCTATTAAACGCTTTTTGCTTTAACTTGTCCTATACCTATAGTGAACGCTTATCAGGTATGGATAAACTGACAAGACAGCAACAAACCCGCTACCTGTTCAGCCGGGCGGGGTTTGGAGCCACCCCCGCTGAGTTGGACGAAGCTTCCCGAAAACCTTTGCAGAAGGTAGTGCGGCAACTGATTTCGGATAGTAAATCCGTGGAGCCGTTGAAAGTGGTTGAGCCAGCCGAAAACGAATCGAAGAAACAGTTGAAAGGATTGTTTCGCGAAGGGCAGCTCGACAAAGACATGTTGAAAGAACGCATTCGGCAAAATACCGAAAAAGTGCGCGACCTAAATCTGCAATGGCTCGACCGGATGGCGACCGGGAAATCGGCCCTGCGCGAGAAAATGGCCCTGTTTTGGCATGGCCATTTTGCGTGCCGGACAATGGGTCGCAATCCGCTGTTCATGCAGCAGTACGCCAATACGATTCGGCAAAACGCACTCGGTACGTTCGGTGAGTTGCTCATGGCGGTGTCGAAAGAACCGGCCATGCTGCAATTTCTGAACAACCAGCAAAATCGGAAGAATGCGCCCAACGAAAACTTCGCCCGCGAGGTGATGGAGTTATTTACGTTAGGGCGGGGCAATTACTCGGAACACGATATCAAGGAAGCCGCCCGAGCCTTCACTGGCTGGCAGTTTACGCCCGAAGGCCAGTTTGTTTTTCGCGAACGGGTCCATGACGAAGGCGAAAAAACGATTTTCGGCAAGAATGGAGCCTTTACCGGCGAGGACGTAGTGGCGATGCTGCTCGACCATAAGCAAACGGCCCGGTTTATCACGGCAAAAATCTACCGCTTCTTCGTCAACGAAACCGAAGACAAACGTCGGGTCGATGAACTGGCCGCACAATTCTACAAAAGCAGCTACGATATCGCCGGACTGATGGAGACGATTTTCACGTCGGACTGGTTTTATGATCCCAAAAATGCGGGTGCTCATATTAAATCGCCGGTGGAGTTACTGGCTGGTTTGCGGCACACGCTCGGCGTGCAGTTCGAGCAGCCGCAATCGCAGATTTTTGTGCAGCGAACGCTGGGACAGGTCCTGTTTTACCCACCGAACGTAGCGGGTTGGCCGGGCGGCAAAAACTGGATCGACTCATCGAGTCTACTCTTTCGGATGCAGTTGCCCAATTACGTGTTGAAGTCTGCTGATGTGCTGGTCCGTCCGAAAGACGATGGCGATGTGAATACGCAATCCCTCGCGCGAAAAGGCGGACAGCAGTTTCGCACCACGGTTAACTGGACCGATTTTGAAACTGCATTCGCCAAAACGCCTGATAACCAACTGACAAACGCCATTGCAGGCATACTATTGCCGTTTCCGCTGCGCACAGACCAGCGGGTACTTATCGAAAAACAGGCTAAGCAAGACCAAACGCGCTCTGAACGTATTCATATCCTGACGGCGGCACTAATGAGCCTGCCCGAATATCAACTTACTTAATTTTGACTGATAGCGTGATTGACTGATTGAATAAGTTATGCGCCAGCTACTCAATCAGTCAATCACGCTATCAGTCAGTCATTCAAACCATGAATCGCAGAAAATTTCTCCAACAATCGGCTTTGACAACGGCGGGAACGATGCTGATTCCGCACTTTCTGAAAGCCTACGAAGCGCAGATGCTTGGGCAACGCCCGGCCTCGAACGGTAAAATTCTGGTTATCGTGCAACTGTCGGGCGGAAACGATGGCCTGAATACGGTTGTGCCTTACCGGAACGACATTTACTACCGCGAACGTCCGACAATTGCCATTCGACCCGAAAAAGTGTTGACGCTGAACGACGAAATTGGACTTCATCCGGCCATGATGCCCTTGAAATCGTTATACGACGAAGGGTTGCTGACTGTGATCAACAACGTCGGTTATCCCAATCCTGACCGATCGCATTTTCGCTCGATGGACATTTGGCAAACGGCCAGCGATTCGGATAAATACCTGAATACGGGCTGGGTTGGGCGTTATTTGGATGCAGCCTGTTCGGGAAAAGCGCAGGAACCATTTCGTACAATTGAAGTGGACGATACGTTAAGTCTGGCCTTGAAAGGGGGTAACCTGAACGGGTTAGCGGTGCTGGACCCGAAAAAATTATACAATCAGACCCGCAGTAATCTGGTGGCCGGTCTGAGCAAAAAACACGAACACGACGAGCCGGAATCTGTCGCCTATTTATACAAAACACTGGCCGAAACGGTGTCATCGGCGGAGTATGTTTACAACAAAACCAATGTGCAGCGTACACCAGCGACTTACCCAAATCACGAACTGGGTAACCGGCTGAAAACGGTGTCGCAACTGATTCAGTCGGGGGTCGCTACGAGCGTTTACTACGTGTCCATTAGCGGATTCGATACGCACATCAACCAGCCGGGGCAACAGGAGCGACTATTGGGGCAATATGCCGACGCGGTGGGCGCGTTCATGACGGATTTGAAAGCTGCCGGACGCCGGAAGGACGTATTGTTGATGACGTTTTCGGAATTTGGTCGGCGCGTGAAGCAGAACGCCAGCAACGGAACCGACCACGGAACGGCCAATAACGTATTTCTGATTGGCGGTGGCCTGTCCGCACGGCGCGTGTTGAACGAAGCCCCGAACCTGACGAAACTAACCGACGGCGACCTGACGTACTCCGTCGATTTCCGTCAAATCTACGCAACCCTCCTCCACGACTACCTTGGTGCCGACGATGTAGCCATTCTGGGCCGGAAATTTGACGGGCTTAAGATTGTCTGATATTCCGCTGTGAAAAAAGGAATATAATCATCATATTAGGGTATGGGAGAAATATTTAATCAAATTGCCGTCTGCAAATCGACACCTTCTGGGGCAAAGTCCGTTATTTTGCAGAGAGTAAATTCGTAGTAATCTGAATGATAGGTATAATAATGGGCAGTCTGTCTGACCGAAAGGTGATGCAGGAGGCCGCCGATGTGCTGACCGAGTTGGGCGTAATGTGGGAAATGGACATTGTGTCGGCCCACAGGACGCCCGAAAAAATGGTCGATTATGCAAAAACCGCCCGCAGTCGGGGATTGAAAGTTATCATTGCCGGGGCAGGTGGGGCGGCTCATTTGCCCGGTATGGTGGCCTCGCTGACAACGCTTCCTGTAATTGGCGTACCGGTTAAATCCAGTAACTCGATTGATGGCTGGGACTCTGTTCTGTCCATTCTGCAAATGCCGGGCGGTGTGCCGGTAGCGACAATGGCACTTGATGGAGCACGTAACGCCGGAATTCTGGCTGCTCAGATCATTGGTACGTCTGATGAAGGGATTGCCCGAAATCTGAGTCAGTTTAAGGAAAATTTAAAAGAAAAAGTGGCCGATATGAGCCGACAGTTGACCACACCCTAACCCAATACAACGTATATTATGGATGCCGAAAATCAATCATCCAACCCACGCCCGGCCGGAAATTCCGGTTTGCCTACTATCACGCTTGTTGCACTGGTGGGCCTGATTGCCGCCTTGCTTTACGTTGGCTATGGCTACGTTACCGACGATACCAACGGCTCCGATGAACTGACCAACGTAGCACTCGATACAACGTCGCAGCAGCCTCTGGCACAAAGCGATCCCGAAATGCTGATGGCTCCGCAGGAAGCTGATACGTCCTCGCAACCTGCCCCCGTCGATCTTTCGCAAGCCACGCCACCCCCCGATGCAACTGAAGCAAAAGCCGAGGAAGTAGCCGAAGATAACCGCGAAACTACGGATGGTAAGTCCGGTGCCGATGAGAAGCCGGTTGCCGCTAAACCCACCGTAGCCGAAAAGCCGAAAACGGTGGAAAAGCCGAAAGTCGAGAAGCCAAAAGTCGAAACGGTTGTTGCGAAGGTAAAGGTGAAACCGGGTGGTGTTTCGAGCACCTATACTGTTGGGGCAGGCGAGACTTTTTATGGCGTGGCAAATCGGTATAATATGAAGCTCAATACGTTAAAAGCCCTTAACCCCGGTGTGTCGGAGAGCGACGTTAAAGCGGGGGTTACAAAGCTAAACGTGAAAGCAATGGCCGTTCATACCGTCGGGGCGGGCGACGTACTGCGGGTCGTTGCCCAGAAATACGGCGTGAGTAAGGAAGCCATTATGCGGGCCAACAAAAAAAACAAAGACATTGCCACACGGGGCGAACGACTGATTATTCCTTTCCCGGAGAAGCAATAGAAGGGAGAAAAGGAGGAAGGGAGGAAAGGGAGTGAGTCCAAGAACATTCTCTTTCCTTCCCTTCCTCCTATTTCCTCTCATACGCCAACCCGACGGTGAACCGAAAATCGTCGTTTTGTCGACCCGGTACAACAACGCTTTCGTAAGCATTTGCCACGGTCGAGCGCAAGCTGATCACTTCCGTCAATTTTATCTGTATGCTCAGGCTGGCGTTCCAACGTACGTTACGCGGGCCGCTTTCCGGACGACTCAATGCGGGCTGATAGAAGGTTGTGTGCGTAACTGTCCACCGATTATTATCGAAGGTGTATTCGCCGAAGAGACGCACGGAATTACGGAAAATAGCAATATCGTTTGATTCGATAAAGTCAGTGTTTTCGTGCAGAATGACATCGGTAATCGAGACATAAGCCCGTTTTCGATTCAGCAGTTTGTAGCCCAGACCACCGGCTGCGGTCCAGCGGTGGTTAATTTGCCGCAGGTTACTACGTTCATACGACCCAAACGCCAAATAATACAGCCGTTTTTCGTGCCGATAGGTGGTACGTAAATCGCCGAACCACTCCCGTTCGGCAAGAATCCCGTTTTGGCGGCCATACACAAACGACGGATTGCCCGACAATTTGAAATAATGACTCAATTGGTAATCAAACGAACTGGTTAGTTGCAACAACGCCCGGTTAATGTTGCCTGATGTGATCGTACCGTCCGCCGTAAACCGATACCGGAGAATAGTTATGGTTGAGTCGACTTGCTTGGTTTTCTGCTTGTTCTGGTCAATGGTTTCTGCATGGCTCGAATCGGTAGGGGAGGTGGCCCGCGTACTATCCGGCATTTTTGTGGCTGGACGTAATGGATCAGGCTGTTCAACTAATTGGGCAAATGAACCGAAACAAATCAGGAAGAAACTAAGCAGTAAAGAAAGGAACCGAACGTTTTTCACAGAAAGACTGCGTGGTTGAGGGCGCAACTTAGAAAAAAAAGATAGATTTGATGATTGACCGACTCGTCATCTTATCCAATAGCCAACCTACTCACTAAGCCTTTATACCATGACTCGCTGGGGAATTTTAGGACCGGGCCGTATTGCCCACAAATTCGCGCAGGACCTGCTTACCTTACCTAATGCAGAACTCTACGCCGTTGCGTCGTCTGACCAGCAACGTGCCGATGAATTTGGCAAAGAATACAACGTGCCGCATGCGTTCGGCTCTTATGAAGACCTGCTCACTCTGCCCGGTTTAGATGTCGTTTACGTAGCCACTCCGCACGTCAAACACCACGAACACGTAATGATGCTGCTCAATGGCGGCATTTCTGTTCTGGGTGAAAAACCGTTTGCCATGAATAGCGAACAGGTTCGGGAAATGGTTGAAACGGCACGGGCAAAAGGCGTATTTCTGATGGAAGCACTCTGGAGTCGATTTATGCCGGGCATTGAATTTGTGCTCGATTTAATCAAGTCCGGAGCCATCGGGAAAGTTGTTTCGGTAAGGGCTGATTTCGGCTTTAAAGCCCCATTTGTACCCGAAAACCGACTTTTTAATAAAGAATTAGGGGGCGGTTCATTGCTCGATATTGGCATTTATCCGCTCTTTTTAGCGTACCTGATTTTAGGAAAACCTACAACCATCAACGCATCGGCTACCTTCGGCAAAACAGGCGTTGACGAGCAATGTGGCATGGTGCTGACCTACGCTGATGGGCAACTGGCTCTGTTAGACAGCACGTTGCTGACCACAACGGATTGCCTTGGATTAATTCAGGGCGAAACCGGTCAGATACGTATTCATAGCCGCTTTCACGAAACAAAAGGGCTAACGCTCAAACGCGATGACCAACCGACAACCCCATTCTCGTTTAACCGAAATACGCACGGATACGACTACGAGGCCCAGCACGTAATGCACTGTCTGGCCGAAGGCCGAACCGAAAGCCCGCTCTGGTCATTAGACGACAGCCTGAATCTGATGGCTTTGTTAGACGCCGTTCGGGCCAAAGCGGGGATTGTTTATTAAAGTAGGAAAGGAGTGATGCGGAACGTTTTTGCTACATTATTTCATGAATGGTATGAAATGGAATGGATTGCATTCGGGGAATTCGTGGTTGTTGATTG